>CAYWTP010000092.1:0-459 GCA_964461215.1 uncultured Ectothiorhodospiraceae bacterium | reverse complement strand
AACCTGCAAGGCGCGGGTCCGACCCGGTACTTCCAGGTCGGGGTGGAGCTGCTCACACGCGATCCGGGGGTCGAGGCGTCGATCAAGCGCAACGGCCCGATGATCCGCAACAACCTGGTCCTGCTGTTCAGCAGCAAGACGGCCGATGAGCTCAAGACCCTTCAGGGAAAGGAGTCCCTGCGCGAGGAGGCCTTGAAATCGGTGCGCAGCGTATTGCAGCGGGAAACGGGCGCCGGCGGTGTGGAGGCAGTGCTGTTCACCTCCTTCGTGATGCAGTAGCCATGAGCGCCACCGACATCCTGTCCCAAGACGAGATTGACGCCCTTCTGCACGGCGTCGACAGCGGGGACATCGAGACCGATGGTGACCGCACCGGACCCGATGGCGAGCTGAGTGCCTACGACTTCACCAGCCAGGATCGCATCGTCCGCGGGCGCCTGCCTACGCTGGAGATGATCA
>CAYWTP010000091.1:0-12140 GCA_964461215.1 uncultured Ectothiorhodospiraceae bacterium | reverse complement strand
CCGGTTGTCGCCGAGTTCACCCTCGGCTCGCTGCCCGGCCTGCCATGAGCTACACGGACCTGCGGGACTTCCTGGCCCAGCTCGAGGCGGCCGGTGAGCTGAGGCGCATCACTCGCGAGGTCGATCCTTATCTGGAGATCACCGAGATCTGCGACCGTACCCTGCGCGCGGGGGGGCCGGCGCTGCTGTTCGAGCAGCCAAAGGGGGCCGAGATCCCCCTGCTGGGCAATCTGTTCGGCACCCCGCGGCGCGTGGCTCTGGGCATGGGGCAGGACTCGGTCGAGGCCCTGCGGGAGGTCGGCAAGTTGCTGGCCATGCTCAAGGAACCGGACCCGCCCAGGGGCATGAAGGAGGCGTGGGAGAAGCTCCCGATCTTCAAGCAGGTGCTGAACATGGCGCCCAAGGTGGTTAGCCGTGCCCCCTGCCAGGAGCATGTGCTGGAGGGCGACGCGGTGGATCTGGCGTGGCTGCCGCTCCAGACCTGCTGGCCGGGGGACGCGGGGCCGCTGATCACGTGGGCGTTGGTGGTCACCCGCGGTCCACGCAAACCGCGCCAGAATTTGGGCATCTATCGCCAGCAGGTCATCGCCCGCAACAAGGTGATCATGCGCTGGCTGCCCCACCGCGGAGGCGCCCTGGACTTCCGGGACTGGCAGCAGGCCCACCCCCGCGAGCGGATCCCGGTGGCCGTGTCCCTGGGTGCGGATCCCGCCACCATCCTGGCGGCGGTCACACCGGTGCCAGACGCCCTGTCCGAGTATGCCTTCGCCGGGCTGCTGCGCGGATCCCGCACAGAGCTGGTCCAATGCCGAGGTAACGACTTGCAGGTGCCGGCGAGCGCCGAGATCGTGCTCGAGGGCCACATCGCGGCCGGCGAGACGGCGCCGGAAGGTCCCTTCGGCGATCACACCGGCTATTACAATGAGGTGGAGACCTTCCCGGTCTTCACCGTGGACCGTATTACCCACCGGGACCAGCCCATCTATCACAGCACCTACACCGGCCGGCCACCGGACGAGCCCGCGGTGCTGGGGGTGGCACTGAACGAGGTGTTCGTGCCCATTCTGCAGAAGCAGTTCCCTGAGATCATTGATTTCTATTTGCCGCCCGAAGGCTGCTCGTACCGGATGGCCGTGGTCAGCATGCGCAAGCAGTATCCGGGGCACGCCAAGCGCGTCATGCTGGGGGTTTGGTCGTTCTTGCGTCAGTTCATGTACACCAAGTTCGTCATCGTCACCGACGATGACGTGGACGTGCGTTCCTGGTCCGACGTGATCTGGGCCGTAACCACCCGCATGGATCCGGCCCGGGACACCGTACTCATCGACAACACGCCCATTGATTATCTGGATTTCGCCTCGCCGGTCTCCGGTCTGGGCTCGAAGATGGGACTCGATGCCACCAGCAAGTGGCCGGGGGAGACGGCGCGTCAGTGGGGCCGCCCCATCACCATGAGCGACGCGGTCAGACAACGGGTGGACGCCATCTGGAACGAGCTGGGTATTTGATCTGGCGGTCCCGGAAAGCCAACCCCGACCCTGTCCGCCTCCGTGGCATGGCTGAGAACGACGTTGGTGGTTGCAACAGTTCAGCGACCGAGGGCCGATAACCTGCCGTAGGCTTGAAACGGCGCGTGGCGCGGGCTTCCCACGGCGCGGGCCGGATCGGTCGATGTGACGAGGTAGAATTGGGTAAGGCCGGAATGACCCATGCCCGAATGGCAACCACCTGAATTCGATTTCGATTACTGGTACCGGCTGGCGCGGGAGAACCCGGAGCGCTTCGAAGAGGTGCGGGCGCAGGCCATCGAGGCCTTCATCGCCGGCGCTCCGCCGGCGCTGCGCCACCGGTTGCGGGGGTTGCAGTGGCAGGTGGATCAGATCCGGGCTCGGGCCGGCACTCCCCTGGCTGCCTGCCTGCGGCTGTCAAGCATGATGTGGGACAAGGTTCTGGGTGAGCGGGGTCTGCTGGAGACCGTACAGGCCCTTAGCCGGCCGGTCGACGACGCCGATGCGCCGGAGGAGGCCCCTTCGGCCGCCATTCTGCCCTTCAGGACACCTGACCCCGACGCCTGAGGGGTGCTTGCCAGCTCCAGCGAAGTCTTGTATCCTACCCGGCCGATTTCGAGGCGGGGGAGTTCCCTGCATGGTTGCGGCAACAGGTGCCGCCACGAGGGCTTAGCGATGAAAGCTGGCATACATCCGGCGTACGAAGAGATCACGGTGACGTGTAGCTGCGGGAATACGTTCAAGACGCGCTCGACTGCCGGCCACGATGTGCACCTGGAAGTGTGCTCACAATGCCATCCCTTCTATACCGGCAAGCAGAAGATTGTGGATACTGCCGGCCGCGTAGACAAATTCCGTCGCAAGTATGGCATGAGCTGAGCGTTTACCAAGCACAAGCCAATAGCACTCATCCACATTCAGGCGCCGTGCCGGGCGCCTTTTTGTTTACCCTGCCAACTCGGGGGACAGCATGGACGCAAACCCAAGGCCGGCGCTCCCGGGCGCCGACTCGCCACGGCGGCCGCGAGCCGCACTGCACGCCCGCCTGCTACTGCTCTGTGCCCTGCTTCCAGCCGGTGCGTGCCATGGGGCGGAGCAATGCCCACCGGACCACATCGACGACCAGGCGCGGGTGGGCTTCGTCTTCGACGGTGACACCGTGCGCCTGAGCGACGGGCGCAGGCTGCGCCTGCTGGGAATCAACACGCCCGAAGTCGGGCATAAGCAAGGAGAGCATTCCGAGCCCCTCGCCGAACGGGCGCGCTCCGCCTTGAGGGCGCTGGTGGCCGGGAGCCCCTGGGTAGGGCTGCGCTACGATGCTCAGCGCACGGATCGCTATGGCCGCACCCTGGCCCATCTGTTCCTGCCTGACGGTACCAATATACAGCGCAGCCTGCTGGACCAGGGACTGGCCACTACGCTGGTGGTACCGCCCAACCTGTGGTCGTGGAAGTGCTACAGGGCGGCAGAGGGCAAGGCTCGCCGCGCGCAGCGGGGTCTCTGGCGGCTGTCGCGCTATCAGGCCGTGGAGGCTGCGGATCTACCCGCGCGCGCCCATGGCTACCGCATCGTCTCCGGCCTGGTGCAGCGGGTGGGAGAGAGCCGCCACGCGCTCTGGCTGAATCTGAAGGGGCGCCTGGCGGTGCGCATCGACAAGGCGGATCTGCCATGGTTCAAGGAGCTTTCGCTGCGCCGCCTGCGGGGCCACCGCGTTCTGGTCCGTGGCTGGCTGCACCCGGGGCGCGACGAACTGCGCCTGAACGTCCGGCATCCGAGCGCCCTGCGGCGTCTGGACTAGCCCTTCGAAGCAAGCCTGCGAGACCGCTTCGCGTGTGTGCGTCTTTGCTTGAAACTTTTTATGAAGGCGCGAGTCTATTGGTTTAGAGCGCAGGACGTGCGCTCCCCGCCCTCCTCCCTGGGCGGGAACCCCACCCGGCTTCCCCAGCCGGGTTTCTGTGGCCCCGGGCTTAGTCCCTTCCCCCCGATAGATAAGCCGGGGCCTTTTTTTGCCCGGAGCAATTTGCTCCGGGCTTCTTATTTCCAGGCCACACGGCGCGCTGCAGCGGTGCTACTGGGGCTCGTGCAAGTCCAGCCACTCGGCCAGTTGGGCGTGCATCTGCTCTACGCCGGTACGCTTCAATGCCGAGAAGAGCTGGGCGCTCATGGTCTCCGGATTGTCGGCCACGTGCTGGCGCGCACTCAGAAGAGTTGTCTTGGCACGGCCCGCGGAGAGCTTATCGGCCTTGGTCAGAAGCAGGTGTACCGGCATGGCGGCGGCGGTGGCCCAGGCCATCAGGCGTTGGTCGAAGTGGGTGAAGGGGTGGCGCACGTCCATCACCAGCACGATGCCCCGCAGGCTGCTCCGTGTCTCCAGGTACCGGTCCACCGTTTCCGCCCACTGGCGCTGCATGGCCGCGGGGACCTTTGCGTAGCCGTAGCCGGGCAGATCGACCAGGCGGCGCATGGCGTCCACGGCGAAGAAGTTGATCTCCCGGGTTCTCCCGGGCGTCTTGCTGGTGCGGGCCAGGGACCGTACGCCGGTGATGACGTTCAGCGCACTGGACTTTCCGGCATTCGAACGGCCGGCGAACGCCACCTCGTATCCTTGGTCCGCAGGGAGCTGGTCGGGCCGCACCGCGCCGCCCAGGAACCGTATATCACGCAGTGCCGCCGCCAAGGTCATGGGCGCCCGGATCCCGGCGGGGCTGGGCGGTCTAAAGTTGACCGCGGCTTCGAGTCTTGGTATATAAGCACGTTCTTGAATTCTAAGGCACGCAGCATAGTGTGTCGCGCGTGGCTTTTCCACTGTCCCTTGTGTACAGGAGCAACCAATGAACAAATTTGTAGCCGTAACCCTGGCATGTGCTCTGATGGGCCTGATGGGCTCTGCCCAGGCGGGTGATGCTGCCGCAGGCCAGGCCAAGTCCGCCGTGTGCGCCGGCTGCCATGGGCCCGACGGCAATAGCATGGTGCCTATTTACCCCAATCTGGCGGGCCAGAAGGAAGCGTACCTGATCAAGCAGCTCAAGGCCTTCCGGGCCGGTGGTCGGACCGACCCCGTGATGAGCCCCATGGCCAAGCCGCTGAGCGATGCCGATATCGAGAACTTGGCCGCCTACTTCTCGAGCCAGCACCAGAAATAGCTGCCGGAACATGGACGGGCCCCGCCGGAGGGCGGGGCTCTTTATTTCATCCGCCCGCTGGCGGAGTCGTCAGCACGTGAAGGACTGATGCCACTTATGAGAACATTCCTCGTACCTGTTTTTGCGCTGCTTGCCCTGGCCGCCGGCAGCGTCCATGCGGCTGGTGACGCAGCCGCAGGCAAGACCAAGTCCGCCGCCTGCGCGGGCTGCCACGGTGCCGACGGTAACAGCACCACCGCTCAGTTTCCAAGGCTGGCCGGCCAACATGCCGGGTACCTGGTCAAGCAGCTCCACGATTTCAAATCCGGAGCGCGAAGCAATCCGACCATGAGCGGAATGGCCGCCCCTCTGAGCGACCAGGACATACTTGACCTGGCGGCCTATTTTTCCAGCCAGAAGCCGGCGCCTGGAGCCGCCGAGCCCAAGTACGTGGATCGCGGCAAGAAGATTTTCCGCGGCGGGATTGCGGCTAAGGGTGTGCCGGCGTGCATGGCCTGTCACGAGCCCGACGGCTCCGGTAACCCCCAGGCAAAGTTTCCGGCGCTGTCGGGCCAACACCCAGAGTACACCGCGAGCACCCTCAAGGCCTTCCGCAGCGGCCAGCGCAGCAATGATCCAAATGAGATGATGACCCGCGCGGCGGCGAATCTCTCCGATGCCGACATCACGGCGCTCGCGCAGTACGTGTCCGGTTTGCACTAGAGTCCGCATTCCTCCTCGGCGCCACAGCGGATCCATACAGGCTGCGGCATGTGTCACGTTTCAAATCAAGAGGGTGGCCACCGGCCACCCTTTTTTTCGCTCGCCCCCGGCGTGAACTTAGCCCTGCGCAACGAGTCGTAGAGATGATTTATGGCAGGCGCTCCGTTAGCCTGGAGGCCTAGATACCGCCCAATCCCGGAGTCCCAAAATGACAAGATTCCATACAGTCCTCCTGGCCTTTCTGTTGATGTTCCAGGGTATTGCGCACGCCGCAGCCGGTGGGCAGGATTCGACCTTTCAGGCTGAAGGACGCTACGAGGCCGTCGCCCCCGCTCAGCCTACCCAGGATCCCGGCAAGGTGGAGGTCCTGGAGCTGTTCTGGTACGGGTGCCCCCACTGCTATCACTTCGAGCCCTATCTCAAGCAGTGGCTGGAGCACAAGCCGGACTACGTCGAGTTCGTGCGTATGCCGGCGGTGTTCCGCGATTCCTGGCTGCCCGGCGCCCGAGCGTATTACACCGCCCAGCTTCTGGGGGTCCTGGACAAGATGCACGGAGCCATCTTCGACGCGATTCACGTGCAACATCGGCCCATGAACACCAAGGAAGACTTCATGGACCTGTTCGTTTCCGAAGGGGTCTCGAAGGAAGACTTCAACAGGGCCTGGGGTTCGTTCACCGTGCAGGCACGCGTGCGCCGGGCGGTGACCATGACCCGCGAATATGGAATCAACGGCGTTCCTTCCGTCATCATCAACGGCAAGTACCGCGCCTCGGGCAGCAGCGCCGGCAGCTTCGAGAACCTCATCAAGGTCATAGAGATCCTGGCCGAGCGGGAGCACAAGGCTATGAACGCGGTGGCGCCAAAGAGCGAGTAGCGGGCGTTGGCTGGTGGGTGATCCTGGACCTTTGTTGAGCTAGATCAAGGAAGATAGTCCGAGGATCCCCATAATAGTGCACGTCCGAGCACGGTGTTTCCACCGACCATTGGGGCTAAGGGTGCAGCTCCAGCTTGGCGGTCTACCGAATCGGCTTTTCGCCATGCGTTAACTCTCTAGCCCGTCGCTGTCCGCGACGGGCTTTTTTTTGGTTGTGGGTGAGCCACGCCATTCAGCTTCTTCACCCAGACGGGCTTCGCCATCTTCACCATGAACCAGGCGCCTAGCTGAGATCCGGCAACCAGTGCGGTGGCCGTGCGATTGCACCTGCGCACTGGGTGAGCACTCTTCCACATGCGGCCAACGCGTCCCGTCGGCCACAGGGGCTCAATGTTTCCCGCTGCCTGCCGAGACAGTGTAAACGAGCGCGGCATCTTGAGCCGCGAGGAGGTCGGTCGGAAGACCCGATGCATGCGATACGAGCGACTGCGTCGCCTTGTGCGCTGCCCCCCAACCTAGCTCTACGCTTCACCAGCCCTGGACGGCAGGGGTCAAGCCGAAGTCGCCCGCCGTAGGGCCGTCGCTGCGCACGGAGAAGCTGCGTGTGAACAAACGCATTCTGTTCGTGGACGATGAGTCGGCCGTTCTGAATGGGCTGCGCCGATCCCTGCGCAGTCAGCGCGGCCATTGGGACCTGTTCTTCGCCTCCTCCGGGCAGGAAGCCCTGGAACTCGCCCGGACCACCCGCCTGGACGCCGTGGTGGCCGACATGCGCATGCCCGGCATGAGCGGGGTTGCCCTGCTCGGTGAGATGGCCCGTCTTTATCCCTGGACCATACGCATGATCTTGTCCGGACAAGCGGAGGACAACACACCCCGGAAGCTGCTGGGCTCGACCCACCAGTACCTGACGAAGCCCTGCGACGCGCAAACCCTAAAGGACACTCTGACCAGAGCGCTGTCCCTGCGCGACCTCCTGCAGGACGAGCGCCTGCAAGCACTCGTGGCCGGAATGAGCTCCCTACCCAGCCTGCCCACGGTCTACCAGGAGCTGGCGGGACGCCTGCGGGACGAGGGCGTCACGGCGCGCGAGATCGGCGAGACGATCGCCAAAGACCCACCCATGACCGCGAAGCTGTTGCAGCTCGTGAACTCGGCCTTCTTCGGTATCGGCCGGCATATGACCAACCCCACCGAAGCGGTCACCTTCCTCGGACTGGATACCGTACAGTCCCTGATGCTGTCGGCCGGCATCTTCTGCCAGTACGAAGCGAGGCCCTCCGGACCCGAGGCCTTCTCGCTCCCCCGACTTTGGGACCACAGCATTGCCGTCGGACAGCTCGCCCGCAGCATCGCCACCGCCGAAGGTGCCGCCAAGGCTACGGTGGAAGACTGTACCACGGCGGGGCTGCTCCACGACATCGGCAAGCTGATCATCGCCTTCGAGCTACCCGACGAGTGGTCGCGCATCCAGGCCCTGGTACGCAACGTAGAATCGGACTGGGGCGAGGTCGAGGAGGAGGTCGTGGGCACGAGCCATGGCGCCCTGGGGGCCTACCTGCTGGGCTTGTGGGCCCTTCCGGGCTCCGTCATCGAGGCCGTCGCATTTCACCGCAGTCCGCTGGCCCTGCCGCCCCATGCGTTCTGTCCTCTGACTGCGGTTCACGCCGCCGACTCTATTGCACAGGCCGACCGTTGCCTGGACACCGAGTATCTGGAGCGCATCAATCTGGCGGACCGGGTGCCCGCGTGGCAGGCCCTGCGCAGCACGGACAACGCAAGCGTATTCCCGTGAGCGAGAAGATCCTCCTGGTCGACGATGATGCCAACGTCCTGCGCGCCTACCAGCGGGCTTTGCGCAGACACTTTGCCCTGGACGTGGCCCAGGGCGGTTCGCGCGCACTGGAGATGATCGCCTCCCACGGCCCGTACGCCGTCATCGTCTCCGACATGCGCATGCCGGAGATGAACGGCATGGAGCTGCTAAGAGCGCTGCGTCGGGCCGCGCCGGACACCGTACGCGTCATGCTCACCGGAAACGTAGACCAGCAGACCGCGGTGGATGCGGTGAACGAAGGGCGCGTGTTCAAGTTCCTAAACAAGCCGTGCAGCATGGAGACCATGGCCGATGCCCTGCGCGAGGGGATTGCGCGGTACCGTGCCGCGGTCGAAGGCCGTGACCGGCTCGCCAGCAGTATGGCCGAGCTGGCGGATCTTTCGGACAAGCTCACGCACCAGTCTCGCCATGATGCACTGACCGGTCTGCGCAACCGCCAGGCCTTCGAACGGGACATCCGCTCCTTCCATGAGTCGGTCGGCCATCAGGGCGGGGAGCACGCCTTGTGTCACCTGGATCTGGACCACTTTCACGTTGTCAACGACACCTGCGGACACGTGGCGGGCGATGAGCTCCTGCGCCGCACCGCAAGCCTGCTCGCACTCCAGTGCCGCACGGCGGACATCCTCGGACGACTGTCCAGCGACGAATTCGGGCTGCTGCTCGTGGACTGTCCCCTGGAGAAGGCCAGCGCCATCGCTCGCCGCATAGGCGACGCCCTGCGGGCCATGCCGTTCGAATGGGAAGGCAATCTCGTGGAAGTGAGTGCCTGCATCGGCATCGTGCCGGTGACCCAGGCGCACCAGGGCGTCGCCGCGCTGCTCAGCGCCGCGGAGACCGCATGCCACGTGGCCAAGGACAGAGGCAGGAACGTGCTCCACGTCAGCGGTCCCAGTGACCCCGAGATGACGAGCAGACTCAACGAGACCCAATGGCTGGGACGGATTCAGCGTGCCTTGCATGAGGACCATTTCCGGCTCTTCCACCAGCTCATCGTTCCCGTCGGCAATTCGACCGAGCAGGGCGATCACTATGAGCTACTCATCCGGATGCAGGATGAGCGCGGGAAGTTGATCCCACCCGGCGCCTTCCTGCCCGCGGCCGAGCACTACTATCTGTCTCCCGAACTCGACCGCTGGGTCATACGCAAGGCCGTCGAGTGGCTGAATGCCCACCCCCGGCCGCGGGAGCGCCTGGCCCTATGCTCCATCAACCTCTCAGGGCACTCACTGGGCAGCAGGGAGATGCTCGACTTCATCCGCCTCACCGTCGGTCGGTCGTCGATTCCGCCGCAGAAGATCTGCTTCGAGGTGACGGAGACGGCGGCCATCGCCCAGCTCCAGTCCGCGACCCGGTTCATACGGGACCTCAGGGCGGAAGGCTTCCGATTCGCCCTGGACGATTTCGGCAGCGGCCTGTCCTCCTTCGCCTACCTGAAGAACCTGCCGGTGGACTTCCTGAAGATCGACGGCATGTTCGTGAAGCAGATCGACGTTGATGAGGTCGACCGGGCCATGGTCAAGTCCATCAGCGAGGTAGCGCGGGTGCTGGGCAAGAGGACGATTGCCGAGTTCGTCGAGAATGCCGAGAGCCTGCGGTACCTGGAGGCCCTTCAGGTGGACTACGCCCAGGGCTACTACCTGGCGCGCCCGCAGCCTATCGATGCCCTGGACGAAGACATATCGACCCATGGGGCACCGGCATCCACCGCCCTGCCCGCAACGGGCATCGAGGCCACCGAAGGCCACGATGCAAGGTAACGGCCGGTCGGTGAGCCCGCAGGCAGGGCGCCCCTGAAGCGTCATCGTCCGGCGCCACGACTAGTTCCAGACAGTAGGAGCCGCTATGGAGCGTTCATTCTCCCGACTGAAGATTGCCACCAAGGTGTGGGTCGGGTTCGGCCTGCTGTTGGCAATTCTGCTCTTCATCGCCCTCCAGGCGTTATTCAACATGGGCAGGATGGAGCAGAGCCTCACCGAGATCGCCAGGGACAGGCGCCCCGTCGAGACGCTCTTCACTCGGCTGCAGGACACTCTGGATGACTCGGCGACCGCACTGGGGTTCTACCTGGCTACCCACAACGCAGCATACAAGGAGCGCTTCCAGGCGACGCAATCAGATGCGCTGGCCACCTTGAAGCAGATCCAGCACGCGAGCCTCGACCCGTCCCACGAGAGCGCGGAAAGACCTCTGGAGGATCTGGAGCAAGGCCTCGCGCAATTCCGCGCCCTGGGTGACGAGCTGTTTAAGGTGGCCGACAATGACGAGCTGGCATATCCGGGTCTGGCCTATGCGAATGCGAACCTCAATCCCATCAGTCGGGAGATACTCGAACTGACACAGCAGATGCTCGTCTCCGAGCAGGCGCAGGCCGTCACCCCGGTGAGGCGCTCCCTGCTGATGGCCGTCGAGGACATGCGTTACTACTGGTCGCGCCTAATCAGCGAGATACGCGGCTACCTGGCATTCCGGGGCCCCAGCCCCCCGCATGACCTGCGGCTACACCTGGTCCTGGCGCAGAAAACGCTGACCCGCATTCAAGCCCAAGGCGGGATACTGACGCTCGAGGAGCAGGACGCGACGCAACGGCTAGGCGTTCTGCTCGACGAGTTCAAGCAGCGCCTGGATACCCTCTTGGATGTCCACACCGGTAAGGGCTGGCGCAGGGACAGCCTACTGCTGGAGACGAAGCTGGGACCGTTCGTGAACGACACCGATGCCAGGCTGAGGCGGCTGGTCAGCACCGAGTCGGCAGTGATCCAGGCGACCACCGAGGACCTCATCGCACGGACCAGCCACACCATCAGGGTGGTCCAGGGGGTGCTGTTCGTCGGGCTGGCAAGCGGCATCCTGCTGGCGTGGGCCATCGGTCTGGCAATCACCCGCCCGGTCAACCGGGTGGTGCAGCTCATGGAGGAGGTCGCAGCCGCGAAGGGGGACTTCACCCGCCGCCTGGCGGTCGCCGGCACCGACGAGACCGCGCTGCTGTCGGCCAGCTTCAACCGGTTCGCCGACGGGGTCCAGCGGGCCGCCCAGGAGGAGCAGGCCGGCGGCAAGCTGCTGCATCTGTCTCTCGGTTCGCTGCCGATGGAGGAGTATCTCGAACGCGCACTGGAGCTGACGCTGGGTGGCGTGAACTGGCTCGGACTCCTGCCCAAGGGCGGTATCTTCCTTTCGGGGTCCGAGGAAGAGGCTCGGCTCAGGCTCGTTGCAACGCACAATCTCCCGCAGGACCTGCTGGACCTGTGCGGAATCATCCCCTACGGCAGGTGCCTGTGCGGCCGCGCGGCCATGAGCCGGAAGGTCGTATTCGCCGACTGCGTCGATCACCGGCACGAAGTGACGTTTCCGGGCATGACCGAGCACGGTCACTATAGCGTGCCCATTATGCATGGGGACACGGTGCTGGGTGTGATAGTCCTGTACGTCCCCCATGGCCATGCCTACGCCCAGTCCGAAGAGACGTTCCTCAAGCGGGTTGCCGACATTCTCGGCCTGGGCATCGCCATGCGCCAATCGACAGAGGCCCTCGTCAACGAGAAGCAGAGAGCCGAGGAAGCCAACCGCCACCTAGTCGGGATCACCCGGAACATTCCCGGCATCATCTTCCAGCGGCTGGTCGACTCGAACGGGGACGTCAGCTATCCGTTCATCAGTGAGGGGACTTCACGGCTGCTTGGGTCAAGCCAGGACGACCGCGAAGACGTCGTGCGACTGTTCCATGCGGTGCATTCGGACGACGTCAAGGCGCTGGAGGACGCCATGGCCCGATCGGGGAAGACGGCCAGCGCCGTCAATGTGGAGTACCGGATCATTCAGGACGACGGGGGAACGAAGTGGGTGCTGTGCGCAGCGCTTCCCAGGAGCCGCGACGGGGCCGATATGGTATGGGATGGACTGCTGCTGGACATCACCGATCGGAAGAACTTGGAGGTTCAGCTCCTGCAGGCGCAGAAGCTCGAGTCCATCGGTCAGCTCGCGGCGGGCATCGCCCAAGAGATCAATTCACCGATTCAATATGTCCAGAACTACACCCGCTTCCTGGAGGAGGCATTTGCCGACTACAGGGCTCT
>CAYWTP010000090.1:5918-12472 GCA_964461215.1 uncultured Ectothiorhodospiraceae bacterium | reverse complement strand
TCGTTCATCCTGGTCATCGCCGCGGTGGTACAGCTCACCGAGATGGTGATTCGCAAGGCGAGTCCCGTGCTTTATCAGCTCCTGGGGATCTTTCTGCCGCTCATCACTACCAACTGCGCCGTGCTTGGTGTGGCACTGCTCAACGTCCAGCAGGGCAACGGCTTTGTGCACAGCGCCCTCTACGGCATGGGCTCGGCCCTGGGCTTCACCCTGGTGATGGTGATCTTCGCCGGTCTGCGGGAGCGCCTGGCCATGGCCAACGTGCCGGCGGCCTTTGCGGGTACGCCCATCGCCTTCGTGGTGGCGGGGCTGCTGTCCATGGCGTTCATGGGCTTCTCCGGGCTGCCCACGGGGAAGTAAACGACACGCAACTGGAGGGACACGCAATATGTTCGCGGCCATCATCAGCCTCACGCTAATGGGCCTCAGCCTGGGCTTCGGTCTGGCCGTGGCGGCTCAGCGTTTTCGGGTCGAGGGCAATCCCCTGGCGGCGGAGGTGGAAGTCCTGCTCCCGGGCTCCCAGTGCGGCCAGTGCGGGTATCCGGGCTGCGGCCCTGCGGCTGCGGCCATCGCCTCAGGCCAGGCGCCTTTGACGGTCTGTGCCCCAGGCGGCCGGGCCTTGGCCGAGGAGCTGTCGGCCAAGCTGGGGGTCGCGGTGGACCTATCCGGGGTCCAGGACCAGCAGCCGCTGCTGGCCCGCATCCGGGAGGAGGACTGCACCGGCTGCACCAAATGCTTCAAGGTCTGCCCCACGGACGCCATCGTCGGTGGTCCCAAGCAGCTACACGGGGTGGTGCGCGACGCCTGCATCGGCTGCGGCAAGTGCGCCGAGGTGTGCCCCACCGAGACCGTCATCATGGTCCCGGTGCCGGTGACCCTGCGTACCTGGTATTGGCCCAAGCCGGCGCTGGCGGCGTGAGTCCCTGCCCGGGCGGGACGGTTCCCATATGACTACGAAGCTGTTTCGCTTCCGCGGCGGGGTGCATCCCGAGGGCCGCAAGGAGCACACGGCCCACCGGCCCATCGGCCGCGTGCCGCTGCCCGAGCGTCTGTTCGTGCCCCTCCTGCAGCACATCGGAACACCAGCCGAGCCGGTGGTGAAGGTGGGCCAGCCGGTGCTGAGAGGTGAGCTGGTGGGCCGCTCCGCAGGCCCCGTCTCGGCTCCCGTGCATGCGCCCACCTCCGGGCGGATCAAGGCCATCGGTGACTTCACGGCCCCCCACCCTTCGGGTCTGCCGGTGCTGACGATCACTCTGGAGACCGATGGCGAGGACCGCTGGATCGACATCGAAGCACCACCCGACCCATTCTCCCTGGAGCCGGAGGAGATTGCCGCCCGTGTGGGCGCGGCGGGGATCGTGGGCATGGGTGGCGCCGCCTTTCCCTCGGCGGTCAAGCTGCGCCTGGGGCAAAAGAATCCCATTCACACGCTGATCATCAACGGTGGCGAGTGCGAGCCCTATCTGACCTGTGACGATCGCCTGATGCGCGAGCGCCCGGACGCCATCGTGGACGGAGTGCGGATCATGCTCCGCGGGCTTGGCACCCCGCGCGCAATCGTTGCCATCGAGGACAACAAGCCGGAGGCCGCCGCCGCCGTGCAGCGGGCCTGCACCCCGTTCCCCGAGGTGAACGTGGCGGTGGTGCCCAGCCGCTACCCCATGGGCTCCGAGAAGCAGATGATCCAGGCGGTGACGGGGCGCGAGGTGCCGGCCGGCGGACTATCCAGCGACGTGAGCGTGCTGGTCCACAACGTAGGTACCGCCCATGCCGTGCACGAGGCGTTGCGCAGCGGCAGGCCTTTAGTCTCGCGCATCATCACCGTGGCCGGCGGTGCCGTGGCCGAGCCCAATAATGTGGAGGCTCCGATCGGCACCTTGATCGCGGACCTGGTGGCCCATTGCGGGGGCTTCACCGAGGATCCGGCGCGCCTGGTCATGGGTGGCCCCATGATGGGCCAGGTGCTGCCCCACCCCCGCGTACCGGTGGTCAAGGGGAGCAGCGGGATCCTGGCCCTCTCGGGCCGGGAGGTTCGGGACAGCCAGCCCGGTCCCTGTATCCGCTGCGCCCGCTGCGTGGCCGCCTGCCCGGTCGGCCTCATGCCCCTGGAGATGGCGGCCAGAACGCGCAGCGGGGATCTCAAGGGGGCGGTGTCCTACGGGCTGGTGGACTGCATCGCCTGCGGCTCCTGCTCCTACGTCTGCCCCGCCGGGATCCCCCTGGTGCACTACTTCAACTATGCCAAGGGCGAGCTGGCCGCCCGCCAGCGTGCCGAGCACAAGAGCCACGAGACCCGCAAGCTCGCCGAGGCACGCAGCGCAAGGGCCGCACGGATCAAGCAGGAAAAAGCCGAAGCCGCCGCCCGCCGGCGCGCCGAGCGCGAGGCGCAGAGGGCGCAGGAATCGACCGAGACGGAGGTGAGCGCGTGAGCCGCCCCGCCCCCATCGCCGGGCCCCACACTCATGCCCGGGCGTCCACCGCCCGCATCATGCTGAGCGTGATGATCGCCTTGGTCCCGGCCACCGCATGGGGCCTGTGGCTGTTCGGCTGGCCGGCGCTGAACCTGTTCGCCGTCACCGTCCTGGCGGCGGTGCTGAGCGAGGCCGCCTCCCTGGCCGTGGCCGGCAAGCCGATCGCAAAGTACCTGCTGGACGGCTCGGCCCTGCTCACGGGCTGGCTCCTGGCCATGACGCTGCCGCCGTGGGCACCCTGGTGGGTGGGCGTGCTGGGCAGTGCTTTCGCCATCGTAGTGGGCAAGCAGATCTTCGGCGGCCTGGGTCAGAACCTGTTCAATCCGGCCATGCTCGCGCGCATCATGCTGCTGATCGCCTTCCCGGTGGAGCTGACCACCTGGCCGGCGGTGCAGCCGCTGGTGAGCGAGCCGTCCCCGGGCTTTGTGCAAGGGCTGAGCATCACCTTCATCGGCATTCCCGGCGTGGACGGCGTGGCGGGAGCCACGCCCCTGGGCCACGTGAAGACCGCCTTCAGCCAGGGCCTGACCCTGAGCCAGTCCCTGCCCGGGCTCTATTCCCCCATGAACGGCTTCCTGGGCTACGTACGCGGCAGCCTGGGCGAAACCTCCGGCCTGCTGGTGCTCGCCGGGGGGCTGTGGCTGCTGATTCGGCGCACCATCACCTGGCAGATCCCCGCCGCCATGCTGGGGACCCTGGCCCTGGTCTCGGGCGTGTTCCATCTGGCCTCGCCCGAGCGCTTCGCCGACCCCCTGTTCCATCTATTCTCCGGTGCAGCGCTGCTGGGGGCCTTCTTCATCGCCACGGACCTGGTCACGTCCCCCAGCACTTCCCCCGGGCAGATCATCTTCGGCGCGGGCTGCGGCCTGCTGGTCTTCATCATCCGCACCTGGGGCAGCTTTCCCGAAGGGGTGGGCTTCGCGGTGCTGCTGATGAATGCGCTCACCCCGGTCATCGACCGCTATACACGACCGCGGATCTACGGCCGCACCCGCCGGGGTCAAGCGCTCCCGGTGCAGGTCGTGCCACCGGACAAGCCGGAGCGCCGGCCGTGAGCACCGAGACGCCGACCGCGGGGTTCCGCCAATGGGTGGGCTACCACGCCGTGCTGCTGGGGGGCATCGCCCTGGCGGCCAGCGCTCTGCTGGCCCTGGGAGACGTACAGACCAGCGCCGAGATCGCGGCGCGCGCGGCCGAGGACCTGAAAAGCTCCCTGGCGCAGGTCGTGCCGGCGTCCATGCACGACAACGATCTGCTGGCCGATGCCGTGGACGTGGCCGCAGCCGAAGGCGGGCGCCCCGGCCACAACACGGTGTACCGGGCACGCCGGGGCGCCCGGATCACGGCCCTGGCCTACCGCATGGCCGGACAGGGCTACGGTGGCACCATCGACCTGGTCATGGGCGTGGACCCCACGGGCAAGCTGCTGGGGGTGCGCGTGATCTCGCACCAGGAGACCCCCGGCCTGGGGGACCGGATCGAGGCATCCAAGTCGGACTGGATCAAGGCGTTCACCGGCCGCTCCCTGGATGACCCGAGCCCGGCCAAGTGGGGCGTGAAGAAGGACGGGGGAGACTTCGACCAGTTCACCGGTGCCACCATCACACCGCGCGCCGTGGTCAAGACGGTCAAGGAAGGACTGGAGTTCTTCGCCAGCCACCGCGCCGAGCTCCTGCAGCCGTCACCGCCGGCAACCGCGGCGGCGCAGACCGGCCCAGCCTCAACGAGATCGGGAAGCTGATTCCATGAACAACCGATATCTGGCGATCGTCCGCGACGGCCTGTGGAGCAATAACGTGGTCCTGGCCCAGACGCTGGCCTTGTGCCCCACCGTGGCGGTCACCAGCAGCGCCAGCAACGGTCTGGGCATGGGGCTGGCGACCGCGGCCGTGCTGGTGATCTCGGGCGCGGTGATCTCCCTGGTCCGCAACATCGTCACCCAGGAAGTGCGCATCCCGGTCTTCGTGCTGCTGATCGCCGGCATCGTGACCCTGGTGGACATGGCCATGAACGCCTGGCTGCACGAGCTGTACAAGGTGCTGGGGCTGTTCATTCCGCTGATCGTGACCAACTGCGCCATATTGGGACGCGCCGAGTCCTTCGCCTCCCGCCAGCCGGTCCTGGCCTCGGCGCTGGACGGTCTGATGACCGGTGCCGGCTTCACGCTGGCGCTGGTAATTCTGGGCGCCGTGCGGGAGGTGATCGGCAGCGGCACCCTGTTCGCCCACGCCTCCCTGCTGCTGGGGCCGCACTTCTCCTTCATGGAGATGGAGCTGATCCCGCACTACCGCGGGTTCCTCCTCATGGTGCTGCCGCCGGGCGGCTTTCTCGCCCTGGGCTTCGTGCTGGTGGGCAAGCGGCTCATCGATCGCCGCCTGGCCAGCCGGCCGAGCCTGGTCAGCGCCCCCGCTACCGATGGGGCCATGGCCTGAGGGGCTAAGCGCATACAACCTCGCAACGGAGAGTTCAGTGCAAATCGGCGTCGCCTATACGGAGCCCCGGGAGCAGCTCTGGATACGCATCGAGGTGGCGGACGGCAGCACCGTCCTGGACGCCATCCGCCAGTCCGGCCTGCTGGAGCGATTCCCCCACATCGACCTGGAGCAGCAGAAGGTCGGGATCTTCGGCCGACTCACCAAGCTCGATGCCCCGTTGCAGGACGGTGACCGGGTGGAGATCTATCGCCCGATCATCGCGGATCCCGCGACCGTCCAGCGCCGCGACGCCCTGAACGATCCCAGCTCGCTGTCATAGGTTAGTTCTTAAGCCAAGTACGCGGTGTCCATGTGAGGTTTGCAGGACCGTTAGCAGCAGGGATGCTGCGATCGAGCCCAAGCGTACAGCGGTACTTTCAATTCGTGAAGCTCGCCTCTTCCACCAGCACGGGGTAGACGTAGCCGTACCCGAAATCTTGATCGGTCACCAGCTTACCCTCGGCGGTCACTACGTCACCGACGGCAGGCACATCTTCCTTCGAGCGGAGCACGACCTCCTTCTTGTCATCGCTGCCGGTACCATCCTGAATGTGTACCCAGTTCGTGCCCATGATCTCCTTCAGGACCTTCATCACCTTGCCGTGAAGCTTGACCGTCTTACCTTTGAGCGCGTCCTTCTGGGCATATAGCTCGGCGACGGTGTAACCCCCTTCGACCTTGGCCATGGGCTCCGCCGGCGGCGCCACCGTGGGTGGGGTCATCGGTGGATGCATGGCCGCCACGGCTTCTTCGGAGGCCGTGGCCGGTGTCATCGGCGGATGCATGGCTACCGGGCCTGCTGCGGGGGTCGAGCCGGTGTCAAATCCACCGACGAACAGGAGCTCGTCGAAGGTACGGTTCAGGGTGCTGCTGGTAAAGTGCTCCATCCGCATCTGCTCGGAAAAGCTCACCTGTTCGCCTTTGCTGAGCTTCGCCGGTGGACCGGCGATCCAGATCTCTTTGCCGTTCTCATCGACCTTGGCGTAGGTGTAGCCGCCGCTGTCCATGGTCTCGACAACCACGCCCTTGTGCGACTCGCCAGCCGAGGCCGGCGACAGGGCTAGGGCAAGCAGGCCTGCCGAGAAAGCTCTGAGAACATTCGTCTTCGTCACGGGAACTCCTCCTCAAATGTCGATGCCGGTCTTTGCCGGCAGGTTGGGCTTGTGCCCTCTTCATGGCCCCGATCACCTGAGTCCGGGGGCTTCTTCCGGGGGCCAATATCCTACGAATCCGGCCCGCAGTCCAATCGGGAGCTTGCGCCGTTCGTGCTTCGAGGCTTTAGGTGTCTTCACCACGGGGGTCACGGGGCCAGGAGCCAAGCGCCGCCTCTCCATACTCTCGCCAAGCTTACCAATCCAGCCACCCTGTTCGCGAGCAAGCTCGCTCCTACGGCCTACAGCCCACGGTCAACGGCCTATGCTCACGTCTTAATCCCGACCCCCTTGCGCAGCAGATACAGCCCGAGGCTCGTCAGCGCAACGATGAAGCCTAGTGTGATGAGCAGGGCCGTGACCACGTTGACGTCAGACACCCCCAGCAGCCCATAGCGGAAAGCGCTGACCATGTAGAGGATCGGATTGCCGAGCGAGACATGGCGCCAGAAGGCGGG
>CAYWTP010000090.1:0-5908 GCA_964461215.1 uncultured Ectothiorhodospiraceae bacterium | reverse complement strand
GCAGCATGTCGATGGAATAGAACACGCCGCCCAGGTAGGTGAGCGGGGTCAGGACGAAGGTGGGAACAATCGAGATATCGTCGAAGCTCTTGGCGAAGACGGCGTTGATGAAGCCCGCCAGAGCAAACAGGATTGAAGTCATCAGGACCACCGCCAGGGTCACCAGGGGATGAGCCAGGTGCAGCCTGGCGAAGACCATGGCGACCGCCGTGACCACCACCCCCACCGACAGGCCCCGCATCACACCGCCGGCCACGTAGCCGCCCAGAATCACCCAGTTGGGCACGGGTGAGACCAGCAGCTCTTCCACATGGCGCTGAAACTTGGTGCTGTAGAACGAGGAAACCACGTTGGAGTAGGAGTTGGTGATGATGGCCATGAGGATAATCCCCGGCACGATGTACTCCATGTAGGTGTAGCCGTGAATGTCTCCAAGCTGGGAGCCGATCAGATTGCCGAAGATGAGAAAATACAGTCCCATGGTGATCGCGGGCGGCACCAGAGTCTGGAGCCAGATGCGCATGAAGCGCAGCACTTCCTTGATGAGGATGGTCTTGAAGGGGATGGCGTAATGCGTTGCCGGCATCATGGGGCGTCGCGCTCCACCAGCTTCAGGAAGAGCTCTTCCAGACGGTTGCTCTTGTTGCGCAGGCTCAGGACCTCGACGCTCTGTGCCGAAAGTCCGGTAAACAACGCATTCAGGCCCTGATCCCTCGGCACATCCACCTCTAAAGTGGTCTCGTCGATCTGGCGCAGGGCGTAGCCGTTGAGCGCCGGGACGGCCTCGAGGTGCTGCGCCACGTTAAGCACGAAGGTCTCCAGGTGCAGCTTGCGCAGCAGGTGCTTCATGGCGCTGTGCTCGATGATCAGTCCGTCGCTGATGATCGCGATGTTGCGGCACAAGCTCTCGGCCTCCTCCAGATAATGGGTGGTCAGGATGATAGTGGTGCCGCTGGTGTTGATCTCCTTGAGGAAGGTCCACATGGAGCGGCGGATCTCGATGTCCACGCCGGCGGTAGGCTCGTCCAGGATCAGCAGCCGGGGCTGATGGACCATGGCCCTGGCGATCATCAGGCGCCGCTTCATGCCCCCGGACAGGTTGCGCGCCATCTCCCGGCGCTTGGGCCACAGGCCGAGCTGATTGAGATAGAACTCCGCCCGCTCGAAGGCCTCCCGGCGCTCGATGCCGTAGTAGCCAGCCTGATTGACCACGATCTCCACCACCGGCTCAAACACGTTGAAGTTGAACTCCTGGGGTACCAGGCCGATGCAGGCCTTGGCCTGCGCCAGTTCGCTATCCAGATTGTGTCCGAATACGGAAACCTCGCCGCCGCTCTTGTTGACCAGGGAGCAGACGATGCCGATGGCGGTGGTCTTGCCGGCGCCGTTGGGTCCCAGCAGCGCGAAGAAATCCCCCTCCTGCACTTCCAGATCGATGCCTTTGAGCGCGACCACGCCGCCTCTATAGGTCTTGGTCAAGCCCTTGATGGACAGTGCTGTGGTCATGCTCCGGGGTTCGTCCGTATCGGATCAGATCTGCCGAGCTCATTTCGGCCCGGCATGTTGCCCGGCCCAGCGACCGCGGGCCGGTAGGGCCGCGCGCAGCGCGCCCCCAGCGGCAGGGCAGGAGCGCCCTGTAACAAGGCCGAGCCACGCCGGATGTGCGTTGATACCATGTGCCGCCCCAGGATTGTACCCACCGCCGCAGGGGGTGATCATGATGGAGAGCCCACGCGAACGCCAGACCACCGGCCAGTCCATGCGCAAGTACAACGGAGAGCTGATCCACCGCAGCCGCGGCGCTGCCGGGGTGATCGAGGTCGTGGAGGATCCGGAGACCCGCTCCCTGCACTTCGGGGATGCCACCCGCCAGAGCACCATGTACCGGCACCAGCCCGAGGTGCTGGCGCTATCCTACACCCGAGCCATGCTGAGCGGGCTGCTGTTCCGGGACGAGCCCCGCAAGGTCCTGCTCATCGGCCTGGGCGGCGGCTCGCTGGCCAAGTTTCTGCTGCATCACTTTCCGGCGTGCCACATCGATGCCGTAGAGCCCCGGCAGGACGTGATCTCGGTGGCCCGGGAGTTCTTCGACCTGCCGCACAGTCCGTCGCTACAAATCCACGTGGCCGACGGCGTGGACTTCGCCCGCGAGGCCGGCACCGAGCGTGCCGACTACGACTTGATCCTCGTGGATGCCTACGATGCGACCGGTATGGCCGGTGACGTGAGCCGAGAGAGCTTCTTCTCGGACCTGCGGTCACGCCTCGCCGTGCGCGGCGTGATCTCGGCGAATCTGGCCCGCCCCCAGCGAGACCTCTACCGCGAGGCCCTGGCCGCCCTGCGGACTGCGTTTCCCCACGCACTGCTGCGCCTGCCGGTGGTAGACAAGGGCAATGAGATCGCCCTGGCCCTGGAGCGACCCTCGGTCAAGAGCAGCCTGCGGCATCTGGAAACCCTAGCCCGGAACCTGCAGGAGCGGCTCGGCCTGGAGTTTCCCCAATTCCTGCGCTGCCTGCGGCGGGACAACTCATGGGTGCTGTCGCGACTGCTGGGATAAGGCGATGCGGCCTTGCGCCAGCGCATCCTCGGCACGCCACATGATGTCGTGCACGTCGTCGCCCTTGCGGAACTGCGCCAGACCAACCCGCACCTCTACCCCAGGCGCATGATCCTGAGCCACCGCGGCGACCACGGTGCGTACCCGTTCGATGATGACACGGGCATTCGCCGGCTCCGTGCGCGGCAGCAGGATGGCGAAGGTGCTGCCGCCCCAGCGGGCGAACACGTCTACCTTGCGGGTCAGGCGCGCCATGCCGTCCGCGAACTCCTTCAGCACGGCGTCGCCCACCTCGCGCTCGGCATCGGTGTCCGATCCGGGGCCCTCCACCCGTGCCAGAATCAGGCTCAGGGGCTCCTCGAAGCGAATGGCATGCGCTATCTCATGTCCGAGCAGGTCGTTGAAGTAGGTCCTGCTGACCAGCCCGGTCAGGTCGTCGCGTACCAGCACGGCGCGCAGGTCCGCCCGGGCGAGACGCGCCCCGATGATAGACGACAGATTCAGAAATACTGCGGAGGCGATACGGGGAAAGTGCTTCGCGACCCGACGTATGCCGTCCCACTCCAGGGCCAGCACCTGGCTGGCGGCGGTGGCAATCACGTCGGCGGTCCTGGGCAGATCGGATACCAGGGCTATCTCACCGAATACATCGCCTGGCAGCAGCTTGACGACCTTCACCCGGGAGCCGTCCGGTCCATTCTGCCAGACCTCGGCAGTGCCGGCCAGGAGCACGAACATCTCCCTTCCGGCCGTGCCCTGCGTCACGATGGCACAGCCGGGCCCTATACGGCGCACGTCGCTGACCAGAATAGCCTTCTTGATCTGCCAGGGCCGCATGCCGCGGAACAGCGCGCACTTCTCCACCACCTCCGAGTGCAACCGAAGTGAGAGGATGTCCCAGACAGTGATCAAGCGCGTATACGACAGCAGCACCGGCGTCACTACAAAGGTGGACAGCAGCGAGACCAGCATCACCATGGCGCTGAGCACTCCGAAGTGGGCAACCGGTGGAAAGCTGGACAGAGCGAATACGCCAAAGCCCAACGCCAGAGCCAGGGAGGTGGCCACGATGGGGCCGGCCTCCTCATGGATGGTTTCACGCACCGCCACCACCTGGTCCCCATGGGCCTGGGTCTGGGCCTGATAGCGCACCATGAAATGCATGGTGTCGTCCACACAGATCCCCAGGGCGATGGCCGCCACCATGGCAGTGCCCGTGTCCAGAGCAATGCCCGCGTAGCCCATCACCCCGAACAGCACGATGATGGGAAAGGTATTGGGGACCACGGCGATGAGGCCGGCTTTGCCGTTCACGAACAGCAGGGAAATGATCAGAAAAATCACCAGGATCATGAGCAGCAGCGACTGCGCCTGCCCGTAGGCCATGTGATCGGTGGCGAGATTGGTGAGAATGGACTCGCCGGTGATCTCCACTTTCAGTCCGGGATCGACGTTCTTGGCCGCAAACGCCCGGATGCCATCCAGCGCCTGGCCGAGGTCGTAGGACGAGTTGATGTTGTGTCGCACCACGATGCGGGCCTCGCTGAAGTCGCGCGACACGTAGTCGCGCACTTCGGCGTACTTGATGAACGCCATGTACTCGCGCACGACGTCGTCGCTGCTGGGCAGAAACACACGGCCCGGCTTGCCGTCTTCCATGATACCGTTCACCAGAGCGATGTAGTCGGCAAAGGACAAGGACTTGTCGAACAGTCCCGTCTTGGCCAGGTATGCCTGGAGCTTCTGCAATTCCTTCAGGTAGCGGACGTTGAGGAAGGTGTTCTCGATGCCGGAGCTTAGCACGATGGAAAATGACTGCATGCCGGCCAGGCGCTCGTGCAGGATGTTGGCCCGGGCCACGATCTGGGAGTCCCGGCCGAAGTAATCCATGGTGTTGTTGTTCACCCGCAGGGACAATGCACCGACACCGGCCACCACGGTGGCGGCTCCCATCAGGAACGCGATAGCCCGTTTGTTCGACATCACAAGCTGAAACAGCCACTCGGCGAAGCCGTCATAGATCCCGCTCTGCTCGCGCGTCAGCTTCTCGCCCGAGGTCTCCCCGATGAATCGCAGGGCCACGGGCACCAGCGCCACGGTGATCACAAAGTTGAACAGCAGCCCCGTGGATGAGATGAGGCCGAACTGCTGGAGCAGTCCGATATCGTTCAAGGCAATGGAGACGAACCCCAGATAAGTGGTGATGAAGGTCAGCAATACCGCCGTGCCCATGTTCCGGCCCATGGCGGCTATGGCGTCCCTGCGCGCCAGGCCGTGGCGAACGCCCGCCTGATACTCCGCCAACAGGTGAATGTCCTCGGTCGAGCCGATGATGATCAGCAGAGCCGGCACGATGGACGTCATGACGTTAAGAGGGACGTCCAGCGCGGCCATCAAGCCCAGGGTCCAGACGATGGACAGACCCGCCGTGAGGGTCGGAATGAGCGCCGCGCTCAGCCGCCGCAGGGTCAGGGCCAGGGTCAGCAGCAGTACGACCAACGACATGGGAAGAATGAGCCGGCGATCCTGCTCGATGCGCTCCGTTATCAGGTTGCGAACATAAGGCGCCCCGACTTGGAACACGGTCCGGATGGTCCCGGACAGGGGCGCAAGCGCGTCGTCGATGGCGTCCGAAACCCGGCGGTCGAAGCCGGGGTCCTTGCTCTCCCCCCGCAGATAAACCACCAGGGCCATGGCCGTACCGTCCGGAGACAGCAGATTGCGGGCGATGAACGGGTTCTTCAGGGCCTCGGACCTGATCACCTCGGCTTGCTCGGGGGTTGCGGGTATCTGCTTCAAGTAGGGGCTGGTGGTGAGATAGCCGTCTAGGCTTTGCACCCGCCTGGCGGTGAACAAGCTGTTGGTCTGCTGTACGAATGGCAGGGCTTCGATGCGCCGCAAGGCATCGCGGATGGCCTGGAGCTTGTGCTTGTCGAAGAGCGCCGGATCACCCAGAAATATCAACGTGGTGTAATCGGAGCCGAAGGTGTCCAGGGCGTGCTTGTAGAAGGCCCGGGGTCCGGCATCCGTAATCATCATGCCCTCGGCCGAGATTGTCGTCCGGAGCTTGCCCAATTGCGTGGCCGCGGCCAAGGTGATGACCGCCAGCACGAGCAGCACGCCCCAGGGATGATCCGCAAGGTAAGGAATGAGCCGTTTCATACAGGGCGCATTTGTGGATGTTATCGTTGGCAGCGGTAGAGCTTATCCGGCTTTGTGCCACTGCGAAACACACTCCGTCCCCAATGCCCTCCTCATAGGTAGGATATTTAGGCCGTGGCGTCCATGTGAGGTTTGCAGGACACGCCGTGAACACCCTCGGCGCTACGCCTTCTGCGCTGCGCACTCCCT
>CAYWTP010000089.1:0-12663 GCA_964461215.1 uncultured Ectothiorhodospiraceae bacterium | reverse complement strand
CGGCCCTTCGGTCCGGGTTCGCCCCTGTGGGCTCGATCGCAGCATCCCTGCCGCTCACGGTCCCGCAAACCTCACATGGACACCGCGTACTTGGCTTAAGAACTAACCTATGAAAAGATCCTATTCAGCCCATTGAGCGCTGCCACCCGGTAGGCCTCGGCCATGGTCGGGTAATTGAAGGTGGTCTCGGTAAAGTACGCCAGCGTGTTGGCCTCGCCCGGCTGGGCCATGATGGCCTGGCCGATGTGGACGATTTCCGAGGCCTGCTCCCCGAAGCAATGGATCCCCAGGATCTCGAGCGTGTCCCGGTGGAAGAGCAGCTTGAGCATGCCTACCGTGTGCCCTTCGATCTGTGCCCGTGCCAGGCTCTTGAATAGCGCCCGGCCGATCTCGTAGGGGACCCTCTGCTCGGTCAGCTCGCGTTCGGTGCGTCCCAGCGAGCTGATCTCCGGGCTGGTGTAGATCCCGGTCGGAATGTCCTTGACCAGCCGCCAGTCGCACTGGCCCTCGGCGATGTGGGTGCCGGCAAAGCGACCCTGATCGTAGCTGGCGCTGGCCAGTCCCGGTGGACCGACCACGTCGCCTACCGCATAGACGTGGGGCAATGCGGTCTGGAAGCTGTCGTTTACCTCGATCTGGCCGCGGTGATTGACGACGATTCCCGCGTCCTCCAGACCCATGTCTGCGGTATTGCCCGAGCGGCCGTTGGCCCACAGCAGCACGTCGGTCTTGAACTTCTTACCCGAGCGGCAGTGCAGCACGACCCCGTCGTTCCGGGGCTCCACCCGCTCGTACTCCTCCTTATGGCGGATGAGCACACCCTGGTCACGCAGGTGGTAGCTCAGGGCGTCGGTGATCTCGTCGTCCAGAAAGGCGAGCAGGCGCTCCCGGGTATTGACCAGATTCACCTTCAAATCCAGGTTACCGAAAATGGAGGCGTACTCGCAGCCGATCACGCCTGCACCATAAATGGTCACAGAGCGGGGAGTGTGATCCAGCCTGAGCACCGTATCGCTGTCCAGCACCCGGGGATGGCTGAAGTCCACGTCCGGTGGATGATAGGGGCGCGAGCCCGTGGCGATGACGAAGTGCTTGGCGCTCAGGCGCTCGGGGTGGCCGCCGGCCGTGGCCACCTCCACGCGGTGGGGATCCAGGAATCGGCCGCGGCCATGGATTACCTCGGCGTCGTTGCGCGTATAGAAGCGGTGGCGCATCTTCACCTGGTCGGCGATTACCGATTCGGCGCTCTTCAGAAGCTGGGGCCAGGTGACGTCCATCTGGCCGAGCGTGTGCTCGAACAGAGGATGGTGCCGGTAGTCCGCCAGAAGCTGGATGGAGTAGCGCAGAGCCTTGCTGGGGATGGTTCCCCAGTGAGTGCAGCCGCCTCCCACCTGGGCGTATTCCTCCACCATCGCCACTCGTCTGCCCGCCTTGGCCAGACGCATGGCTGCGCCTTCACCACCGGGGCCGCTGCCGATGATGACCACGTCGTACTGGCGTTCACTCATAGCTTGCTCTCCCATATCCGGGCTGACGACCGGCGCTTGAGGTGGCGGCGAAGGCTTTGTTAGGCTTCCGGCACAGAGTAA
This sequence comes from uncultured Ectothiorhodospiraceae bacterium, assembly GCA_964461215.1. Lineage (GTDB taxonomy): Bacteria > Pseudomonadota > Gammaproteobacteria > JAABTG01 > JAABTG01 > CAYWTP01. The sequence continues at coordinate 11,074 of CAYWTP010000089.1, read as the reverse complement.
GCAGGTTCCATGCCCGGCGTGACTCTATGACTCTAGGCGCCGGCCCACCACCGAAGGAGGTCTCCTTGAAGCTGATCCCCATGCTCCGGGCCGGCCTCGCGCTGGCCGCAACCGTCAGTGTGGCTGCGCTTGCCGGTCCCACCCTGGACGCCGTCAAGGGGCGGGGCTTCGTCAAGTGCGGCGTCAACAGCGGCCTGCCCGGGTTCTCCAGCCCCGACGACAAGGGCCACTGGACGGGTATCGACGTGGATGTCTGCCGGGCGGTGGCTGCGGCGGTGTTCGCTGACGCGGGCAAGGTGAAGTTCACGCCGCTGTCGGCCAAGGAGCGCTTCACCGCCCTGCAATCGGGCGAGATCGACCTGCTCTCGCGCAACACCACCTGGACTCTGACCCGGGACACGGCCCTGGGCCTGAACTTCACCGGCGTGACCTATTATGACGGACAGGGCTTCCTGGTGCGCAAGGATCTGGGGATCCACGGTGTGCGCGAGCTGGACGGGGCCTCGATCTGCGTGCAGACCGGCACCACCACGGAGCTGAACCTGGGCGACTACTTCCGCTCCCACGGCATCAAGTACCGCCCCGTGGTGTTCGAGAAAGGGGACGAGGCCGTGGCCGCCTACGACGCGGGTCGTTGCGACGCCTTCACTTCCGATCAGTCCCAGCTCTACGCCCAGCGCATCAAGCTCAAGAACCCTGGCGCCCACACGGTGCTGGCGGAGCTGATCTCCACGGAGCCCCTGGGTCCGGCGGTGCGCCAGGGGGACGATGCGTGGTTCAACATCGTGCGCTGGACGCTGTTCGCCATGATCAATGCCGAGGAGCTGGGCGTCAGCTCGGGCAACGTTGATGCCGTTAAGGCCCGCTCCACCAACCCGGCGGTGCGCCGCCTGCTGGGCCTGGAAGGCGACAAGGGCCGGAGCCTTCAGGTCCCGAACGCATGGGCCTACAGCATCGTCAAGCAGGTGGGCAACTACGGCGAGATCTTCGATCGCAACCTGGGCCCCCGTACGCCGCTGCACATCGAGCGGGGGATCAACCGGCTGTGGAACGCCGGGGGCATCCAGTTCGCCCCACCCGTGCGCTGACGGGCGGTGTCCATGGCGCCGGACGGCTCCCACCGCGCCGCACCGGGACATCCCGCGCCGTGGCGCGATCCCCGGGTGCGGGCGGCGGTGTTCCAGGCCCTGGTGCTGGCCGCCGTCGCCGGCCTCGCCGTCTATGTAGTCCACAACACCCTGGTCAATATGGAGCACCGGGGCATTGCCTCCGGCTTCGGCTTTCTGTCCACGGAGGCCGGCTTCGGCATCATCCAGAGCCTGATCGACTACAGCGAGAAATCCTCCTACGGCCGGGCCTTCCTGGTGGGGTTGCTGAACACCCTGCTGGTTTCAGGGCTGGGCATCGTGCTGGCGACCTTGCTGGGGTTCGCCATCGGTGTCGCCCGGCTCTCAAGCAACTGGTTGATCGCACGCCTGGCGGCGGTCTACGTCGAGATCTTCCGCAACATCCCCTTGCTGCTGCAGCTCTTCTTCTGGTACTTCGCCGTGCTGCGCAGCCTGCCCTCGCCCCGCCACAGCCTGGCCCTGGGCCAGGCTGTGTTCCTCAACATCCGCGGGCTGTATCTGCCCAAGCCCCTGCCGGAGCCCGCCTTCGGCTGGGTGCTGCTGACCCTGGCCGCCGCCCTCTCGGCGGTGCTGCTTGTGCGGTATTGGACCCGGCGGCGAGGCCGCGCCACCGGCCGCTCCCGTTGGGCGCCGTATGCCTCGGCGGGACTCGTCTTAGCGCTGCCACTGCTGGCCGCGGCGGTCGCGGGCCTTCCTCTGCGGTGGGAGTACCCGCAGCTTCAGGGCTTCAACTTCACAGGCGGACTGGTGCTGATCCCGGAGCTGATGGCGCTGCTGCTGGCGCTGTCCATCTACACCGCGGCGTTCATCGCCGAGATCGTGCGCGCCGGCATACTCTCGGTCAGCCATGGCCAGGTGGAGGCGGCCTATGCCCTGGGGCTGCGTCCCGGCCCGACCCTGCGCCTCATCGTCATTCCGCAGGCCATGCGCGTGGTCATACCACCCCTGACCAGCCAGTACCTGAATCTCACCAAGAACTCGTCCCTGGCAGCCGCCATCGCCTACCCGGACCTGGTGTCGGTCTTCGCCGGGACGGTGCTCAACCAGACGGGGCAGGCGGTGGAGGTCATCGCCATTACCATGGGGGTGTATCTGGCCATCAGCCTGGGCATTGCCCTGCTCATGAGCTGGTACAACCGGCGCGTGGCGGTGGTGGAGCGCTGAGGCATGACCGGCGCAGGCCCTGCCGATGCACCTCCTCTCGCCGCCCGCGCGAGCGTGGTGGGCTGGCTGCGCCGGAACCTGTTCTCGTCACCCTTGAACGCCGGGCTGACGCTGCTGGCGATATATCTGCTGTACCTGCTGCTGCCCCCCGCCGTGTCCTGGCTGTTCCTGGATGCGAGCTGGCACGGCCATACCCGGGCCGACTGCACCGGGCGCGGGGCCTGCTGGGTCTTCATCCGTGCCCGCTTCGATCAGTTCCTCTACGGATTCTATCCGCAGGCCGAGCGCTGGCGGGTCAACCTGGCGTTCGCGCTGCTGGCGGTGGCCGCCGCGCCCCTGTTTCCGGCACGCTTTCCGGGCAAACGCTGGCTCGCGCTGTTTCTGGTGCTGGTCTATCCGTTCGTCGCCTTCCACCTGTTCGCGGGTGGTGCCTTCGGACTGCCAGCCGTGGAGACCCGGCTGTGGGGCGGCCTGATGCTCACCTTGATCATCGCCGGGGTGGGCATGGCGGGGTCCCTGCCCCTGGGCATCCTGCTGGCCCTGGGGCGGCGCTCGGAGATGCCCGTGGTGCGTGCCGTGTGCACCGCGTTCATCGAGCTGTGGCGGGGCGTGCCCTTGATCACGGTGCTGTTCATGGCCTCGGTGATGCTGCCGCTGTTCCTGCCCGAGGGGGTCAGCTTCAACAAGCTCCTGCGCGCGCTGATTGGGGTCGCCCTGTTCCAGTCGGCCTACATGGCGGAAGTGGTACGCGGAGGGCTGCAGGCCATTCCCCGCGGCCAGTACGAGGCCGCCGCCGCGCTGGGGCTGGGCTACTGGCGTACCATGGGCCTGGTGGTGCTGCCCCAGGCCCTGAGGCTGGTCATCCCCGGCATCGTCAACACCTTCATCGCCTTGTTCAAGGACACCACGCTGGTGCTCATCATCGGCTTGTATGATCTGTTGGGTATCGTGCAGGCGGCAGCCACCGATCCGCACTGGCTTGGCTATGCGACGGAGGGCTACGTGTTCGCGGGCTTCGGATTCTGGATCTTCTGCTTCGCCATGTCCCGCTTCAGCCAGCACCTCGAGCACCGCCTGGGCGGCGGACAGTCTCGACAGTGACCGCGCACAGAAGAGGGTTGAGCCACAATGGCACAAAGCAAGACGTGAAAACGAGGGGTCGGGGAGAGGTATCAGTTGCCATGGGCCGGTTCGTGCGAGCTGACGCCGTTGCGTTCGTCGTTACCCTAACCCATACGCTTTAGTTTCACCCTTCGTGTCCTTTGTGTCTTTGTGGTGGCTAATCTCTGTTCTTGTGCCCGCAGTCGCGGGCGAACGATGGGAGTGACGCGCAACGTGGAACCCGGGCCGTTGATGGTAGAGCTGGTCGGCGTGCACAAGTGGTACGGCGAGTTTCATGTGCTCAAGGACATCAATCTGAGCGTGCGGCGGGGGGAGCGCATCGTGGTGTGCGGGCCGTCCGGCTCCGGCAAGTCCACCATGATTCGCTGTATCAACCGTCTCGAATCCCACCAGCAGGGGCGCATCGTGGTGGACGGGATCGAGCTCACGCAAGACCTCAAGCACATCGATCAGGTGCGCCGGGAAGTGGGCATGGTATTCCAGCAGTTCAATCTGTTTCCCCATCTCACGGTGCTGGAGAACTGTACCCTGGCGCCCATTCGGGTGCGCCGGATGCCCCGCCCCGAGGCCGAGGCCCTGGCCATGGAGTATCTGGAGCGGGTGCGCATACCGGAGCAGGCGGGCAAGTACCCGGGGCAGCTCTCGGGCGGACAGCAGCAACGGGTGGCGATAGCTCGCAGCCTGTGCATGAGCCCCCGGGTGATGCTCTTCGACGAGCCCACGTCGGCGCTGGATCCGGAGATGATCAAGGAGGTTCTGGACGTGATGGTGGAGCTGGCGCAGGAAGGCATGACCATGATCTGCGTCACCCATGAAATGGGCTTCGCCAAGACCGTGGCCAACCGGGTGGTCTTCATGGACCACGGCGAGATCATCGAGGACAGCGTGACCCGGGAGTTCTTCGGCAGCCCCAAGTCGGAGCGCACGCGACAGTTCCTCAGCCAGATATTGCAGCATTGAAGAAGCCGATAGCCGTCCGCCATCCGCCTTCAGCAGGGGACAAGGGGCAAGCAGAGGTATCGCTTGCGCCGCGGCCTCGACTCAAGCCTACAGCCTCAGGCCTGTTCCAGCCCGAAGAACTCGCGTGCCGTGCGGGTCGTGGATTCGGCCAGGGCCTCCGGGTCCTGCCCAATGCTCCGGGCCACGGCGTGGAGAATGTGCGGCAGGTTGGCGGGCTCGTTGCGGCGGTCCTTGGGCTTGGGACTCAGATCCCGAGGCAGCAGATAGGGGGCGTCGGTCTCCAGCATCAGACGCTGCGGCGGGATTCTTCCGACCAGCTCCCGCAGGTGCAGGCCCCTGCGCTCGTCGCAGATCCAGCCCGTGATCCCCACGTGCAGGTCCATGTCCAGGCATGCCGCCAGCTCTTCGTCGGTGCCGGTAAAGCAATGCAGCACGCCCTTCACGAGACGATCGCGATAGCGGGAGAGGATCTTGACGAAGTGTTCGTGGGCGTCACGCTCGTGCATGAACACCGGCAAGCCCAGCTCGGCAGCCAGCTCAAGCTGGGCCTCGAAGGCACGCTCCTGGGCGGGGCGTGGGGAGTAGTCCCGGTAGAAATCCAGACCCATCTCACCCAGCGCCACTATCCCGCTGTGGACCGCCAGCTCCTCCAGGGCGTAGGCCGTGCGGTCGCTCCACTGGTCGGCCTCGTGAGGATGTACGCCAGCCGTGGCATACAGCGTGCGCGGATACAGAGTGGCCAGCTCCAGAGCCTTGTGACTCCCCTGCTCGGAAGCACCGGTAACGATCAGCTGCACCACGCCCGCATTGCGCGCCCGGTCGAGCACTTGCTCCAGGTCCCGGCCGAAGGACTCGTGGGTGAGGTTGGCGCCGATGTCGATGATTTCCATGGGACAGCACTTTCACCTGCGAATCGGGCATTCTAGCGTGTACGACACCGTGGTCCAGTAGCGGGCGCAAAGGCTTAACGGCGGCGGATGATGGTGTCCGCCGGTATGCCCCAGACCCCGACCCCGTGGTGGCGGGCGATCCGCTCGGCCGCCTGGTACTCGAAGGGCGCGTCGGGCAGGGCCAGGGCCCAGCCCTCGGCAATCAGATAGGCCCCCAGATCCTCTCCCTTGACCCGGCACACTGCGGTGAGGCTGCCGTCCTCATTGGTCCATTCCGGCCGGCAGCGCACGAAGTGCGGTCCTATCTTGAAGTCCAGGGCCAGATAGGCGCGCGGGCCGCACAGCACCGGGGTGATGAAGGTGCGGCAGGTCTTGCCGGTTGGCGGAATGTAGATCCCCAGCAGGTGAACGCTATGGCCGGCAATAACGAGGGTGCCGTTCTTCTGGACCAGGGCGTAGCTGTAGAGATCCGCGCTGGCGACCGCGGGGGGCGCCGTCAAGAGCAAAAGGAAGGCGGACAGCAGAAGGACGCCGGATGAGCTGGTGCTGGTCGAACGTCTGCGCATGCTCACCCTGGATAGTATACCTGTCCTGCGGCTGCTGCCCGCCTGTCCCGCTCCTCCTCCCTGATTCCGAGTGCCGGAAGGGGTCACCGGGGCAGTGCCGGCACCGTGGCTCTCCCCGCACGGGTCAGCCGTCGGCGGTGATACGCCCAACCAGCTCCGCCAGCACCCGCTCGGCCTGTTCGGCCGGGACCTGGCAGGTGCCGGCAGCGGTGTGCCCACCACCACCATACTCCAGGGCCAGCTCGCCGATGTTGGTGCGGGAGCTGCGATCGAAGATGGACTTGCCCACCGCAAACACGATGTTCTGCTTCTTCAAACCCCACAGCACGTGGATCGAGATGTTGCACTGGGGATGCAGGGCATAGATCATGAAGCGGTTGCCTGCATAGATGACGTCTTCGCCGCGCAGATCCAGCACCACCAGATTGCCATGGACCGTGGAGCAGCGCCGGATCTGGTCCTTGAACCGCTCCTCGTGCTCGAAGTACAGCTCCACGCGTTCCCGGACATCCGGCAGGCCCAGGATCTCCTCGATGCCGTGAGAGTTGCAGTAATCGATGAGGTCCATCATCAGGGCGTAGTTGGAGACGCGAAATTCCCGGAAGCGCCCCAGGCCGGTGCGGGCGTCCATCAGGAAGTTCAGCAGCACCCAGCCGGCCGGGTGCAGGACCTCTTCCTGCGTGAACTGGGCCGAGTCGCCCTTGTCGACCGCAGCCATCATCTCGGTCCAAGCCGCCGGGAAGCGCTCCACGCCACCGTAGTAGTCATACACCACGCGTGCCGCCGAAGGAGCCCCGGGGTCGATGATGTGATTGGCCGCCCGCTCGTGGTTACGGACCATTTCGCTCAGATGGTGGTCGAAGGAAAGGTGTACGCCGGGCACGTAGGGCAGGTTAGTGGTGATGTCGCGGCCGCTGACGGCGATCTTGCCGTCCTGCATATCCTTGGGGTGGACGAACTTGATCTCGTCAATCATGTCGAGCTGTTTCAGCAGCACGGCGCAGACCAGGCCGTCGAAATCGCTCCTGGTCACCAGACGGTATTTTTCCTGGGTCTGTGGCATCGGTGGATCTCCGTGGGCGCGGGCGGGACTGCCTCAATCCATCTGTCTCGACCGCCCGGCCGCAAACTTGACCTGATACCCGGCCGACGGTCCCGCCACCTTACGCCGGCCAGGCCTTGGCCGAGCACCGGTGCGCGATGATGCAGCGTGGCATAATCCGCCACTGGTGCCGGCTTGTAGAGGATGGCGGAGCAGGTTCGGGTATGACCCGCGGCCCCGTGCCGGCGTCGCCGAGTCCATGATCCGGGAGCGCGCGCTCTTATGAAGCTGTTCAACATCCTGGCGGCGCTGGTCACCCTGTCTGCCGTCTTCAGCTATCTCAATCACCGCTATGTGCGGCTGCCGACCACCATCGGGCTGATGCTCATCGCGCTGCTGATGTCCATCGGGCTGATCCTGACCGGGCCTCTGGGGCTGGGCCTGGAGCATGGCGTGGCAAGGATGCTGCACAGCATCGACTTCGAGCAGACGCTGCTCCACGGCATGCTGGCCTTCCTGCTGTTCGCCGGCGCTTTGCACGTGAACCTGGAAGATCTGGCCCAGCAGCGATGGGTCATCGCGGTCCTGGCGACCGTGGGGGTGCTGGGCTCGACCTTCCTGGTGGGTTTCGCCACGCACTGGATGTTCGGAGCCCTGGACCTGGGCATTCCCCTGGTTTACTGCCTTGCCTTCGGCGCCCTGATCTCCCCCACCGATCCCATCGCGGTGCTTGGGATCCTCAAGCAGCTTGGGGTATCGCGCAGCCTGGAGGCCAAGATCGCGGGAGAGTCCTTGTTTAACGATGGCGTGGGGGTGGTGGTGTTCATGGCCCTGCTGCACATCATCGAGCCCGGGCACGAGGTTTCCGCCGGCTCCGTGACCTGGATGTTCCTGCAAGAGGCCGTGGGCGGAGCGCTCTTCGGGCTGCTGACCGGTTGGATCGCCTTCCGCATGCTGCGCAGCGTGGACAACTACCAGGTCGAGATCCTCATTACCCTGGCGTTGGTGGCCGGCGGCTATGCCGCCGCCGACAAGCTGCACCTCTCCGGCCCCATCGCCATGGTGGTAGCGGGGCTGCTCATCGGCAATCACGGCCGGGTGCTGGCCATGTCCGAGCGCACCCGTGAGCATCTGGACACGTTCTGGGAGCTGGTGGACGAAACCCTGAACGCCGTGCTCTTCGTGCTGATCGGTCTGGAGGTGCTGGTGCTGTCGTTCACGGTGCATTACCTGGCCGCCGGTCTGCTAACGATCCCTATCGTGATCGCGGCACGTTTCATCAGCGTGGGCCTGCCGGTCGGAGTGCTGCGACCCTTCCGCCGCTTTACCCCGGGCGTCGTTCGGATCCTGACCTGGGCGGGCCTGCGCGGAGGGATCTCGGTAGCGCTGGCCCTGTCCTTGCCGGAAGGTCCGGAGCGACACGTCATAGTCGCCGTCACCTATGCCGTGGTCGTGTTCTCCATTCTGGTGCAGGGGCTGACCATCGGGCGGGTGGTGCGCAGCGTGCAGCCGGCAGCCTGAGGCCCGGACCGGATCCGGCCTCCACACCAAGGCCCTTACCCGACCACGGATGCGGGAACCGGCAGGTAGCCGCCGCTTGACGGAACGCAATGCAGTCAAAGCCACGCTTGAGCTAGCATCGTCGCATGTCGGGGATTTTCAGACCCGCGGTTGCCATGTGAGGAGCATCATGAAATTTGCCATTGCCAGCCAGAACGGTAAGACGGTGACCCAGCACGCTGGGATGACGCGGCGGTTCACCCTGATGGAGGTCGGGCCGGGCGGTGAGCCCGTGGAGACGGGTCGCCTGAAGCTGCCCAAGGAGATGGCGTTCCACAACTTCCACGAGAACGGACCCCATCCGGTGGATGGGGTCGACGTGATGATCGTTGGAGCCTGCGGCGAGGGCTTCATGCGGCGCCTGGCCGGTCGCGGAATCCGGGTGGTACAGACCGGTGAAACGGACCCCGTGCAGGCGGTGCGGGATTACCTGCGGGGCACCGTCAAGCCTCCCGCGGCGCACACGCACGGCGGTCATGGCCATCACGGCCATCGCCATGGCGTGCAGCTCGGTGGATGAGAGCGCCGGAGGTACGTACCCAAGCCTTCGTCTACAGCAGACGAGCCACAATAACTGTATCGGGATCCGCTCTCCACGCAGGGGCGTCCATGCCGGGGTGTCACCGATGCTGAATGAGACCGTCACCGAGCGTGCCCCGATCTGGTCGAGAACCTCCAAAGCGCCATAGGCCCGGGCGAGGTCGGCTCCGCAAAGCTGCAGCTGGAGATGACGGAGTCCGTTTCGGAGGGCGCGCGCCGAATCTTCCTGAAGGCAGGCCCGCCGTCGACCAGGCCGGGGCAGCGGCCCGGTCCGTCAAGCTACCTGCCCGAGCGGCCTGCCCCGCTTCCCCGCCGTTTGCCTCTGCCGGTCGGGCTACCGGGATTGATGCCCCGCTGGGGCCGGCCTTTGCCGCTGGCCCCGGGCCGGGCGGGGGCGCGGTCACGGGGCGGCTTGCCGCCGCCTCTGCCGCCCGGCCGCGAAAGGGCTCCCTCGGCATCCGGCAGACCCGTGTGGCGGGTCGCGAAGCGCTTGCCGGCTGGCGCTGCGCGCACGCCTTCCGGGCGGCCGCCGGTGCCGGCAGGCTGCCACGCGGGAATCAGGTGGCGCTTGCCGTTGCCGATGAGGTCGTCGCGACCCATGCGCTTGAGTGCCGCGCGCAGCACGGGCCAGTTCTCCGCGTCGTGGTAGCGCAGGAAGGCCTTGTGCAGCCGGCGCTGCTTTGCTCCGCGGGCGACATAGACCGTCTCGGAGGTGCGCGTGATCCTGCGTAGCGGATTCTTCCCCGTGTGGTACATGGCGGTGGCGGTGGCCATGGGGGAGGGCAGAAACGCCTGGACCTGATCGGCCCGGAATCCGTTCTTCTTCAGCCACAGGGCCAGCTCCAGCATGTCCTCGTCGGTGGTGCCGGGGTGGGCGGCGATGAAGTACGGAATAAGGTACTGCTCCTTGCCGGCCAGCTTCGAGTATTTGTCGAATAGCTGCTTGAAGCGATCGTAGGTGCCGATGCCCGGCTTCATCATCTTGGAAAGCGGTCCTTCCCGGGTGTGCTCCGGCGCGATCTTCAGATACCCGCCCACGTGGTGGGTGGCCAGCTCCCTGACGTATTCCGGTGACTCCACCGCCAAGTCATAGCGCAGCCCCGAGGCGATGAGCACCTTCTTCACCCCGGGCAGCGAGCGGGCCCGGCGGTAGAGCTGGATCAGCGGCGCGTGGTCGGTGTTGAGGTTCTTGCAGATCCCGGGGTAGACGCAGGAGGGGCGGCGGCAGGCGGACTCGATCGCCGGGCTCTTGCAGGCCAGCCGGTACATGTTGGCCGTGGGCCCACCCAGATCGGAGATGACGCCGGTGAAGCCCGGCACACCGTCGCGCACCGACTCGATCTCCCGGATGATGGAGTCCTCCGAACGGCTCTGGATGATGCGCCCCTCGTGCTCGGTGATCGAGCAGAAGGTGCAGCCGCCGAAGCAGCCGCGCATGATGGTGATGGAGAAGCGGATCATCTCATAGGCCGGGATCTTCGCCTCGCCATAGGCCGGGTGTGGCTTGCGCGTGTAAGGCAGCTCGAACACCCCGTCCATCTCCTTCGTGGTGAGGGGAATGGGCGGTGGGTTCAGCCACACCTCGCGCCGGCCGTGCCGCTGTACCAGGGCCCGGGCGTTGCCCGGGTTGGATTCCAGATGCAGCACCCGGGAGGCATGGGCGTAGAGCACCGGTTCCCTGGTGACCGCATCGTAGTCGGGCAGGCGGATCACGCTGGTGGCGCGATCCGGTACTGTTCGGTGCCGGCGCAGCGATACGAACCGCGAGCCGGGGCCGTCCTGTTCGGCCGCCAGCGGAGCCGACGGCTCGAAGGCGTAGGGGTCAGGATGGGGCGCCACGGGACCGGGGTTGTCGACCGTGGTCGAGTCGATCTCGGTCCAGCCGGCAGGCGGGCCGTCGCACGCGAAGGCGCTGCCACGCAGGTCGGTGATGTTCGCGATGCGCTCCCCCGCCGCCAGCCGTTGGGCCAGCGCCACCACCGCCCGCTCGGCATTGCCGTAGAGCAGCAGATCGGCCTTGGCGTCCAGCAGGATCGAGCGGCGCAGCTTGTCCGACCAGTAGTCGTAATGGGCGATCCGGCGCAGGCTGGCCTCGATGCCGCC
>CAYWTP010000088.1:3391-12786 GCA_964461215.1 uncultured Ectothiorhodospiraceae bacterium | reverse complement strand
GTTGCCGCAGCCCAGCCCCATGTCGGCGCCCTCCGGCACCGCAGCCATCTCCTGCGCGCTGTAGCCCACGCGAGTGGAGACCATGACATTGATGGCCGCGTCATCGGAGACACCACAGCACCCCGCCTCCACGCCGCAGGCACCACCGGAGGTGCTGGCGTCTGCAACCTGCGCGTAGCTCGTGCGCACCTGGCGGCGCACGGTGTCGGCGCTGATCTGAGCCTGCGCCACGTCATCGGCAGCCGGCGTGCAGCAACCGGGACCGCAGCAATCGTTGTCGCTCATCGTCTGCTCCTTTAGTCGCGTCGGAAGACGCCAATTGTGCCCCAACGGGCATCCGCGGGCGAACCCCGGTACCATTCGGGTTCGCCGATAGGATTAGATTGTCGGTAGTCTTCGAGGGGGTCGTGACGGATCTGGAGCGCGCCGTGGTATCCGACTGGGTGGTCATCAGCGACCTGGATGGAACGCTGCTGGATCACGACACCTATTCGTTCTCCGCCGCGCGTCCCGCCCTGGCCCGCCTGGCGCGCAGCGGGATCCCGCTGGTGCTGGCCACGAGCAAGACCCTGGCCGAGGTCAAGGCGATCCGAGCTCTGCTGGCCGTGGAAGGACCGGTCATCGCCGAGAACGGTGCCCTGGTGGAATTTCCCGCATCGTGGACACGCGGGGCGCGGACCCTGCAGCGTTTCTCCCCGGCCTATCCCGATCTGGTTGCCCTGCTGGCGACGCTGAAGGAGCAGCACGGGTTCAATTTCCCGGGCTTCCACGACCTGGGACCCCAGGGGGTTGCGGAGCTCACGGGCCTCACCCCGGAGCAGGCGTCCCTGGCGTGCGAGCGTGAGGGGTCCGAGCCCATACTGTGGCAGGACTCGCCCGAGGCCTTGCAGACCTTCACGCGCCTGCTCGCCGATCGCCGTCTGAAGCTGCTGCAGGGCGGACGCTTCCAGCACGTGGTCGGGATCGAAGCCGACAAGGCGCGCGCTGTAGAGTCGATTCTGGCGATCCTGATGGCAGCGGGCTGGCGGGGGCGCAGCATTGCCCTGGGCGACGCCCCCAACGATCATGGCATGCTCTGTGCTGCCGACATCCCGATAATCGTGCGCAATCCCCATGCGGCCCGGATGCCCCCCATTCCGAGCCCACGCCTCCTGCGCACGGCACACACCGGGCCTGAGGGCTGGCGCGAGGCCATCGAAGCCATTCTGGAAAGCCCCCAAGGAGAGGTGCGATGAGCGACTTCCTGCAGAACGGGGTTATTACCACCTTACACCGCCTGGGCAAGCGTTCCCTGGACGATCTGGAGAGCGAGCTGGTGGCGTTCAGCAGCGTGCACCCCATGACCCTGGTGCTGCCCAGCTTGTATTCCGAGCTGGAAGGCCCCGCCCTGCCGCGGATCGTGCGGACCCTGGCATCGGTCCCCTACCTGACGCAGATCGTCATCGGGCTGGATCAAGCCGACGAGGCCCATTTCGCGCGGGCGAAGGTATTCTTCCGGGACCTGCCCCAGCGCAAGTGCATACTCTGGCACGACGGACCCCGGCTGCGCGCCCTGGATGCCGAGCTGGCGGCGCACGGGCTCGCGCCGACCAGCCCCGGGAAAGGGCGCAACGTGTGGTACTGCTTCGGCTATGCCCTGGCCAGAGGCGGCTCGGCGTGCATCGGCCTGCACGACTGTGACATCGTCACCTATGACCGGGCAATGCCCGCGCGGCTATTTTACCCGGTGGCGGATCCGGCGTCCGGCCTCAAGTTCAGCAAGGGCTACTACTCGCGCATCCACGACGATCGCCTGGGCGGCCGGGTGGCACGGCTGTTCGTCACGCCGCTGATCCGATCACTACGCAGGATGCTCGGCACCAACAGCTATCTGGAGTACCTGGACAGCTTCCGCTATCCGCTGTCCGGAGAGTTCGCCATGCGCAGCGACGTGGTGGAAAGCGTGCGCATCCCCAACGACTGGGGCCTGGAAATCGGCGTGCTGTCGGAAGTGTACCGGAATCTGCATACCCGCCAGATCTGCCAGGTGGACATCGCCGACGTCTACGACCACAAGCATCAAATCTTGTCGGGTGGCGACCGCAGCACCGGCCTGTCGCGCATGAGCATGGAGATTGCCAAGTCGGTCTACCGCAAGCTGGCCACGGAGGGGGTGGTCTTCTCCGACGGCTTCTTCCGCACGCTGAAGGCGGCCTATTTCCGCACCGCGCTGGATATGCTGGGCCAGTATGCACTGGACGCGTCCATCAACGGTCTGCGGCTGGACTGCCACACCGAAGAGCAGGCCATCGAGACCTTCACCCAAAGCGTCATCCTGGCCGGCGAGCAGTTCCTCGCCAACCCTCTGGAGGTGCCGTTCATCCCCAACTGGAACCGCGTCCTGAGCGCTATCCCCGACTTCGGACAACGCTTGGTGGCGGCGGTGGAGCTGGACTGCGCGTGAGCCAAGAAAGTGACCCGCCGGCGGCAGTCGGGAGCGGTTCAAGCGCTGGCGCTCTGTGTCCTCTGTAGTGAGATAGCACCGGATCCTGGATTCGGGCGGAACAGGGTCGGCACGCCCGAATTGTCGCCCCACGGGCGTTCTTGCGGCCCGCCAGACCTCGGAAATGAGGCGATCACTTTGGGGGGGGAGGCGCGCTGGTCGAGCGTGTCAGCCCGGAGCCTCATTGACCAGCCATAACGCCGCATATCCGGCCAGGCGCAGCCTGCCGCCCTGAACGGACAGCGGCCGCTCACTGAGCAGGTCCAGCCAGCCAGCCGGGGCTCCCGGCTCTGGGGTCAGGGCGTCCAGCGGACACTCATGATCGTGGGGCGTGAAGTTGAACAAGCAGACGATGCGCTCGGTGCCATCCGGCGCCTCACGCACGAATCCGAGCAGCGCCGGTCCCAGGTCCAGCAGATGCTGCGGCCCGTCCGGATGGAAGGCGGGGTGAGCCCGGCGCAGCCGCAGGATACGCACCAGCTCGTGGAATACCTGCCCCGTTTCGGTGCATGGATCCGCGAGCAGGCTCTCCAGCTCCCCGCGGTCCCACTTGCGCCGATTCACGGCCCGGGTGTGGGAAGTCAGCTCCACACCCATGTCGTCATTGGGCGTGGCCGTGAGGGCGTGGATGTAGAGAGCCGGGATCCCTTGCAACGACAGGGCCACGATCTGGGACGCCAGGAAGCAGGGGACGTGCCAGGGATCCCGCGCCAGGTGGGGGTCCCGGAAGGCATCGAAGTAGCTGATGTTCAGCTCGTAAGGGCTCTCGAAGCCATCGCTCTTGCGCCGGGTGGACAGATAGCCGCCCCTGGCCCGCATCCCATCCAGCAGCACCGCCAGCTCCGCTGCCGGCACCAGCCCCTCCAGGGGCCGCAGTCCAATCCCGTCGTGAGAGGCAGTGAAGTTCAAATAGCTGCAGCCGAGCGGCGGCGGGCTGGCCTCCAGCGCCTTGACCCAGGCCCGCAGATAGGTGGTACACCCGGTGTGCAGGGCATGCAGCAGCAAGGGCGGCAGGGCAAACTGGTAGATGAGCTGAGCCTCGTCTCCCTCGCCGAAGTAGCTGCGGTTCTCGGCATCGGGCACGTTGGTCTCCGTCAGCAGCAGGCAGCCGGGGGCCACGGCTCGCAGCACGTCACGCATGAGCTTCACCCCCGCGTGGGTCTGGGGCAGGTGGATGCAGGTTGTCGCCTCCTGCTTCCATAGGTAGGCGACGGCGTCCAGGCGGATGATCCGCGCGCCCGCGGCGACGTAGCCCAGCACGACGTCCAGCATCTCCAGCAATACCTCGGGATTGCGGTAGTTCAGGTCCACCTGGTCGGCGCTGAAAGTGGTCCACAGGTAGCGTGTGCCGCGGCGGGTACGGACCTCGGTGAGCAGCGGGGTGCTGCGAGGCCGCGTGACCATGGATAGATTGGCGCTGGGATCGACCTCGACGAAGTACTCGTTGTAGGGGCTCCGATCGGCCATGTAGTCGGAGAACCACAGGCTGCTCCGGGAGCAGTGATTGAGGACCAGGTCCACCATCAGCCCGAACCGCCGCGCGATGGCGTGAACGTCGTCCCAGGTACCTAATGCCGGATCCACCTCACGGTAGTCGATAACCGAGAAGCCGTCGTCGGAACTGTAGGGAAAGAACGGCAGGATGTGCACGGTGTCGATGGCGCCGGCAAGATGCTTGTCGAGGAAATTGGACAAGCTGCGCAGTGGCGCGATATCGGGCTCCTGGATGCTGTCACCGTAAGTGATGAGCACGCTGCTGCCCTGATCCCAGAGACCGCTGCGTTCTGCCTTCCCGCCGGACCAGCGCTCCAGGAGGGCCAGCAGCGATCCTGCGATCGCCTCCGCGCGCTCCTCACCGTAGAGATATTGCAGGCGTGAGCGGACGCGCTCGCCTTGCTCCAAAGGCAATATCGGCACCTCTCTTCTCCCCCATGGCTTGATTACGCCTGCCGCGTTTGTCATGCAGGAATCCTGCCGGGAAGGGTCCGGCTGGCGCCGTGTTGCGGGCACGCCCGGCACTGGTTACCGAGTCCCGGAAGGTATCCGGCCGCGCCGCCCCGGATTGCGCTTCGCTGCATCCGGGCTACTGTCTGCGGCGTCAGCCGGCCGGGGCATACGTGTAGCCCGGATGGAACGCAGTGCAATCCGGGGTTCGGTAGTGTCCTCTCCCGGATTGCGCTTCGCTGCATCCGGGCTACGGCCCCCGACGATGCAGGCCAAGGGAGTGCGCGAGTACCGTCAGCTCGTCCACATCCCAATCCGGCCTCGGTATGGCTTCGGGCCAGGGGTCACCCGGTCTGAATCTTCCGGTACGCACCAGGGCCGTTCGGATACCTATCGCCGCCGCACCGGCGATGTCCGTGTCGGGCCGGTCGCCGATCATCAAGCACTCGGCCGGGGCCGCACCGAGGCGTTCCAAGGCCATTCGGAAGAGCAGCGGCTGCGGCTTGCCGATGATCACCGGGTCGCACCCGGTGGCGGCGGCGAACGGCGCCACCAGGGCACCGCCGCCGGGCAGCACCCGGTGCCGGCCGCCCTGCCAGTCGTCCACGGTCGTGTCAGGATTGGTGGCCACCAGGCGTGCACCCCCTGCAAGTATCAGATTGATACCCGTGGTCAGGGTCTGGTAGTCCAGGCCCTGACCTTCGCCCACGACGACGAAGTCGGCAGCCACCGAATCCGCCCTGCCGACCGCCTCCAGCGCCCGATGCAGACCTGCGGCACCGACCGCGAAGTAACGGAATCCGGGCACCTGCCGGGCGAGCCAGAGTGCCGTGGCGTCTGCGGACGTGAGGATGGAGTCGGCTCTTGGCCGGTCGAAGCCCAGCCGGACCAAGCGTGCTACCACCTCGCCGGGGCTCCGGATCGGGTTGTTGGTAATGAAAACATGCGGGTCGTCCGCGACGGCCCGCATGAAATCCACCGCACCGGGCAGCGCCCGCTCCCCGTGGAACAGGACGCCGTCCATGTCCAGCAGGAACGCCTTGAATCGACCCTGAAGAGGCCTGTCCGCGGATACCGGATCCGGCGATTTCGATGCGTGCGAATGCATGTAGGAACTCCATTTGCCAGGGCCCGCAATGTAGCCGAGTGGCGCGCGATGCTCCAATGGGGTTACGCCTGCTGTCCTTGGTCGCCTGGAATCCATCGCCCCAGCATGCCGCTCCTACCCCGCCCCGCCCCCGCGAGGCATCCGCCGACGGCGATTGCCTGGCTTCCTGCACTCCGGCAAAGTGATCCCTATGACCGTCCCGCCCTGTCCGCCCGAATACGTTCGCTTTGCCAACGAGCTGGCCGACGCCGTGGGCGGCATCCACCTGCGTTCGTTTCGCCGGCGCGTCGGCGGCCAATCCGGCCACCTGGAGCCGTGTAGCCGGGGCCTGGTGCGCAGCGTGCCGTGCGGCCCGCCTGGCCGAGCCGAATCTCGACCATCTCCGGCACCGGGCGGACATCGGTTGCGGGCCGGGTTCGCGCGTCTGCCGCTTGGGTGGGAGAGCGGTTACAATCGGGGCGGCACCGTACTTGCACTCGTGCAATCAACAGCAATCAACCTTCCCGAGGAGTGACTCCATGCCACGTCCGGCAGTGTTCCATCTGATGCTCGCTGTGCTGGCCATGGCTCTCGTGCAGGCCCCGCCCGTTCTGGCGAAGGGCGCTACCGGGGCGCCGGACATCCTGACGGTCTATGGCAACGTGGCCAACGTCCACGAGAAGGGTGTCAATGGAGCGGCGGTGACCTTCTTCGTCAACGGGAAGCCGGCCGCGCTGCCCGCCGAGGTCACGACATCGTCCGAGGGAACCTTCGAGGCCCGGCTGACCCTGCCCCCGGGCACGCTGCCCGGCGCACGGGTCGATGTCTCGGTGGAACGCTCATCCTACAAGCCCACGGGACGCCAGCGGATAAGCCGGATCTTCTCCGACACCATCGATCAAGCGGGCAGCCATCACTATCTGGGCCAGGCGAGCTTCACCCTGGAGCGTGCCGCCTCACCGGCCCTCTGGATCGCCACCGCCGTGCTGCTGGCGGTGTACGTGCTGATCGCCTTCGAGCTGATGCACCGCACGCTGGCTGCGCTCTTCGGGGCCTCGATGATGCTGTTCGTCAGCTACAGTCTGGGGACCTTCGATCACGCCTTTCGTATCCTGACCTTCGACGACGCCATGCGCGCCATCGACGGCAACGTGATCTTCCTGCTCATGGCGATGATGATCATCGTGGGCATCATGAAGAAGACCGGAGTGTTTCAGTGGATGGCGTACCGCGCGTTCCGGCTTGCCCGCGGCAATATCTATGCGCTGGCGGCCATCCTGATGTTCGTCACCGCCGTGGTGTCTGCGTTCCTGGATAACGTGACCACCATGCTGCTGATCATCCCCGTGACCGTCGAGATCGCCCTGGCGTTGAAGATTGGTCCCATCGCGCTGCTGCTCCCTGAAGTCTTCGCCTCCAACGTGGGCGGTACCGCCACCCTCATTGGCGATCCGCCCAATATCCTCATCGGGTCCTACGCGAAGCTGACCTTCCTGGATTTCCTGGGCCATCTGACGACCGTCAACGCCATCGGGCTGGCCGTCTCGACGCTGTTCTTCGTGCTGTGGTTCCGCAAGGACTACCATGCGGCCAAGGTCGAGGATGTGCCCGCCATGACGGCCAGGCTGCGGGATGAGTACCGCATAACGGACCATCGGCTGCTCGCCAAGTCGCTGGTGATCCTGGCCATCACGGTGACGCTGTTCGTATTCCATGGCAAGCTGGAGATGGAGCCCAGCATCGCCGCGATGGTCGGGGCCGCCCTGCTGCTCATCACCAGCGGCGTGCACATCGTCGAGATGCTGGAGAAGGAGATCGAGTGGCCGACCCTGATCTTCTTCATGATGCTGTTCGTGGTGGTCGCCGGCGCCGAGCAGACGGGACTGATCCAGGTGATAGCCGACTGGGTGCGCGAGATGTCTCACGGCTCGCTGGTGGTGGCCATCGTCATGGTGCTGTGGGTCTCGGCCCTGCTCTCGGCCATCATCGACAACATTCCCTTTACCGCCACCATGCTGCCGATCGTAGCCTACCTGACCACCGCCATCCCCGGCGCCCAGGACGGCATCCTGTGGTGGGCGCTGGCCCTGGGTGCCTGCCTCGGCGGCAACGGCACCTTGATCGGCGCCAGCGCCAACGTGGTCACGGCCGGCATGGCCGAGAAGGCCGGCCACCCCATCAGCTTCATGCAGTACCTGAAGATCGCCTTCCTACCCATGCTGATCACGGTCACCATCGCCATGCTGTGGCTGCTGTTCGTGCAGCGGTAGCAGAGCCCGGAGCACACCGGAATCTATGAATGGCTTGGATCGCTCGCGCCGCCTCACTCGCATCCTTGTTAAGGAGAACCCTGCATGGCCCACGTACCCCCCCGCACCTCGGTGCCCCGCCGCAGGCAAGCTGGAGCTTCGGCCGCAGCCACGACCGGTGCTCAGGGGTGGCACACCGCTGACGAGGACGAGATTGCCCGGCGCCGCCAGCGCGGCGCCGAGTCGGGGATAGCCGTTCATGCCCTGGAGGCCGAGCACGGGGCCTTCGGAACCTTTAGGGCAGAGTCGGACAAACACGGGTATCTGGTGGAGATCCGCGCCTTATCGGAGCCGGCCAATACCTGTGATTGCCCCGATTTCGCCGTCAACGGGCTTGGGACCTGCAAGCATGTCGAGGCCGTATTGCATCATCTTCGCAGGAGCCCGAAGGTCAAGGCGGCGCAGGCCACCAGCCAGCGGGTGGAAGTGTACCGGGACGGGCGTGATGGTGCGGTGCGGGTGCTGTGGCCGCAAGGGCTGCGGGCGCACGCGAAGGCGTACGCGCTGATCGCCCCCTTCTTCTCCGATGACGGCACCCTGCTCAGCGAGCCGCTGACCGCCGTTCCGGCGCTGCGGCGCGCGGTAGACTCGGCACCGGCCGCAGCCAGAGGTCGCATCCGCCTCTCGGCGCACCTGGAGCCGTGGCTGGAGACGGAGCGCCACCGCAGGCGCCGGCAGCAAGCCCGGCGGAGCTTCGTGGCGGACGTCGCGGCGGGCAAGCAGAGCCTGGACGTGGTGAGCGTGCCCCTGTATCCGTACCAACAAGAAGGCATGCTGCACCTGGCCTTCACCGGACGCGCCCTGCTGGCCGATGAGATGGGGCTGGGCAAAACGGTACAGGCCATCGCCGCCTGCGAGCTGTTGCGCCGCCTGCACGGGATCCGCCGGGTCCTGGTGGTGAGCCCGGCCTCCCTCAAGGGCGAGTGGGAGGAGCAGATCGCCAAGTTCACCGCACTGCCATCCATGATCGTCCAGGGACCCCGCGGCGCCCGCCTGCGCCAGTATCGGCAGGAAAGCTTCTTCTACCTGACCAACTACGAGCAGGTGCTGCCCGACTACCGGGACATCAACCAGACCCTGGCCCCCGACGTCGTCATCCTGGACGAGGCCCAGCGGATCAAGAACTGGCGCACTCGCACCGCCGAATCCGTGAAGCGGCTGGCCAGCCCGTACGCGTTCGTGCTCACCGGTACGCCCCTGGAGAACCGCATCGACGAGGTCTACTCCATCGTGCAGTTTCTGGACCCCGCCATCTTCGGCCCGCTGTTCCGCTTCAATCGCGAGTTCTATGAGCTGGACGAGAAGGGGCGCGCGACGGGCTACAAGAACCTGGACCGCATGCACCAGCGGCTGCGTCCGGTGATGCTGCGCCGGCGCAAGGACGAGGTGGAGGGCCAGCTTCCCGCCCGCTCCGTGAACACCTATTTCGTGGACATGCACCCGGAGCAGGCGCTGCGCTACGAGGAGTACGCCGCCACCGTGGCACGCCTGGCCGCAACCGCCCGGCGCCGGCCCCTGACCCCCAAGGAGATGGAGCAGCTCCAGCGGAGCCTGGCCTGCATGCGCATGCTCT
>CAYWTP010000088.1:0-3381 GCA_964461215.1 uncultured Ectothiorhodospiraceae bacterium | reverse complement strand
GCGACACCCCTTACATCCTGGACGCGGAGTGCCGTGTCTCCCCCAAGCTCGCCGAGCTGGAGACCATCCTCGGTGAGCTGATGGAAGATGGTGACCACAAGGTCATCATCTTCTCCGAGTGGGAACGCATGCTGGAGCTGGTACGGGAGCTGGCCACCCGCATGGAGGTGGGATTCGCCTGGCATACGGGATCGGTACCCCAGATCCGGCGCCGGACCGAGATCAAGCGTTTCAAGCAGGATCCAGCCTGCCGGCTGTTCCTGTCCACCGACTCCGGTAGCGTAGGCCTGAACCTGCAAGCCGCCAACGTGGTGATCAACCTGGACCAGCCGTGGAACCCGGCCAAGCTGGAGCAGCGTATCGCGCGGGCCTGGCGCAAGCACCAGACCCGCAACGTGCAGGTGATCAACCTGGTCACCGAGCACTCCATCGAGCACCGGATCGTGCATCTGCTGGAGCAGAAGCGGGCGCTGGCCGCAGGCGTGGTCGATGGCGCGCCCGAGACCACGTCCATGAAGCTGCCTTCGGGCCGGGCCGCCTTTTTGGAGCGGGTACAAAGTCTGGTCGGAGAGGCACCACCGCCGCGGCCGGCACGCCGGGCGCCGCAGGAGACTCTGCGCGAGGACGTGCTCTCACGCTGGAGCTCGCGCCTGGACCTGCTTGCCGTGCAGCCGTCCGGAGACGGCCATGGACCCACGGTGCTGGCGGTGGCCGACCGAATCGACGAGGATCTGCGCGCCTCGCTTGCCGGCGAGGTCAGCCGCAGCTACCCCGACCCCGCGCTGCGCCTGGAGCTGCTGGACCGCCAGACCTACGAGACGATCCTGCGCCTGGCCGAGGCCGGCGTAATCCGGATCAACGAGGCCGAGCGCGCGGTTCTGCACGAGTCCCCGACACTGACCCGGCACTCCGCCGGCGAGCGGGAGCGGCGTCTGTCTCGGGCTCGCAAGGCTTTCGAGGATGCCCAGCGTAAACAGCGGATGGCTACGGTGCTGGCCGAAGGCGGCTTTGCCGTTGAGGCCTCGATACCGCTGCGCGAGGCCGTAGAGGCAGCCGTTGGCGCAGCAGCCGGACTGCTCGCGGACAGCCCCAGTCCCGGCCTGCCGGCCGCCCCCATGATCGCCCGCCTGGCGGAGCAAGACCACATTCCCGCAAATACTCCGGCGGTCGTGGAACGCTTAAAGCAGGCGACCGGGACAGCCACTGACCAGATTACGGAATTGCTGGCCACCGGCCATGGCATCGTGGACCACGTGGCCCGGAGCCTGGGGATGGGGGGATAGGGAGCAGGGACAGAATGGACCACGACTACCTGGCCAAGCTCAAGCAGACCCACGCGACTTTGCGACTGCTGGCGGCGGACAATGCACCGCTCATCATCGGCTTCGTGCACCAGGTGTTCATCCAGCCCAACCAGCGCAGCGTGGCGGAGTCGGAGCTGACGTCACGGCTGGAAGACTACCTGTTTCACCTGCGCGGCATACACGGGCAGAGCAGGTATCCCCGCGCCGCCCGCCAGTACCTGGAGGACTGGTCCGGGGGCGAGACGGCCTTCCTGCGCAAGTACTACACGGACCTGTCCGACGATCCGGAGTTCGACCTCACGCCGGCCACCGAGAAGGCGGTGGAGTGGCTGCAGAGCCTGGAGGAGCGCCAGTTCGTGGGTACCGAGTCCCGCCTGCTGACGGTGTTCCAACTCCTGCGCGAGATCGCCCACAACACCGAGCAGGACCCCCAGGCGCGCATCGCCGAGCTGGAGCGCCAGCGGGCGGCGATCGACGCCGAGATCGAGAAGGTGCTGGCCGGGCAGCACCAGCCCTACGACCCTACCCGGGTCAAGGAGCGCTTCTACCAGGTCGAGGACACAGCCAGGCGCCTGCTGGGGGACTTCCGTCAGGTGGAGCACAACTTCCGTGCCCTGGACCGTGCCACCCGGGAGCGCATCGCCACCTCCGATCTCGCGAAGGGCGACCTGCTGGACCAGATCTTCGCCGAGCACGACGTGATCTGGGATTCCGATCAGGGCCGTAGCTTCCGCGCCTTCTGGGAGTTCCTCATGTCGCCGTCGCGCCAGGAGGAGCTGCAAGCGCTGCTGCACGCGGTGCTGGAGCTGCCCGAGATCCGCGAGCTGGACTCGGGGCCTTTCCTGCAGAGCATCAAATTCTACCTGATGGAGGCCGGCGAGAAGGTCTACCGGACCAACAATCTGCTGGTGGAGCAGCTTCGCAAGTTCCTGGACGACCAGGCCCATCTGGAGAACAAGCGGATCCTGGAGATCATCAAGACCATCGAGCGCCGTGCCATCGCGATCAAGGATCAGTCCCCCGGCGAACGCGACTTCGCCAGCGTCGCGGATCCCAAGCCGGAGCTGGATCTGGTGATGACGCGGGGGCTGTTCAGCCCGCCGCGCGGGCCCCTCATTGAGGCGCTGGAGATACTGGAAGGCGAGGCCGAGGTGGACGTGGACGCGCTGTACCAGCAGACCTACGTGGACGAGCAGGTGCTGCGCGCCAACATCCGCCTGGCCTTGCAGCGCCGGCCCCAGATCTCCCTGAGCCAGCTCGCCGGCCGTTTCCCGATCCGCAAGGGCCTGGCGGAGCTGGTGGGCTATCTGCGGATCGCGTCGGCCGAATCCGGTGCCCTCATCGACCCGGTCAACGTGGAAACCATCCGATTCGGCAACACCGAGGGACGGCCGCGCCAGGTGCGCCTGCCCCAGATCATCTTCACCCGTAGGAGCGAGCGTGCTCGCAAATCAGAGGAGCCGTGATGGATCCCGCTGGCACCCACGCCCCCCAGATCTCCCACGCCGCCATCCAATTGCTCAAGGGCGTTCTGTACCGCGACCGCCACCCGCAGGCGTGGGAGGCCCTGCTCATCTTCCAGGCCGCCGTGCGCGACTATCTGGCGGTCATTGGGTTGGAGGTCCTGCTGGACGAAGCCGAAGGCTATGCTTTCGTGCGCCAGCGCCCGGAGGCGCCGGAAGAGGGCCCGGACAATCCAGCCCCGCCCCGCCTGGTCCAGCGGCGCCAGCTCAGCTATCCGCTCAGCCTGCTGCTGGTGCTGCTGCGCAAGAAGCTGGCCGAGCAGGACGCCACCGGCGGCGAGACCCGGGTGGTGCTCACCCGCTCCCAGATCATCGACATGCTCCGCGTCTACCTTCCGGAAGCCGGCAGCGAGGCCAGGACCGTGGACCAGATCGACCGCCACCTCAACAAGCTGGTGGACTTCGGCTTTCTTCACCTGCTCAAGGGCCAGCAAGACCGCTACGAGATCCGGCGTATCATCAAGGCCCTGGTCGACGCCGAGTGGCTGGGGAGCCTGGACGAGAAGCTGGCGACCTATCAGGCCTATGCCGAGGGCCGGAGCCAGGACGCGTAG
>CAYWTP010000087.1:0-12794 GCA_964461215.1 uncultured Ectothiorhodospiraceae bacterium | reverse complement strand
GGATGTCCTTCTCGGCTTTGAAGGCGTACTTGTCGGTATTGCGCATGCCGTAGCCGATGTCGTAGGGGCCGGTGGCGAAAACGCAGTGCTTGCTTACGAAGTCGTGATTGACCGCGTCGCGCGCGATGATCTCGCGCAGCAGGTAGTTCTGAATGGCCAGATCCGTGCCGGGTCTGAAGACGATCTCCATATCGGCCACGTCGGAGGTCTGGTTGCTGATAGTGGTGAGGTTCACGATCCGGACCTTGTCATTGGTCAAGCGCCGATCCGTGACCCGCGACCACAGGATGGGGTGGCACTCAGCCATATTGGCGCCCCAGGCGACCACCGTGTCGGTGTGTTCGATATCGTCGTAGTTGCCCGCCGGCTCGTCGATGCCGAAGGTCTGGATGAATCCGACCACGGCGGAGGCCATGCAATGCCTGGCGTTGGGATCGATGTTATTGCTGCGAAATCCCGCCTTCATGAGCTTGGCCGAGGCGTAGCCTTCGGGAATGGTGTACTGGCCCGAGCCGAAGATGGCCACGCCGTGCGGCCCTTTCTCCGCATAGGCCTTCTTGAACTGGCGCTCCATCTCGTCGAAGGCCTGTTTCCAGGTCACGGGCTGGAACTTGCCCTGCTTGTCGAACTTGCCGTTGCTCATCCGCATCAACGGCAGCGTCAGTCGGTCCTTGCCATAGATGATCTTGCCGTTGAAGTAGCCCTTGATGCAGTTCAGCCCCTTATTGACCGGTGCATCGGGGTCGCCCTTCGTGGCGACGATGCGGCCGTTCTTCGTAGCGATCATGATGCCGCAGCCGGTGCCGCAGAAGCGGCATACGCCCTTGTCCCATTGCCAGCCGGCTTCGCCCTGATCGGCTGCGGCGAGCACGGACACCGGCAGCGAAATGCCCACGGCGGTGGCGGTGGCGGCGGCCGCGCTGGCCTTGAGGAAATCTCGGCGGTTCAGCTCCATCGCTCTCTCCTTAACCAATTTGATGTCGAAGATGCTGGCTAGTCATTCAGGAAGGGTGGTACCGCACTCGTATCCAGGTTCTCGCCTTCCAGCTCCGGCGGCACCGTATCTACCGGGCTGGCGTCTTCCTCGAACCAGTGGTAGGCCATTTCGGCCATCACGACGCCCGCTATGGTCCGAATGCGCTTCAGGCCGTCGATTTCCGCCGCCACCGATTCTGCCTCCTGGGTGACGATGATGCGGCCCGTCGCCGACTCGACGTGGTGTATGTCCACACCGTCAAGCGCCCGCAGGCGGTGCGCAACCGCCTCCACCTGCGCCGGCGCGGCGAGGACCAGTATTCCGGAGATATTCATTTCCTTAAGACTAGCTAAGATGGCAGCCCAAGCCATGGGGTGCCTTGATTCAAATCAACGTGCAGGGGATGGGGGAGTCTTACGGAACCGCTTTAGCTCTTCTCTACGTACGAGCGAGCTTGCTGGCGAAAGGGCCTGCAGCCTTGCAATTCGCCAGCAAGCTGGCTACGGAGGGTCATTCCCCGGGCGCTAGCCCGAGGCCGAGACCCGCTTTGTCTCCTCGACGGCCCCGCAGGCATGCGGCGGTCCGTTGAGCAAGGTTTCCAGGGCGTCGGCGTCGTCGACCACGATTGCGCTGTTGTGGGTGCGGATCCAGCCCCGTTTGCGGAAATTGGTGACGACCCGGCACAGGGTTTCCACCGACAGGCCCAGTGCCGAAGCAAATTCGGCGCGGCGCACGGGCAGGTGGCCAACGGATTCCCCGGGCACCTCCGGGTCATAGTATTCGAGCAGGTAGTTCGCCACCTTCTGCTCGGCGGTGTGCAAGCACATGGAGCGAACCTGGGCAACAAGCTGATGCAGCCTGCGGCTGGTGACCGAAAGCATCATCCAGGCCAGCTCTGGACGGCGATTGAGAAAACGCATGAACTGATAGGCGTCGACGCTGACGAGGCGGGAGTCGATAATCGCCATGGCCGAAACCGGGTAGCCCTTGCCGGAGAACATGGCGGCCTCGGCGAAGGTTTCACCCGGCTCGATGAACTCGATGATCTTCTCCTGCTCGCGCGGCCCGGTCACGAACAGCTTGATGAGCCCACTCACCACGCAGTAGATTGCGCTGCACGGCTCGTTCTCATGGAACAGAACTGCGTTCTCCTCGAAGTACGCGGCCTTGAATGAGTTCCTCATCTCATCGAAGTCGCTCTGCGAAAACCCGCTGAACAGCGTGGTTGACCTCAGCACGCGGATGTCACTGGCGGTGATGTTCATGATGCGCCTCCTCCCACGGTCAGCATGGTGTGCGTGGGAAACGCGCGCGATGCCCCCGCCGGTCCTGCCAGGGGACACGCGGGATCCCCTCTGCCGGGAGGTGCTCGACGACGCGTCACCGTAGCTCTATGTGCCCGTCCTCCGCGCCTGTCTTCAGCCCCACGTCGTCAGGGCCGAGCCCTTGCCGCCAGCGTGAGGGCAAGGAATGGCAGCGTTGCGTACCGGCCACATGCGTAATTCATATCATCCTTCGCTAATATGCCTTGATCTTCATCAAGTCCATACCTTGCGCTGTCCGCATGGGCAGTGTTCCAGCGCTGCATCGATGCGCCTCATGGCTATTTAGACTCTAGGGGGTTCGGGCGGGAAATGCGAGCTAAGGCGGCCCAGGGAGGGAGCAGGTCTTAGGCAAGGCCTCCGAGGGGACGGCTCATGCGTCCCCTGACAGGCCAAGTGTTACCTCGGTGATACCTGGCGGCAGACTCCCCGCTTGGTGCATTCGTGTTCGGTCAGGCCCCCAGCCTGAAATCCTTAGCCGATCATCGATGGTGCCGCCGGCAGCAAATGTGCTCGAGCGCTATTTCTTGGATGCTTCGTGCTCGGCGCGCATCTTCTTGGACTCTTCCAGGATATTGTTGACCGCGGTCTTCAGCGGTGCCCAGCCATACCAGTGCATGTAGTCGTTGCTGACGTGGAACGCGCCCTGGAATGCGCGCTGACGGTATTCGAGCATGATCAAGTACAGCTCCTGCTCCACGTGCGAGCGGGCCTCATAGAACTGGAGCAGATCCGGTGCGACCTTCCAGCCTGCGGGCTTCTTCAGGATACCGTCCTTGTACAGGCCCTGCACCGCGCTGATGGCCTTGGCGAACTCGTGGTCGGCTTCCTTGACGATCTCATCGGCGGCCTTGAAGTGGGCATCCACGTACTTGGCGCTGTGGCAGGTGTTGCAGGTGTGCTTCATCTCCGCGCGCAGCTTGTTGAACTCGGAGGGTCCGTGTGCAGCCTCTCCCTGCACCACGATCTCCACGAACCGTTCCGTGGGCTGCAGATTGTCGTCGAGGATCCCGGCCGCTTGCAGGATCAGGGCCCGATCGAAGGTCCATTGCGGGTCGTCGTCCACCCCATCGTAATGTCCGGAGGGCAGGGCGGCTGCCAGCTTCTTCAGGGGAGCAGCCAGCGGCGGTGCGACTTTCACGAGCGCCAGCACGTTCTCCTTGGTCGGAATGCGCAAGCCCAGGAAGCCCCAGGAAGTCTTGACCGTATGACTGCCGTTGAACATGTGGCAGAGCTGACAGGTCGGTGCCCGCTCGGCGTTGTTCTTGTTGCCCTCTATGTCCCACACAATGCCGTGCTTAGACGACATATACATCTCCCACTGCGGGTGGTCGAAGCCCATGTGGCAGTTCGAGCAGGCCCGGGGGTCCCGGGCCTCTTCCTTGCGGAAGCTGTGGCGGGTATGGCAGGCATCGCACTGCACATTGCCGTACCGGTAGTGCGCCTCCTCCATACCCTTGTCATGCTTCAGCGCACCGCCGTTGCCGTCGCGCACTCCCACGAAGCCTTTCTGGCCGATCTTGTGGCAGCCGGAGCACCCGCGGTAGCCTTCCCTGACGATGGAGCCCGGCTGGCCATGCCACGCAATCTGGGACTTCATGCCGAACCAGGCCAGGTTGTGCTTGCCCGCGCGCAGCTCCTTGAGCTGCTTCTTGTGGCATTCACCGCACGTGTCGGCGGTGGGCATCTGCGCCTTGGCATAGTCATCCATGCCGATGTGCTCTTCACCATGGCAGTCGGTGCAGCCGACGGCTTCCTTCTCCTCGGTGTTGGCCATGGGGCTGGACAGGAATTGCTTGACGATCCCGGGCGTCACATTGACGTGACAGCCTATGCACTTGGCATCCTCCCGGTCGTCATAGTCCCCCTTGCTGAGTATTGCGTGGGCCGATGTGCTCAGCAGCGCACCCGCCAACGCCGTTACCCACAGCAGATTCCTAACCAACGCTCCGGTCATGATGGCAGTCCTCCTCTGAATCCCGCCCGAGTCAGCTCTTCCCTCCGTGCCGGTGTCCGCTGGAGGGGTGATCTTGGTTGTCCTGGTAAGGGTATCCCAGCGAGGATGCGATGGCTGGCCGTGCGTTGTCCTAAATCAATTCCGCGGAGCTGCTCAGTGGCAGGCTTTCAGTAGAGTTAGAACAGGAGGCGCCGCCGGTACTCGTGTAGGCCGACGGCCGTGCTTGTCGACGGACGGCCAGGGCATATACTTGAAACGGGAATGTGGTTGGAGGCTTGGTGGCAGCTCGGGGCAGGCTGCGGAATCGCGGAATCGGTTTCCCGAGGTGGCCCCGGCTTTCCTCAGCGGGATGGCCGTCATTTCTAATAGCTTGAAAACCTTGAAGCCGATACGGACCACGGACGTGTGCGCCGAGTGTCCGAATTCACAGCTCGAGGCACAGCAGAAGCTACACTTCGGGCGGGCTGCGTGGGAGTTCTGTTGCGAATACGCGACTGAATTGCACGTCACCAACAAGGGTATCGTAGTTCAGTGCAGTGCCCGTAATGGAAACACCTGCTGCGTGGACAACAACCGCGACATCATCGTGAACTCCCAGGAGATCTTCCCGCTGCGCGCCTTCTTCGAGGCCACGTTGAAGTATCTGCGGCTGAAGTGAGCCCAAGGGGTGAGGCGGGGCACGCCGCTGTCCTTGCGCCCGGCGGTCCCTCCGGCTCGGGCCGGTCGGCCCTTAGCCCGACACCAATGCAGCGGCGGAGGCCCATGTCCTGTCCACTGACAGCCTTGCCGGTGCCCCGGCTACCAGCCCTCGGGCGCCCAGTGGACCGACTTATCACCGGATACTGCGCCAATGCGCAGGAGGTTGGTATCGGGGAAATAGTATGGTGGTACCGGGAGGTTCAGGGGCGCCGGTGAGCCGTCGAAGACCCGTCCGGCCAGATCGTAGCGCGAGCCGTGGCAGGGGCAGAAGAAGCCGCCCGGCCAGCTCGGGCCCAGGTCGGCGGGGGCTACGTCGGGACGGAAGGTCGGTATGCACCCCAGATGGGTACAGATGGCCACGGTCACGAAGATCTCCGGACGAATGGAGCGCCAGGTGTTCCGGCAGTCGGCAAGCTGCTGGGGGGCTTTGGAGTCCGGGTCCTTGAGCCGGCCGTCCAGTCCGGGCAGGGCGTTGAGCTGCGGCTTCTCTCGCCGCAGAACCCAGACGGGCCTGGCGTTCCATTTCAGGGTAATGAGCTGTCCCGGCTCGATCTTGCTCAGATCCACGTCCACCGGCCTGATCGACAAGCGCGTGGCGGCGCTGGGCTCCATGTAGCTGAAGAAAGGAACGGCAGCGGCGGCGACCAGACCTCCGCCGACGACGGTCGTGGCGGCAGTGAGAAAGCGGCGGCGCTGCGGATTGAGTGGCGCACTGATGCTGGCGGACATGGCTGGCTCCTTTTGTGTCTCGGCGGGGTTCAATGTTGCCGAAGCACAGGCTGTGCCAGCGTTAACTCATTGAAGATGCAAAATATAATTGCGACACGCGGGCCGGGTGGGGAATATTGTCCACCGTCGCCGGGCGGGCGGTGGATATGGCCCGAATCGGGAGCGGTGGTCAGCCGGGCTCGCGGCGGCTGTCGGGTCGCGAAACGGCGTGAGCCGGGGTTTGGCTGCCGCGGGGACGCGTGATGGCTATCCCACGCAAGTCACCGGCGCCATGGACGCCACTGGCTGATCACTGCGGCGCAGAGGGTCTTCCGGACGGGCAGCTAGCTGCTATGAGGGGCGTAGAGCCGGGGCGGGTTCCCACGGCGTAAGAGCTGGCACGCTTCGGGCAGAAGCCAGCCCCGTCGCTATACGCTGCGCTTGCGCCTGGCCACGCTGATCAGCCCTAGGAGGCCGGAGGCGAACAAGGGCAGTGCTGCCGGGAGGGGAACGGTGCCAATGGTGCCACTGAGCGTAACGGAGAAGGGTGGGTCGGTGACGGAGTCAGCCACGGAGCCAGTGAAGTCGATGGCGACGGGTGCCGTGCTTGTGATGGCGGCGTTGAGCTCGACATTACCACCCGAGAAGAATGCCTCGGCGATCAATGTCTCCAGGTCGGTGGGCGTGACGGTGCCGGATTCATCGATGCCGAACGACAGAGCGTCCACGTCGAGCACGTTCAGATCCATGGCATTGATGAATAGCGAATCATGTATCCCATTGTTGTTGAGGTCCCTGAGGACGCCGCCACCGTCTTTCAGAGAATACTCAATGGTGTTGAGAACAATCGTCGGGTCCGGGATCAGTGACTGGTCAATTGTCCCTGTCCCCGGGTCGAAGGCCGCGAAAGGTATGGAGCTGGTGAGAGTCGCGGTAAACGGCGTGCTGGGATCGCCCAGTAACGAGATGTGTGTCCAGGTCGGGTCGCCGCCGAAGAAGCCGCCACTCTGTGCCGTGAGGTCGACGTCCACGACGAAGCTGATAGAGCTCGTCAGATCAATGTCGAAGGTGGTCGTGTCGACGGTGATCACCGTCTGTCCGGTCGCCGTCGTGCCCGGAGTCTGACTGACGTTGATGGCGGTGGAGACGTTGGCGTAATCTCCTCCGAGCGGCAGGTCTCCCGTTCCCTGGAACGCGAGACCGCTAATCGTCGTGTTCAAGGTCAGGGTCTCTGCGTCGGTAGGCACCCAAGGGGCAAGGCAGAGCAGGCCCGCGGCGGCGCAAGCCGTGTAAGTAGGTAAACGTCGCATGGTTCTTCCCCTGTGTTCGAACCCCGGACCCTGAACGCGAAACGCCAGGTTTTCCACCTCTCCGCGCCACAATCCCCAACCTTGCATTTGGCAGCATGTGCCGGATATTCGCAAAGTTAAGAACGATTCTCAGTGAAGTGTCAATCGGGTTGTATGGTATGTGTGACGGAGGCCATGAAATGGAGGCACGGAAACCCCTGCGACGAGGTCCGACGCGGTCGGATGGAAAGTCGTCCCCGGCGTTGCTTACCTCTGATACCATTCCAAGTACACGGGTCGGCCAGCGAGGGGCCGAGAGCCGGAACCGCAACGACACGGGGACAGAGCATGGGAATCGAGAGCAGTGTACAGCGCGTCGAGGCCCTGGCGGTGAACCTGGAGCCGCCCCTGGTGCTCGATGCGGCGACGCCAACCCGGGAGGTCATCGCCCGCATGCGGGAGTGCTGCAGCGGCTATGCACTGCTGGCCAGCGACGATAAGCTGGTCGGCATCTTCACCGAGCGCGACGTCCTGACCAAGGTGCTCGGAGACCACCATGGCCTGGATTCGCCCGTCGCCGAGCTGATGACCCGGGAGCCGGTCTGCGTCGGAGAGGCGGACAGCGTGCGCAAGGCCGTGCATGCCATGCGCCAGGGCGGCTTTCGCAACGTGCCGGTGATCGACTCCCAATGCCGGGTGGTGGGCTGCATTCGGCACAAGGACATCGTGCGCTATCTGGTGGAGCACTTCGCCCAGCAGGTGCTGAACCTGCCGCCGGATCCCTACCAGGTGGCGGTCACACCGGAGGGCGGCTGAGTGACGGCGGATACAGCGAATGTCGTCGCCGAAGGCAATGCCGCAGACGCCGGGGTGCGGGAGGTCGAGCGGGTCACCATCCTGTTCTGCGGCGATTCCGGTGACGGGATGCAGCTCACCGGCACGCAGTTCAGCAACACCTCTGCGGTTTTCGGCAATGACGTGAGCACGCTGCCGGACTATCCGGCCGAGATCCGGGCGCCGGCCGGCTCCCTAGGCGGGGTGTCGGCGTTCCAGCTCAGCTTCTCCAGCCGCCACATCCACACGCCCGGGGACAGCGTCCAGGTCCTGGTGGCCATGAACCCGGCGGCCCTGAAGGTTTACCTGGACCGACTGGAGCCCGGCGGGATCCTGATCGTCAACCGCGACGCCTTCAGCCCCGGCAACCTCAAGAAGGCGGGCTACGCCGGCAACCCCCTGGACGATCCGGATCTGACCGGCCGCTTCCGGGTCCTGGCGGCACCCATGACCTCCATGACCCTGTCGGCATTGGAGGATCTGGAGCTGGACCGCCGCGGCAAGGAGCGCTGCAAGAATTTCTTCGCCCTGGGCCTGGTTTACTGGCTCTACAGCCGGCCGCCGGAGTCCACCCGGGACTGGATCGCCCAGAAGTTCGCGCGGGTGCCGGCTACCCGGGAGGCCAACCGCCGGGCTCTGGACACCGGCTATCACTACGGCGAGACCGCCGAGGCCTTCGCGGTGCACTATGCCGTGCCCCGGGCCCATCCGCGTCCGGGAACCTATCGCATCCTCAACGGCAACCAGGGCCTGGCCCTGGGCCTGGTGACGGCGGCGCGGCTGGCCGGCAAGTCCCTGGTCTACAGCAGCTATCCCATCACCCCAGCCAGCGAGGTGCTGCACGAGCTGGCGCGCCTGAAGCACATGGATGTGCGTACCTTGCAGCTTGAGGACGAGATCGCCGCCATGGGCTCCACCATCGGCGCTGCCTTCGGCGGCGCCCTGGCGGTGACGGGCACCAGCGGGCCGGGGGTGTGCCTGAAGAGCGAGGCCATCAACCTGGCCGTGATGCTGGAGCTGCCGATGGTGATCATCAATGTGCAGCGGGGCGGACCCTCCACCGGGCTTCCCACCAAGACCGAGCAGTCCGATCTGCTGCAGGCCCTGTTCGGGCGCAATGGTGAGAGCCCGCTGGCCGTGCTGGCCCCACGCAGCCCGGCGGACTGCTTCGATACTGCGGTCGATGCCTTCCGCATCGCGGTGCGCCACATGACGCCGGTGATGGTGCTGTCGGAAGGGTACCTCGCCAACAGCGCCGAGCCCTGGCGCATTCCGAGCCCCGAGGAGCTGGCGCCCATCCCCTGTGCTCACTGTACCGAGGTCGAGGACTTCGCCCCCTATCGCCGCGATGGGCAGACCCTGGCCCGCCCCTGGGTGGTCCCTGGCACCCCCGGCCTGCAGCACCGGCTCGGCGGCCTGGAGAAGGAGGACGTCAGCGGCCAGGTGAGCTACGACCCGCTGAATCACGAGCACATGTGTCGGGTGCGGGCCGACAAGATCGCCCGGGTGGCCGATTTCCAGCCGGAGCTGGAGGTGACCGGCCCCGAGTCCGGCGACCTGCTGGTGCTGAGCTGGGGTGGCACCCACGGGGCGGCGCTGACCGCGGTGGAGCGCTTGCAGCGCGAGGGCCGCTCGGTGGCGCATGCGCACCTGCGGCTGCTCAACCCGTTTCCCCGCAATCTGGGACAGGTGCTGAGCCGGTACGCCAGGGTCCTGATCCCCGAACTCAATCTGGGCCAGCTCGCCCAGCTCATCCGCGCCCGTTACCTGGTGGACGCCCAGTCCTTGAGCAAGGTGCAGGGCCGGCCGTTCAGCGTGGCGGAGATCGCCCAAGCCTGCACGGAGATTCTGTCATGACCGAGAATCCGCCGGGGGTGGTTCTCAAGCGCCAGGACTTCGTCTCCGGACAGGACGTGCGCTGGTGCCCGGGCTGCGGAGACTACGCCATCCTGGCCCAGGTCCAGAAGGTGCTGCCCGAGCTGGGCGTGCCGCGCGAGAACATCGTGTTCGTCTCCGGGATCGGCTGCTCCAGCCGCTTTCCCTACTACGTCAATACCTATGGCATCCACTCCATTCACGGCCGCGCGCCCACTCTGGCCACGGGTCTGAAGTGCGCGCGGCCCGAGCTTCAGGTCTGGGTGGTGACGGGCGACGGCGATGGCCTGGCGATCGGCGGCAACCATTTCCTGCATGTGCTGCGCCGCAACCTGGATTTGAACATCCTGCTCTTCAACAACCGGATTTACGGGCTCACGAAGGGCCAGTACTCGCCCACCTCCGAGCTGGGACAGCGCACCAAGTCCAGCCCGGACGGGTCCATCGAGAATCCGGTGAACCCGATCGGCGTGGCGATCGGCGCCGAGGCCAGCTTCATCGCCCGCACCGTGGACGTGTTCCAGTCCCACATGCACGACGTGCTCAAGCGGGCCGCCGAGCACCCGGGCGCATCCCTGGTGGAGATCGAGCAGAACTGCATCATCTTCAACAGCGGCGCCTGGAATCATCTGACGGACCCGGATGCCCGGGCCGAGAACGTGCTGTACGTGGAGCACGGCAAGCCCCTGCGCTTCGGCAGGAAGCTGGAGAAGGGCATACGCCTGAACGGACTGACCCCGGAGGTGGTGGCGGTGGATGCCGTGGGCGAGGAGAGCCTGCTGGTGCACGACGAGCACGCCGACGAGCCCACTCTGGCCTATCTGCTCTCGCGCATGGGTCCGCCCCGCTTCCCCACGCCCGTGGGCGTTTTCCGGGCCGTGCATAAGCCGGTCTACGAGCGCCTGCTGATGGACCAGGTGCACGAGGCAAGCGAGCGCAGCCCGCCGGATCTACAGGCCCTGTTCCGTCAGGGCGAGACCTGGGAGGTGGAGTAGGCCATGGCGACCACCCGATGCCCCTGCTGCGGCGGCGAGCACCTGCCGGGGGAGGACGAGTGCCCCGACTGCGGCTCCAGCCTGACCCAGGATGATCTGCCCCATCCGCGTACCGTGATCGAGCGCAGCCTGGCCGAGGATCGGGTCCGTGCCTTGAATCCGGCGGTCAGCGTAACCGTACCGGCTTCGACCAGCCTGGCGCAGGCGGTCGGGATCATGCGCGACAAGCGCATCGGCTGCGTGCTGGCGACCGACCCCGATGGCCGTCTCGCCGGGATCCTCTCCGAGCGCGACCTGCTCAACAAGGTGGCGGGCGCAGGCGTGGACCTGCAAGCCAGCACCGTGGAAGCGTTCATGACCGCCTCGCCGGAGACCATACATCGGGAGGACCTGCTGGCATCGGCGCTGCAGCGCATGATGGTCGGGGACCATCGCCACCTGCCGCTGGTGGACGGCGAGGGCCGTCCCGCCGGGATCATCTCCTCCCGGGACATCATCAACTACCTGGAGTCCCTGCTGCACCGCTCGGGAGTGGCGCCGGCACCCGCACCCGAGTGATCGTGATGGATGATGCCACTCTCGTCATCAACGCGGGCTCATCCAGCATCAAGTTTGCGATCTTCCTCGAAGACAGTGATCGGCCTGGCCTCAGGCGTATCTATGGCGGACAGGTGGATGGAATCGGCGGCCGGACCCGGCTGCAAATCCGCGGGGCGCCGCCGGAAGATGCCCGGGTGGACGAGGCAGTCAACGCCGGCTCCCATGAGCAGGCCTTGCGGATCCTCCTGGACTGGGTGGATCGCCATGCCGGGGAGCTGCGTTTCACGGCGGCCGGGCACCGGGTCCTGCATGGCGGCACGCGGTTCGCGGAGCCGGTCGTGGTCGACGAGCCGGTCCTGGCGGTGCTGGAGTCCCTGGTGCCTCTGGGGCCGCTGCATCAGCCCCACAACCTCGACCCCATCCGCGCCTTGCAGCGGATCCGCCCGGGCCTGACGCAGGTCGCGTGCTTCGATACGGCGTTTCATCGCAGCATGCCGGCCGTGGCCCAGCTATTTGCCCTGCCCGTCGATCTGGCCGGTGATTGCGTGCGCCGCTATGGCTTTCACGGCCTGTCCTACGAGTACATCGCCGGGGTGCTGCCGGAGCACCTGGGCGCGGCCGCCGAGGGCCGGGTAATCGTTGCGCACCTGGGCAACGGGGCCAGCATGTGCGCCATGGCCGGGCGCAGAAGCGTGGAGACCACCATGAGCTTCACGCCCCTGGACGGCCTGCCTATGGGCACCCGCTCGGGAGCGGTGGATCCGGGCGCCATTCTCTATCTCTTGAAGGAACGGGGCATGGACGTGGGGGTGCTGTCGGACCTGCTCCGGCACCGTTCCGGTCTGCTGGGGATCTCGGGGATCAGCGGCGACATGCGCGAGCTGCTGGCCGCCTCCAGCCCGCGTGCTGCGCAGGCCGTGGATTACTTCGTATATCACGCGGGAAGGGCCCTTGGCTCGCTGGCCGCGGCTCTCGGCGGTCTGGATGCCGTGGTGTTCACCGCCGGCATCGGCGAGCACGCCGCGCCGATCCGGGCCCGGATCTGCGCCATGGGCCAGTGGCTGGGGATCCGGCTGGACGAGGACGCCAACGCGAGGCACGGCCCCTGCATCACCTCGCCGGCTAGTGCTGTCTCGGCCTGGGTGATACCCACGGACGAGGAGCTGGTGATCGCCCGCCACACACGCGCCCTGGCCGCAGGGCTGGTGCGTTGAGACGCATCCCTGAGCGGTTAAGGATTTCGGGTGGGGGCCTGACCGGCACGAGTCTCCGGGACACGCCGTGAATACGTCCATGCAGGCTCGACGGCCGCTATCCCTGCGGCCGACGGTCCCTGCGCCTCGTACCGCCCAGGCCTTAGGCGAATACCAATGCGCTGAGACGTGCGGGTCGACGGAACCAACAGGCCGTCGGCTCATCTCAGTGTGTAACCAAGCCTCCCATCCCGTCACCCTGCGCCCGCCGCTGTCCCCCGGGGCCGGTTGAGGTCGGGGGTGCCCAGTATCGTCAACCGGAGTGCATAGCTATGGACACGGAAACCAGAGCGGCGACCCAGAAGGCTCCCCTGTCTGAAGACGAGCTTCAGCGCATGGATGCCTA
>CAYWTP010000086.1:0-12979 GCA_964461215.1 uncultured Ectothiorhodospiraceae bacterium | reverse complement strand
CACGGCGCTGGCCGAGGCCATCGCCGCCAACAGCTCCCTTCTGATCACCACCAATGACCTGCGCCGGCTGGAGGCCGACCTGCGCCTGGTGCACAAGCGCAATGACGACATCCTGTCCGCCGGCATACGCCGGGCGAATGGACGCCTGGTCGTCGCCGTCGGCGAGCATGAGAAGTATTGGCGGCAAGCCGAGGGAGACTACTCCACCGATTCCGAGCTGCGGGTTCCCGTCTGGGCGGGAAGCACCCGGTGGGGCGAGGTGGAGCTGCGCTTTCGCCCGCTGTCTACCGGTGGGTGGCTGAATCTGAGAGCCAGCCCCCTGGTCACCTTCACCGTGTACATGGCCGTTGCCGGCTTCGTCGTTTTCTACTTCTATCTGGGCAAGATGCTCAAGCATCTGGACCCCTCGCACGCCATACCCGGGCGGGTGCGCTCGGCCCTGGACACCATGGCCGAAGGGCTGCTCGTCATCGACCGCAAGCAGCACGTCGTCCTGGCCAACCAGGCGTTCGCGTCCATCGTGGGCAAGGCACCGGATGACATCCTGGGCCTGCAGCCACAGGACTTCCGGTGGACCTCCATGGAGGGAACTGCGGTCGAGGACGGCACGTTCCCCTGGACCAAGGCGTTGCACGAGGGCACCGCACAGAAGAACGTGATGGTACGCCTGCAACTGGACGATGGCCGGCGTGCGACCTTCATGGTGAGCTGTTCACCGGTCATGGTCGGCGAAGGCAAACCCGGCGGCGCGATCATCAGCTTCGACGACGTGACCCAGCTCGAGCAGAAGGAGGTGGAGCTGCGCCGATCCAAGGAGGAGGCCGAGATGGCCAACAGGGCCAAGAGCGAGTTCCTTGCCAATATGAGCCACGAGATCCGCACGCCGATGAACGCCATCCTCGGCTTCACCGAGGTGCTCAAGCGCGGCTACGCGAGGGGGAGCGGCGACAGCAGGAAATACCTCAATACGATCTACAGCAGCGGCAAGCACCTGCTCGACCTGATCAACGACATCCTCGATCTGTCGAAGGTGGAGTCCGGACGCATGGAGGTCGAGCGCATCCGCTTTGCCGCACATGGCGTCATCCAGGAGATTGTCCAGGTCCTCGGCGTCAAGGCACGGGAGAAGGGCATCACGCTGGAGTACCTGCCCGAAGGCGAGATCCCGGAAACCATACTGTCCGATCCCGCCCGGCTGCGCCAGATAGTGACCAACCTGGTCGGCAACGCGCTGAAGTTCACCAAGACGGGGGGGGTGAAGGTCACCACCCGTATCGACACCAGCGGCAGTCCAGCCAAGCTGGTGATTGCCGTCATCGACACCGGCATCGGCATGCCCGCCGACAAGCTGGAGTCCATCTTCGAGCCCTTCGTGCAGGCCGACAGCTCCGTCACGCGGCACTTCGGCGGCACCGGCCTCGGTCTGGCCATCAGCCGCCGCTTTGCCCGGGTACTGGGCGGAGACATCGTTGCCAGCAGCGCACCGGGCAAAGGCAGCGTGTTTACGGCAACCCTGGATTGCGGTCCGCTGGAGGGAATACGGCACATTGCACCCGAGGAGATCGGCAGCGTCGCCGAAGAATCCGAGGAACAGGACAATGGCGTGTGGCAGTTTCCCCCTGCCCGTGTCCTAGTGGTCGACGACGGCCCGGAGAATCGCGAGCTGGTGACGCTCGTTCTCCGGGAGGTCGGGCTGCGGGTGGACGCTGCCGAGAACGGTCAGATCGGGGTGGAGCAGGCTCTGGCCACCCGTTTCGATGTGATTCTGATGGACGTGCAGATGCCCGTCATGGACGGCTTCACCGCGACCCGCCTGCTGCGGCAGAAGGGGGTGCAGACACCCATCGTCGCGCTGACCGCCAATGCCATGAAGGGATTCGAGCAGGAGTGCCTGGCCGCGGGCTATTCGGGATACATGTCCAAGCCCATCGACATCGACGCCCTGATCCAGAAGCTCGCCGAGATCACCGGCGGCAGCCGACAGGCGGCGCCCGCCTCGCCGCCACCGACATCGCCGGACGCGCACCCGTCCACGCCGGCGCCCGCACCGGTATCCCCGTTGATCTCGCACCTGGCCGGCGACGCTCGCTTGCAGCCCATCGTCAATCGGTTTGCCGCACGCCTTGAAGAGCAGCTCCGGGCCATGGATAGCGCGTTCGCGGCCGAGGACTTCGGGCAGCTCGCCGCGCTGGCGCATTGGCTGAAGGGAGCGGGTGGCACCGTAGGCTTCGATCAATTCACCATGCCCGCCCGGACGCTGGAAGACCTTGCGAAGGCCCGGCAGCGCGAGCACATCGGCGAGGCGCTGGCGGCGTTGTGGCAGCTCGCGCGGCGGATCCCGGCGCCGCTTCCCGATGCCAGCGAGAGCCCGGACCTGCCACCGGCTACACCGCCCCTGCATAGCCCCGAAGCAGCACCGGCACCCCATCCCGGCACAGCGCCGACCGTGCCCAACGCTCCGGCGCCGGTGAAGTCCCGCCTGGCCCACGATCCGCGCCTGCGGCCGGTTATCGCCAAGTTCGTCCAGCGCCTGGCTGCCAAGCTCGACGAGATGGATGCCGCGTTGGCCTCGGTGGATTTCGACGAGCTTTCCAGGTTGGCGCACTGGATCAAGGGTGCGGCTGGAACGGTAGGGTTCGACGTGTTTACCGAGCCGGCGAAAAGCCTGGAGCTTGCCGCCAAGAGCCAGGTACTTGACCAGGCCGCCAGCGAGCTGGCCCAGCTGCGGCGATTGGCCGGGGCCATTGTCCTGCCCGAGCAGGAGAGCACACGTGCCTCGGCGTAGCCGCCCCTTGCCCCGGCATGCCCCAAGCCGAAGAGGCTGCCGGCGAATTGGTTGCCCCCGGTGGGCAGCGCCCGCCACACAATGAAGAGCACCCACCAGCGATGAACATACGAAGCGCACCGTTCGCACTGCACCCCGTGGCTCCACCCTCGGCCGCACATGCGCTCGACGGCGGTCTGCATTCGGACACCGGATTATCCGACGACGAGCAATTCGTACCACTCAAGAACGCGGTCATCATGATGGCGGACGATGAGCCTATCACCATGGAGGTCATACAGACTTTCCTCGAAGATGCCGGATACAGAAATTTCATTACTACGGAGAAGTCCGCGACGGCGATGGAGATCATCAGGCGGGAACGTCCGGACGTCGTACTGCTCGATCTCATGATGCCGGAAGTGTCCGGCCTCGACATTCTCGGTGCAATGCGCAAGGAAAAGCTGTTAACGCACATCCCGGTGCTGGTCCTCACCTCGGCAACCGATCCGGAGACCAAGCTGCGAGTGCTGGAGCTTGGTGCCAGTGACTTTCTCGCCAAGCCGGTAGACCCCAGCGAGCTGGTGCTGCGCCTTCGCAACACCCTCGCCGCCAAGGCCTACCAGGATCAGCTCGCCTACTACGATACTCTCACCGGGCTACCCAACCGGCGAATGTTTCTCGAACAGGTGGCCTGGGCGCTACAAACGGCGGCACGGGAGAAGAGCCGCCTTGCCCTCCTGCACATCGGCCTGGACCGTTTCAAGCAGATCAACGACTCCCTGGGCCTGGCCGCCGGCGACCTGCTGCTCAAGGAAGTCGCTCACCGGCTGGGAACGGGTGTAAGGGAGAGCGACGGGCTTGGACGGATCGTGCAGCACAACCCCTCACGGCACCTCTCTCGCCTTGGCGGAGACGAGTTCGCGATCCTGCTTCCGGACATCGATCATGTCGAGAATGCTGCGGTCGTCGCCCGCCGGATCCTTTCATCCATGACCACACCCTTCCAGCTGGCCCAAAGCGAGATCTTTCTGGCCGCGAGCATCGGCATTGCCGCTTATCCCGATGATGGCGAGGAGGCGGAGACTCTGCTCAAGCATGCCGGCAGTGCAACCAATCACGCCAAGACCAAGAGCACACGTACTTATCAATTCTACTCGAAAGAGATCAACGCGCGCTCACTCGAACGACTGAACATGGAGTCTAGTCTACGCAGGGCGCTGGAGCGCGATGAGCTCGCCGTCTACCACCAGCCTATCCTGCGCGTCGACAGTGGTCACGTCGTCGGAACGGAAGCCTTGCTGCGCTGGAATCACCCGCAGCTCGGCCTGGTGCCGCCCGATCAGTTCATTGGTCTGGCAGAGGACGTGGGACTCATCGTGCCCATGGGTGAATGGGCCCTGCGCAAGGCGTGCGCGCACAACCAAGCGTGGCTGGAGGCCGGAACCCGGAATCTACAGGTCGCCGTCAACGTCTCCGCGCGCCAGTTCCGTGCGCAGGACATCGTGCAGCAGGTAACCCTGGCGCTGGAGGCCACCGGAATGGATCCCCGCCATCTGAAGCTGGAGCTGACCGAGAGCATCGTCATGGATCGGACCGAGAGAAGCATCGATACCCTGCACCAGCTCAGGGAGATGGGCGTGCGGCTGTCGGTGGACGACTTCGGTACCGGCTACTCCTCTCTGAGCTACCTGAAGCGCCTGCCCCTCGATGAGCTGAAGATAGACCGGTCGTTCCTGACCGATATTCCGGATGACCGGGATGCTACGGCCATCGCCGCGGCAATCATCGCCATCGCGCACAGTCTCGGTCTCTCGGTGGTTGCCGAAGGCGTGGAGAACGAGCAGCAGCTTGCGTTCCTCAAGGAAAAGGGCTGCGACCATTGTCAGGGGTTCCTCTTCAGCAAGCCGGTGCCGGCCTCGGAG
This sequence comes from uncultured Ectothiorhodospiraceae bacterium, assembly GCA_964461215.1. Taxonomy (GTDB): domain Bacteria; phylum Pseudomonadota; class Gammaproteobacteria; order JAABTG01; family JAABTG01; genus CAYWTP01. Next base: position 8,290 of record CAYWTP010000086.1, on the reverse strand, counting down.
TTCGAGGCTCGTCTCAGGAAACATCCGCGCAGGGGATGAGGCCGGCCGAAGATCCCCGCGGCCGGCCCCATTGGTGTTCAGTCCGCTTCCCGCTCGATGCTGCAGCAGTGGGAGCCGGCCTCCGCGGCGGCTTCGGTAGAAAGAATGGCCCCGGTTACCGGGTTGGGCCTGAACGTGGTGCAGCCCTTGAGCCCCAGATCGTAGGCTTGCTCGTAGACGGATTTGAAGTCCTCGAATGCGTAGTGCACCGGGATGTTGATGGTCTTGGAGATGGCGTTGTCCACCCAGGGCTGAACCGCCGCCTGCATGCGCAGATGCACCTCCGGCGCCAGCCGCGACGCCGCCGTAAATGCAGGACCCGGCGGCTCGTTGCCCTTGAACTCGTCCCATAGCTCGCGCGCATAGTCCTTGAGTGGATGCTCACTGTAGGAGCCGTCGGCCTCAAGAATCCGCCGCGTATAGGCAAACTCGAAGACCGGCTCAATGCCGCTGGACACGTTGTTGGCCAGCAAGCTGATGGTGCCGGTAGGGGCGATCGCCGTGAGATGCGAGTTGCGTATGCCGGTAGCGGCGATGCCCTCGCGAATATCCTGGGGCAGCGCTTGTACGAAGGGGGTCTCCAGGTGCCTGCCCTTGTCCAGGAACGGGAACGCGCCCTTCTCCTCGGCCAGTGCCAGGGACGTGCGGTAGGCCGTATGGCAGAGCCGGCGCATCACCTGCGCTGCGAGCGTGTAGGACCGCTCCTGTCCATAGGAAACGCCCAGCGTGATGAAGGCATCGGCCAGACCCGTGAATCCCAGACCGATGCGCCGCGAGCCTCGGGCCTCATGCGCCTGCGCCTCCAGGGGAAAGCGCGAGACGTCGATAACGTTGTCCATCATCCGCACCGCCACGGCGGCGGTCTGCTCGATACCGGCGAAATCCAGTGTCGCGCGCTCCGTGAAAGGCTCCCGCACGAAGCGAGTCAGGTTCACCGAGCCCAGGTTGCAGGCCCCGTAAGGCGGCAGAGGGATCTCGCCACAGGGATTGGTGGCAGCGATGGCCTCCTTGTAGTGCAAGTTGTTCAGTGCGTTGATGCGATCGATGAACAGGATCCCGGGCTCGGCATAGTCGTAGGTGGCCCGCATCATGCAGCTCCACAGCTCGCGGGCCCGCAGCACCTTGAGCACCCGGCAAGGCACCTCGCCCACCTCCCCCGGCCAGAGCCGGCTCAGCAGCCGCGCCCCTGCCGACTCTTCGCCCAGCCGCGAGGCCGGGAACACCAGCGGCCATTCGCTGTCGGCCCGCACCGCTGCCATAAACGCGTCGGTCACCAGCACCGAGAGGTTGAAATGGCGAAGCTCGTGGGGGTCCTTCTTGACCTCGATGAAGCGCTCGATATCCGGATGGTCGCAGCGCAGGGTGGCCATCATGGCCCCGCGGCGCGCGCCGGTGGACAGCAGGGTAGAGCACATGGCGTCCCAGATCCGCATGAACGACACCGGCCCCGAGGCGATACCGCCAACGCTGCGGGCATAGGTCCCGGCCGGACGCAGCGTGGAGAAGTCATAGCCCACGCCGCCACCCTGCTGCATGGTCAGCGCCCCTTCCTTCAGGGCGTCGAATATGCCGTCCATGGAGTCGTCGATCCGACCCATGACGAAGCAGTTGAACAAGGTCACCCGCCGTCCGGTCCCGGCGCCGGCGAGGATCCGCCCTCCCGGCAGAAAGCGGAAATCGGACAGCGCCTGATAGAAGCGCTCCTCCCATTGAGCGCGATCGCGGGGCTCGGCGGCTGCCAGGGCACGGGCCACCCGCCACCAGGTGTCCTCTACCGTGTGGTCATGGACCGCATCCGCGTCCCGGTAGCGGTACTTGGCATCCCACACGTGGCGGGAGATAGGTGTGGAGAAGGGATCCGGACTCATAAGCCAAGCATAACGCCAGGTGGGGTAGCACGGTTAGGGGAGTGGCGAGGTTGGCGCGAGTAGCCGGAGTGGCAAAGGTGGCGGGAGCGGGAAGGCCGTCAGGGGTGCCGTGTCGTAGCCCGATGGAACAAACTGCAATCCGGGATGGCTCCTGGTCTGCCCACAGCGGTTTGCGAAGCGCCGTATCCCGGCCACGTATTTGCCAATGGTGTGGGCTTCGGGGAGGCACTAAGCCTGGGGCGCGGCATGCAGTTGACAATCACTCTCATCTACGTTTAACTTTATGCGTGATGTGAAGGCCCCGCGAAGGAGTGGTGACCATGAGTTCTCCCGGTTCTCCGGACCATGTCCAGCATTGCACGCTGATTCAGCGCCTGGCCAAGTGGATTGCGGCGAGACCGTTGAGCCCGCGCCAGCAACGCTGGGCGCGCATCCGCCGGGTGTCGGGTCACTCCCATCGCTGAGGGGGGCCGGTCAGCCAAGCAATTGTCAGCAGAGCGGAGGAGATCAGCCGATGTACATATGCGTGTGCCGGGCGGTCACCGATAAGCAGATCCGGCAGGCCGTCGCCGAGGGGGCTTCCAACCTGCGGGCACTGCGCGCGCAGCTTGGAGTCGCCTCCCAATGCGGTAAGTGCGCCCAGTGTGCCATGGGCCTGGTAAGAACCGCCTCCGCCTCGGCACCGCAGCCGGCCTCGGGCTGAGCCGGTGCAATGACCCAAGGAGCCAACCATGAAGGGTGACAGCAAGGTCATCGACTACCTGAACTCCGCACTGGCCAATGAGCTCATCGCCATCAGCCAGTATTTTCTGCATGCGCGGATATTCAAGAACTGGGGGCTGGAGCGGCTCGGTGAAAAGGAGTACCACGAGTCCATCGACGAGATGAGGCACGCCGACTGGCTGGTGGAGCGGATCCTGTTTCTCGAAGGCCTGCCCAACCTCCAGAACGTGGGCAAGCTGGGTATCGGCGAGGACGTGCGCGAGTGTCTGGCATCCGATTTGGCGCTGGAGACCGGCACCGCCCTGCCCTTGCTGCGGGAGGCGATCGCCTACTGCGAGACCCAGGGTGACTTCGCCTCGCGGGATCTCCTGGACCGGATCCTCAACAGCGAGGAGGAGCACGTGGACTGGCTCGAAACCCAGGTGGACCTGATCGACAAGGTGGGGATCCAGAACTACCTACAATCCCAGATCAAATAGCTCTACTTCTTCACGGCGTGTCCCGCAAGCCCTGACCGGCACCACGGCTGGCCAATGTGACAGAGTAGTAACAGGCAAGCTGAGAGATATTAACGTCCCCGCCGCGCGCACACCGGGCCGCTTCCCTGCCAGGGCTCCATCGCGGCACGAATGGCCGGACCGAAGACCCGGCCCAGTGTAGCCGAAGCCCGGCGCTGCCTCCCGCCTCAGCCCTGGGCAGGGGCCTTGTTGCGCTTGAACAGCTTGGCCGCCACGGCTCCGGCCGCTACGATCAGCAGCCCGATCTTCTTCAGAAACACCAGGGCCATGGCAAACAGGCCCGCCTTCGCCAGCAGCTTGCCCGCCACCAGGGCGCCGATGCCATAAGCTGCCACCTTGTCGATGCTCGGATCAAACTCCTCGTAACGGTAGCCGTCGTTGAAGTCCGCCATAGCCAGGACCTGGCTCAGGTTGGACTTGATCGCCTCGTGCTGATCCATGTCGGCGATGAAGTTCAGCACCAGCACGCCTTTACGGCCCAGGACCCGGATATTGTAGTTGAGGGTATGAGCCGGCTCGTCGCCGAACTTCAGCTCCTTGGCCCAGTGCAGCTTATGGGTTTGCTTGTCGTAATAGGGCTTGGAGGCCCACCCGATCAGCTTCACCGGATCGTAGCCGGCCTTGGTACGCTCCTCGTTCGCCGCAGTGGTCGAACGCTGCATATCGGCGAGCAGCTCGTCATAGTTGATCTCGTCGGCGTCCTTGTCGGAGACGTAGCCGTCTTCCTCATACTCGATGGTTACGGCCCAGGCATTGCTGTCGAAGGGAGTGGAGCCAGTGGGAAACAGCATGCCCAGAGGCTTCTCCCCGGGAGGATTCTTCCACACATCCACCAGGACCTTCTCGGAATCGTCGGGACCCAGGTAGTAGAAGGTGTCCGGGACGTTCAGGGTCGCGACACCACCCGGAAGCTCAATCTTTCCCTGCTTGCGGTCCAGGGAATTCCATATGCCCTTGGCCCACGACAGATACTGCTGCTGCTCCTCGGTCAACGCGGGAGCGGCGCCCCCGTCAGGCGACTGTGCCTGGGCTCGGGCCGCTGCCGGCAACAGGGCGGCCAGCAGCCACAGGGTAAGGGCCAATAGCTTAGGTCCCATTCTTCTCTCCTTGGTCAAGTCCATGGTTTCCGCCACTGGGCCACGTCCGATCCCACCCAGCGTGGCCTCCCGTGCATTTTCGGATTCTAGATGAGTGTTCGGATTTATTCGACTCATGAGACACGCCACACCATCGCTCGTAGGCATGAGTCTCAATAGCGGTATCCGCTATCGATATCCTCGCGGGTCAGAACGCCCCACACCCTGGGCACCCCCGGAACCGTCGTGCGAGTGACGTACAGCGCCTCGGCGCCGGCCCGGTACATGACCTCCCGTGCCTCCTGGAGGCTGGCCTGGAAATCCACCGCAGCAGCGCTCACCCGCTCGGCCGGGATGGCCAGCAGGTCCAGCTCGGACGCCTGCGGCTCCTCCTGGACCGCCCTCACCAGGTCCACTGCCGGCAGCAACAGCGGAGGTCCATCCTCGCGCCGGACCAGAATCCAGCGCGGCCGTGCCTCCAGCTCCCTGGCGATCCGTTCCAGCTTCGATCTGGCCGGGAGCTGGATGAAGCTGCGGCTCATCACCGCCGCCACGCCGACCTGACGCAGGGCGCGGGCAATCCGGTCATCGCGGAAATCCACACCCATGGCCCGCAGCAGCGACTGGAACACCGACTCCCGGCCGTGAAGGTATCCGCTCGTCAGGGTGGCGGTGATGACCGCCAGCATGCCCGGGAAGATGATGTTCGGGTTGCCGGTGAGCTCCAGAATGGCGAGCAGGCCCGCCAGGGGTGCCTGCAGCAAGCCCGCCATCATCGCGCCCATTCCCAGCATCACGTGAAAACCCAGGGACGCCGACGGAACCAGCCCGAAGTGCTGAATGATTGCGCCGAACATCCCCCCACCCATGGCACCAATGACCAGCGACGGACCGATGACGCCGCCCGGCACTCCCAGGCCAACCGCGACCGTCGTGGCAAGCACCTTTGCGACAACCATCGCCGCCATCACCGGCAGCGCCACGTTGCCGCGCAGAGCGCTGTCCACCGTATCGTAGCCGATACCCATCACCTCCGGCACGGCCAGGGCGAGCACGCCTACCACGGCCCCGGCGACCACCGACCGCAGCGACAAGGACAGCCCCTGGCCATGCAGATAGACCAGGCGCAGAGTGCGAATGAACACGGCGGCCACCGCGCCCAGCCCCATGCCCATCAGCAGGATGAACGGCAGCTCGGCGAGCGAGCCTAGCGTCAGAGCCGGCACCGTGAAGGCCAGATCCTGTCCGAAGGCGAGCCGAGCCAGGGTCGTGGCGCTGACGGTGGCCAAAATGACGGGGGCGAAGGCCGCTACGGTAGACTCCATTCGCAACACCTCCATGGCGAAGGCAACGCCCGCCAGGGGCGTATTGAAGGTGGCGGCAATGCCGGCCGCAGCACCGCAGGCTGCCACCACCCGCAAGGCGTTGTTGGGCAAGCCCAGCCATTGCGCCGGAATGTTGCTGGCGGCCGCGCCCAGATGGACGCTGGGTCCTTCCCGTCCCACCGAGTGCCCGCAGATCAAGGCGATCGCCCCGCCCGCGACCTGCAGCAGAGCATTGCCCACTGGCAGCCGCCCCTGGTGGTAATCCAGCCTTGCCAGGATGTGCGGAACCCCGACCTGGCGCATCGCCGGAGGCACGGCCCGGAACAGCAGCCCCAGGGCCAAACCGCCGGCCATGGGCAGGAGCAACCGCCAGAGCGGAGCCAGCCCCTCATAGTCATAGGAGTGAGTCAGGAAGGCGCTCTGGACGAACTCGACCAGGAAGCGAAAGGCAATGATCACCATGGCCGCCAAGACGCCGCTGACAACCCCAAGCAAGCACAGCTCCGGGATCGCGTCGGCGCGTGACACCTGCACGCGGAACGCTTCCATTCGCCGGCCGAGGCTCTCCACGAATCGCTCGGCCATCATGGGTATCGGCCCTGGTCAGGTGTCAGGCCTGGATCGTGGGCTGCGGGCAAGAGCATAACGCCCCCCGGACCCGCCGAATTGAACCGCCTTCGCTCCTTGCGTGGCATCCGGGGCCAATCTTCCAGCTCTCTTCTCCAGCAAGCTGACGCTTACGCCCAACGCGAAACGGGACAAAGGACGGCGGAGTCCATCCCCCCTCATAGGGAGGATCTTTTATGAATCACGACTTACCCCAATTCAGCTCTGGCCATAGACCGGCACGGCGGCACCCGTGACGGCGCGGGCCGCGTCGGAGGCCAGAAACAGAATCACGTCGGCCAGGGCCGCGGGTAATACCCACTTGCCGTAATCGGCGTCCGGCATGTCGGTCCGGTTCTGGGGTGTGTCGATGGTGCCGGGTAGTATGCAGTTGACGTTGATGTTGTCGTATCGGTGCTCGGCGGCAAGGCTCTCGGTCAGCGTGATCACGGCAGCCTTGGAAGCGCAGTACGGTGCCATCCTGCCCTTGGGCTGATCGGCGGCACGGGCCGAGACGCTGACGATGCGACCGGAACCCTGCGCCAGCATGTGCGGAATAACAGCGCGACAGGCCAGAAATACGGAGCGGGCATTCAAGCTCAGCATGAACTCCCAGTCCGCCAGCGGCGTCTCATGCAGCTTCGGTCCCATGCGGAAGCCGCCGGCGATGTTGGCCAGCACGTCGATGCGGTCATAGGCCTTCATCGTGTGCGCCACCATGTCGCTAACCGACAGCTCGTCGATGAGATCCACCGGAACCAGGAGGCGATTGCCCCGCTCGCCATAAATCTCACGCAGCCGGTCCCCGGCCCGATCCGCCAGTGCCAGCCTGGCGCCCGCCTCTTCGAATGCATCGGCAACCGCCTGGCCCAGGTTACCCGCCGCACCGGTAATCAGCACGACCTTCTCGTTGAAATCGAACATATGAGATCTCCTCTCCGCGATTACAGGCGGTCCCTACGCGGGGGCGGAACTCGAGGCACAATATCGACTGTCAGACCCCTCACGCCACAAGACTAACCACAAAGACACGAAGGCACAAAGGAAACCAAGAAACTTACAAATCTTTGTGCCCTTTGTGCCTTTGTGGCGAATTCTTCCCTCCTCCCTCCTCCCTCCTCACTCCTCACCCTTCACGCCTTCGACACCTTCCGTGGGTTCCGTGGCAAATCTCCAAGCTCTTGACGGGCAGACGACTGCATGGATGCGGGAAGTAGGGCGTTGCCGGGAGCATGCGCCGCGCCCGCCCTACAGCCCCGCGACCTTGGGCAGGTGCTCCAACGCCGTTCGGATGGCCTCCTCCGGGTACTCGTAGTCCTCCAGCTCCCCCGCGAAGTACTTGTCGTAGGCGGCCATGTCGAAGTGGCCATGGCCGGACAGATTGAAGAATATGGCTTTCGCCTCGCCTGTTTCCTTGCACGCCAGGGCCTCGTCGATGGCGGCGCGAATGGCGTGATTGGATTCGGGTGCCGGGATGATACCCTCGGCGCGGGCGAACAGCACCCCGGCCTCGAAGGTCGCGAGCTGCGGCACCGCCAGCGCCTCCACCAGACCTTCCTTGTGAAGCTGGGAGACCAGCACCGAGTCGCCGTGGTAGCGCAGCCCACCGGCATGAATGCCCGGTGGCACGAAGTCATGGCCCAGGGTGTACTGGAGCATCAGCGGGGTGAGACCCGCGGTATCGCCGTAATCGTATGCATAGTGGCCTCGCGTCAGGGTGGGACAGGATGTCGGCTCCACCGCCACCAGCCGTACGTCGCGCCCTGCGGCCTTGTCGGCGAAGAAGGGGAAGGCCACGCCACCAAAGTTGGAGCCACCGCCGCAGGGCGCAAGAATCACATCCGGGTAATCGCCCACCTTCTCGAACTGCTTTTTTGCCTCCAGGCCGATGACGGTCTGGTGCAACAGCACGTGATTCAGCACCGATCCCAGCGAATAGTTGGTGTCCTTGCGCGAGGCCGCCTCCTCCACCGCCTCGGAGATGGCGATGCCCAGAGAGCCCGGCGAGCCCGGATCCTCGGCCAGGATCGTGCGCCCCGCGGCCGTCAGCCTGGTGGGGCTGGCAAACACCTCGGCGCCCCAGGTCTGCATCATGGAGCGCCGGAAGGGCTTCTGCTCGTAGCTCACCCGCACCA
>CAYWTP010000085.1:0-13078 GCA_964461215.1 uncultured Ectothiorhodospiraceae bacterium | reverse complement strand
GTGGTCAGCGGCGGCGGCCCGGGCATCATGGAGGCCGCCAACAAGGGCGCCTACAGCGGCAAGAGCCCCAGCGTCGGCCTGAACATCCAGCTGCCCCACGAGCAGGCGGGCAACGCCTACCAGGACATCCGCCTCACCTTCCGCCATTTCTTCTCGCGCAAGGTGATGTTCGTCAAGTACGCCTCGGCCTACGTGGTGCTGCCCGGCGGATTCGGCACCCTGGACGAGCTGGCCGAGATCCTGACCCTGGTACAGACCGGCAAGACCCGGCGCATTCCGATCATTCTGGTCGGCTCGGCGTTTTGGCGGGGCTTCACACAGTGGCTCTCGGAGACGCTCATCCGCGAGTCCACCATCGACCGCGAGGACCTGGGCCTGTACCTGCTGGTGGACAAACCCCGTGAAGTCGTGGATGCTATTTTTGCTCACTACGAGCAACGGGGCTTCGAGCCCTCGGCCGAGGAGCAGGAAATCCTGCTGCAACTATAGAAGACCAAGGAAATCATCATGCGTGCCCGCCATCTTGCCGCCGCGCTCGGCCTGCTGCCCGCACTGGCGCTGGCGGCCGGGGAAGTAGGGCAGCCGCCCGCGCAGTTTGGGCCGGCGCCGGCGCCCCCGCCCATCCCTGAGCCTCCGCCACTCCCGCAGCGCGTGCAGAGCGGGGAGCCGCTGGAGCCCGACATCACGATTATCCAGAAGAAGCAGGAGACCGTGACCGAGTATCGGCTCAACGGACGGCTCTACATGATCAAGGTGACCCCGAAGCGGGGCTATCCTTACTATCTGGTGGACGCGGACGGGGACGGCAGACTCGAGACCCGGCGCGACGCCCTGGCGCCCGGCTTCCTGGTGCCGGCCTGGGTCCTGTTTAGCTGGTAGCGTAGCGATGCGCTGGTGCGCATCGCTTGTTGGCTTGGGTCTGCAGGGCGCCGGGACTGCATCCGTCATGCGATTGGGCCGGCGGCGTAGTCGCTTAGGCGGGCCTTCCCCGTGGATAGTCTGATCCCCAGTCTGCCGACCACTGCCTTGCTGCTGGGCGCGGCGCTGGCGGGGGGCATGGTGGACGCGATCGCGGGGGGCGGGGGACTCATCGTGCTGCCGGCCCTGCTGGCCGCCGGACTGCCGCCGCACCTGGCCCTGGGCACCAACAAGCTTGCCGGCACCTTCGGAACGCTCAGCGCCTCCCGCGCCTATGTGCGTCGAGGATTGTTCCGCCCACGGCTTTGGACCACGACCATCATCGCTACCTTTGCGGGGGCGCTCCTGGGTACCCTGTCCGTCTGGCGGGTGTCGTCCGAGCACCTCAAGGCTCTCATTCCTCTGTTGATCATCGCCGCTGGCGTCTACGTCCTGGTCCGCCGCAGTCCCGATGTCCGGTGGCGGGATCCGCACACCCGGCCGGCTGGGTTGAGGAGCATCCTGGCCGGTGCTCCCCTGGGTTTCTATGACGGCTTCGTCGGCCCGGGTACCGGTGCATTCTGGACCACCACCGGCATGGGGGTCTTCCACCTCGACCTGGTCCATGCCTCGGCCCTGGCGCGGTTCATGAACTTCGTGAGCAACGTCGTTTCCCTGGGAGCCTTCGCCGTGCTCGGCCTGGTGGACTACGGAACGGGGCTGGCGATGGGCTTGTGCGTGATGGCCGGCGCCTGGGTAGGCGCCCGCACGGCTATTCGCTTCGGTGCCTCCTTCATCCGCCCGGTGTTCGTGCTGGTAGTGATGGCCATAGCGGCCAAGCTGGCGTGGCAGGAGTGGGGGCTTTGAGAAGTGAGGTGTGACGAATGAAGCGTGAGGAGGGAGGAGGAGGAGGGAGGCGCTGGCTCCACGGTCTGTCAGGGTGCAGTATTGCCTTGGTTGCCTGCTCCTGGTCGGGCGGGGCTTGGTAGGTCGACCGATTCTCCCCGTCCTGACTCCCGGCTGACTGCCGGCGAGTGCCTCACCCGGCTGCGTCCTTGACGCTACCCGGAGCGTGCCGCCCGCAACCCCTCACACCTCACCTGAGCAAAAAGATCGTTCCCAGCCCCAGGAATGCCATGAAGCCGATGACGTCGGTGACGGTGGTCAGGACTACGCCGCCGGCCAGGGCGGGATCGATGGACAGCCGGCGCAGGATGATGGGAATCGTGGCGCCGGCCAGGGCGGCCACCAGGAGGTTGATCTCCATGGCGGCGCCGATGATGAGCCCCAGCCTTACGCTCTCGAACCACAGGCCGGCCGTGGCCGCCACCACAACCGCCCAGAAAATACCGGTCAGCAGCCCGACGAGCACTTCCTTCACCAGCACGAGGCGTGCGTTGCTGCTGCCCACGTGACCCAAGGCCATGCCGCGGATCACCACCGTCAGGGTCTGGCTACCGGCAATGCCGCCCATGCTCGCCACGATCGGCATCAGCACCGCCAGCGCCACCACTTGCCGAATCGTGGCCTCGAACAGCCCAATCACCCAGGATGCCAGAAGTGCGGTGGCCAGATTGATACCGAGCCATAGGGTGCGCTGGCGGGCGGTGGTGAGTACCGGCGCAAAGATGTCCTCGTCCTCGGTCAGGCCGGCCATGCTCATGACGGTGTGCTCCCCCTCGTCACGGATGACGTCCACCACGTCGTCGATGGTGATGCGGCCCAGCACGACCCCCTCGGCGTCGACCACCGGCGCCGAGATAAGGTCTCGTTGCTCGAACAGCTTGGCGACCTCGGTGGCTGGCGTGGTGGGCTCGAGTCCGTCCACCTCCCGGGCCATCACTTCACCGACCTTGCGTGATGGGTCACTGGTCAGCAGGTCGGTGAGGGCCAGCAGCCCCTGGTAACGGTTGTTGTGGTCGACGACGATGAGGGCATCCATGGACGCCGGCACCTTGCGCCTGATCCGCAGGTAGCGCAGAACCGCCTCCAGGGTCACGTCGCCGCGCACCGTCATGGCATCCACGTTCATCAGGCCGCCGGCGGTGTCCTCGGGATAGACCAGCACCGCTTCGATGCGCTTGCGGTCCCAGGCATCCATGGACTCCAAGACCTTGTCCACGACGGGAGCCGGCAGGTCCTGGAGGATGTCCACGGCATCGTCGGTGTCCAGGTACTGCGCCGCAGCGGCCACGTCCTCGGGAGGCATCCGGCGCAGGCGCTCGGACCGCACGGCGGCCTCCGTGTAGGCGAGCACCTCGATATGCTGCTCGGGAGTGAGCAACGCCCAGACGAAGTCGCGGTCGCGAGAAGGAATGGACTCCAGAAGCTGGGCCACCTCGGCCGGATGGCGCTCACTGAGGATCGCGCGCGCCTCGACCGAGGACTCGTCCTCAATGGCGTCGGTCAGGGCCTCCAGCAAGTCCTGATGCGATTCCTCGACCTTCTCGTGGCTGTGTTCCTCGGCCTGTACCATCGCCTGCCCCCGGGAGAGAGCTAGCCAGTTTATCAGGCCTGGAGAGTAAGGCGTGAGGAGTGAGGACTGAGAAGTGAGAAGTCAAGAATTGACCACAAAGGCACAGAGGCTCACTTGGTGGCCAGCCCTCACTTCGCGCCTTTGCATGAGATGATTGTGCCTTGTGGTTGGTCTCGTAGCGGGTAGCTGGTGTCACCCAAGCGCGTTCATCTGGTCCACCAGGGCCGTGCGCGCGGTCGTGTCGGCGGTGCGCATCAGGCGCTGGGTGAGGGGAGAGAGCAGACCGGCATCGCTGCCGTTGATCACCTGTTTGATCTCCAGCAGCGTGTTGGGGGGCACGCTGAACTCCCGCAGCCCCATGCCCAGCAGCAGGCGGCTATAACGGGGATTGCCGGCCATCTCGCCGCACATGCTCACCGATACGTTCGCCTTCTGTCCGGCACGCAGGATCATCCGGATCAGCCGCAGCACGGCCGGATGCAGCGGGTCGTAGAGGTAGTTCACCTCGTCGTCGACCCGGTCGATGGCCAGGGTGTACTGGATCAGATCGTTGGTGCCAATGGATAGAAAGTCGACATGGCGCGCGAAGAGATCGGCGCACAGGGCAGCCGCCGGTACCTCTAACATCATTCCCAGCGGCATGTGTGGGTCGTACTTCAGCCCTTGTTCACGCAGCGAGCGCCGCGATTCCTCCACAATCTGCAGTACCTGTGACAGCTCCTGCAGGCTCGAAACCATGGGGATCATCAAGCGCACGCTGCCCAGGTACGAGGCGCGCAGGACGGCGCGGATCTGGGGCCGCAGCAGGGCGGGCTCCTTGAGGCATAGACGGATGGCCCGCAAGCCCATTGCGGGGTTGGAGCCGGTGCTGCGGGCCGCGCCCCCGCCCGGCTTGTCGGCGCCGATGTCCAGGGTGCGAATGGTGACCGGCCCACCCTTGAGCTCCCTCACCACGCACCGGTAGGCGTCGAACTGCTCCTCCTCGTCCGGCAGGGTGTCCCGGTTCATGAACAAGAACTCGGTACGATACAAACCCACGCCGGCGGCATTGGCGCGTTTGACGGCCACCACGTCTTCGGGAAGCTCGATGTTGGCCTGCAGCAGGATATCCTTCCCATCCCGCGTCCTGGCAGGCATGTTGCGCAGCTTGCGCCGGGCCTGATGGTGCTTCTCGATGAGCTTCTGCAGGCCGCGGTAGTAGCGGATCGTGCGCGTGTCGGGCTCCAGCAGCACCACGCCCGCGCGGCCGTCGATGATCACCGGGTCGTCGTCGCGCAGGTAGAGCCGAGCCTGATGCAGCCCCACCACCGAAGGAATTCGCAGGCTGCGGGCAAGGATTGCCGTGTGCGACGTGGGGCCGCCGTACTCGGTGATGAAGCCGGCGATACCTTGCTGCTGCAGCAGCACGGTATCGGCCGGAGTCAGATCGTGAGCCAGCACGATGCTTCCGGCCAGCAGGCTGTCCGCGGCGTCGTAGCGGTGGCGGTCCTGCTTGAGCAGGATCCGCTGGATGCGGGTGACCACGTGATCCACGTCGTCCTTGCGGGTGCGCAGGTAAGGGTCATCCATCTTGTCGAAGACGCTGACCAGCGCATCGCGCTGTAGCTTCAGCGCCCACTCCGCGTTGCAGCGCCGGTTGCGGATCAGCTCCACCGGCACCTGCGTCAACGCCGAGTCGTCCATCATCAGTAGATGGGTGTCGATGAAGGAGGAGATGTCGGCGGTGGTATCTTCGGGGATCCGCTGGCGCACCCGGCGTAGCTGCTCCCGCGCGACCTCCACCGCCTGGAGGAAGCGCTCCACCTCGGGCTCCACCTCCTTGGGGCGCAGGACGTATTCGGTGACATCAAGCTGACCGCGGTCCACTACGTAGACCTTGCCGATGGCAACGCCCTTGGCGGCGCAGATCCCCTGTAGAGCCGTGGTCACTCGGCCTCTCCAAAACGCTCGGCCACCAGATTGGCCAGCTCGTGCAGCGCGTCCTCCGCATCCTGGCCGGTGGCCAGGATCTCGAGCCGGATCCCCTGGCCCGCCGCCAGCATCATGACGCCCATGATGCTCTTGGCGTTCACCTCCCGGGTGTCCCGGCGCAGGCGGATTTGAGCCTGGTACCGCGAAGCCAGGGTGACGAACTTCGCGGCTGCGCGGGCGTGAAGGCCGAGCCTGTTGATGATGGTTATCTCCCGAACAAGCGTCTCAGACATTACCCTCAGCCTTGCTGCCGAAGATGCCATCGCGGCCTCCACTGATTGCCTTCTTGGCCAGCTCGGAGGAGCGCAGGTCCGGGTAATTCATCAGCCGTACCAGCATCGGCAGGTTGACCCCGGATATCATGCACACGCGCCGTCCGTCGGCCAGGCGGCGGGCCACATTGCTCGGTGTCCCACCGTAGATGTCCGTCAGGATCAGTACGCCTTCGCCCTGGTCCACGGCATCGATAGCCTGCTCGGCCTCCTCGCGCAGATCGTCAGGGTCCACGTCCGTGGGCGCCGCGATCAAGCGCACATTCATCGGGCAATGTCCGAGCATGCGTACGGTGGCATTGAGCAATGCCGTGCCGATTTCCCCATGGGTCACGATCAATAGGCCGACACTCATCTCAGTTGCTTCATCTCGCTGTCGTCATGGTTGTTCGCCCATCCCCTTCTTCGCGGGTCGGCGCCTCGCCCCGGTGCATCCGCCGTCTGCCTGCCTTCGGAAGAGGCGGTCCCGGAGTCTCTTGCCCGCACGCCAAGCTAAGCATAGACCTAAACACCGATTCCGGCGGCTACCTCAGCCCGTTTGCCGGGCGCCATGCCGCCGCCACCCGACCAGGGTCTCTACCATGGCCTCGTCGGCGGACCGCTCGGCCACCAGCAGCGCTCCGCTATGGCCCAGGCTGCGGGCCAGGTCGGCCAGGCGCTGACTGACCACGACCAGGGCTGTGTCCGCCAGGCGCGCACGGGCTGGAGGGGGCAACAGGCCATGCAGGTTCTCCAAGGCCTCTGCGCTGGTCACCACAATGGCGTCCAGCTCGCCCCGTTCCCAGGGCTTCAGCAGGTCGTCGAGGTCCACCTCGGGCTTTGCCCGGCGGTAGACCTCAGCGTATTCCACCGTTGCACCGCGGGCGGTAAGCGTATCGGCGAGCAGCTCCCTGCCGCCTTCGCCGCGGAAGATCACCACGCGGTGGCCTGCGAGCCGGGGTGCTTGGAGCTCGTCCAGGGCCAGCAGGGACTCGCTGTCGAAGCGCGCCCCGGGCACCAGGTCCACCCGCAGTTCCGCCCTCTCCAGCTCACGGGCGCTGGCCGCGCCCACGGCGGCCAGATGCAGCCCTTCGGGCATGGGCCCGCGGCTCCGGATCATCGCCAGGCCCCGAATGACGGCGTTGGCGCTGATGAAGATGGCCAGATCGAAGGTGCGCAAACGATCGATGACGGCCAGCGCCCTAGCCGGATCGGCCGGCTCGGCAATCGCCAATAGCGGAAAGTGCAGCACCCGAGCCCCGGCGGCCTCCAGCAGCCTGGTCAGGTGCCCGGCCTGGTGGGCCGGGCGTGTAACCACGACCCCCAGACCTGACAGAGGACCGCCGCTACTCATCGCCCGGCAATGACTCCAGGATCCGATCGGCGCCCCTGGCGAGTAAGTCCTCGGCCAGGGAACGCCCCAGGCTCTCGGCGTCTCCGGGGTAGCCTTGGACCTCCCCCCGAACCACCTCGCTGCCGTCAGTACGGCCCACCAGCCCCCGCAGCCGAAGGCGACCGTCCCCGATCTCGGCGTAGCCGGCGATCGGCACCTGACAGCCACCGGCAAGGCGGGTATTCATTGCACGTTCGGCCTGCACCCGCGTGTGGGTGTCGGGGTCGTCCAGCACGCCGACCAGCGAGGCCACCCTCTCATCACCCTCCCGGCACTCGATGCCGATGGCCCCTTGCCCGATGGCGGGCAGTAGCACCTCGGGCTCCAGTACCCCCGTGATCCGGTCCGACAGTCCAAGGCGTTTGAGGCCGGCGCTGGCGAGGATGATGGCGTCATAGTCACCCCGTTCCAGCTTCGCCAGGCGGGTGTTGACGTTGCCGCGCAGATCCCGGATATCCAGATCAGGACGCTTCTCGCGTAGCTGCACCTGGCGGCGCAGCGAGGAGGTGCCCACCCGCGCGCCTTCGGACAGAGCCTCCAGGGCGGGGAAGCGGTCGGACACGAAGGCGTCGCGGGGGTCCTCGCGCTCCAGGATCACCGGCAGATGCAGGCCCGTGGGGAAATCCACCGGGACATCCTTCATGGAGTGCACGGCGATGTCGGCAGCGCCCTCCAGCAGTCCCTGCTCCAGCTCCTTGACGAACAGCCCCTTGCCGCCGACCTTGGCCAGCGGCACGTCCAGGATCTTGTCTCCGCGGGTGCTCATCGTCACCAGCTCGACCGTCAGGCCCGGATGCGCTGCGCGCAGGCGGGCCGCCACGTGCTCAGCCTGCCACAAGGCCAAAGGACTCTTTCGAGTTGCGATGCGAATCAATGACATGCGTTGTGGTCCAATTACTGTTGGTGTCTACTTCTACTTTGTCACATTGACCCTCGCCCCGGTTTGAGAGGGGGTCCGGAGGGTCTTTCCGGGACCGTCGCCGGCGGGAAGCCGGCGATCGAGCCTACAGGGACGTATCCACGGCGTGTCCCGGAAAGACCCTCCGGACCGCTAGCCCGAATGTGACAAAGTAGAACTACTGTGCCAAAAAAGAACAGTCTAAACGCAAAATCCGCACTTATGTTAGGAACTCCCCGTATGCGAAGCACCCTCCCGAGCGTGGCGTGGATGTCGGCCTGGCTGCTGGCGGTGGCTCCTATTGTGGCGGTAGCGGAGGTCGCCGGCGGAGCCCATACCGCCATAGAGGCACGCGATCTACATGCCGATGCCGGGCGCGTTGAGCGCGACGGGGTGGCTATCCTGCTGATGTTCAGTGCGCAGCACTGCGGCTACTGCGCACGTGTGCGCGAGGAGTTCCTGCTGCCCATGGCCAGCGGCACAGCCTACGCCAAGAAGGTCATCATTCGTGAGATGCGCGTAGACGACCCACGGCCGCTGCGCGATTTTGACAGCCGGCCGGTCCTGCCGCGGGACCTGGCCTGGCGCTATGATGTCAGCCTCACGCCGACCATCCTCTTCCTGGACGGCCGTGGCCGCGAGTTGACCAAGCGCATCGTGGGTCTGGGCACTCCGGACTTCTTCGGCCTGTATCTGGACGCGGCCATCGACCAGGCCCGCGCTACCCTGAATAGCCCGTAGTCGTGGGCAGAGTAGAGACACCGAAAGAAGCGGCATGCCATCTGCTGTCGGAAATCGAGGCCCGCGCTGGCGAGATCCTGGGCTGCGACGCAGACTGGACCTACTCCGGTGGTCATTGACACCCCGGCGATCGTCGCCGTGCTGCTGGCCGAGCCGGACTCTCCTGCCATAGCCCACGCCACTCCGGCTATACTTTCGGCGGTTTGTTCACGTTGCCCCGAAACCAGCACCCAGTAGAGAAGGAGTCTCGCCGTGGCCACGAACCCCACAGTCGCCCGCATCAAAGGGGGTCACTCATCCGGGGAGGCTCACTCTCCAGGGGGAGGACGTCCTTCAGCAGGCGTTCGACCAGGGGCAGTCGCAGATCCGCCTGATTGCCCGTGTCGAGGTTTCCACGGAGCATGAGCTTTCCCCGGCCTCGACGACTGACGGCTTGAACGAGCTCGAGTTCTAGCCGCTGGCCGACGTGATGAGACGCGGCGTGAGGCATCCGCTCGGGGTCGCCCATGAAGTCCGACAAGGAGAAACGCGATGAGTACATTCAAAGACGCTTTCGACAAGGTGGCCGAGGCCATCAAGGACCTCTCCTCGCTGGAGGTGGTAACCTACAAGGGCACGATCAATATCCAGGGGAGCACGGACGTTCCCGACAACTTCGAGGCAATCATCAGCAACGCCAAGGCTCAGGCGGATTTCAAGATTGCGGCCTGCACCTACTGCGCGCTGGACGGAGACATGCGGGTGTTCTACGACAAGGACATCGGCGAAAAGGACATGGAAGCACATCAGAAGCTGGTCGAGACGGCCCGCCAGAACCGCCAGGCGGTCGTCGATCTGTTCAAAGACGCGATCAACAAGCAGCTCGGCTGAGCCTCGTCGGGCCCTCGCCGGGCAGGTACCCCAATGGTGCTCGACGCGCTCACCCTGGACTATCTCGCCGGCACCCTGGACGAGGCGACCGCGGGCGGCCACCTGCCGGATCCGAACAAGACAATCGCCTCCGCGAGCGAGGTCAACAGCGCCAATACGACCTCCTACATCCTCGCCCTTCGTTCGCGCCTCATCGATCTGGGATACCTGGGAGAATCCGTGGAGCGCCGGAGCACAACCCGTCTGGACGAGCCCCTGAAATCGGCCATACGCAGATTCCAGGCTGAGGCTCGGCTAAAACAGGACGGCTGGGCGGGGCCGCAGACCTGGAGGGTGCTCCAGCAGCTGGTCAGCTTCGAGGATGGGCAGGACCCGGAGCGCTGGCAGGGGCTCAGACACCACCTGAACAGCCCGGCCATCAGCCGGGCGGTCTACTTGAGGCTCTATGTGCTGGGCTTCTTCGATTGGGAGGACAAGCCCCACACACGGACGGACTTCAATCCGGCCTCGAACGCCCGGTTCCGCAACGCCCTGGCGGCATTCCTCGACGCGGCCCGCCGGCTGGGCCTGACGCCGGCAACCCGGGACCCCGCCATCGACATGGGAAGTCTGGGGGCGCTGTTCGGACATGACCGGCTGGTAGGCGCTCTCGCCGCGCACCCCGGAATCGTGGAAGACGCGTCCTACCTCCAGTTGGTCGATGCCGTCGCCCGGATCGAGCTGTGGCTTCTGGGCTACGACGTCAACGTGGGCAGGCCGGGCAGTGTCTTCCGGCCGCGCCGCCCGGGGCCCCATGGCGGACCCAGGATCAAGGTCACGAAGCTGTCCCTGGCCCTGGAGGACTTCTGGTCGCACCAGCCGGCCATAAGCCGTCCAGGATCGGGTGAGGGGCGGCGAGCCGTCACCCCCGAGTTCTTCGCCCGGCTGGTGGCCCTGGAAGCGATGGAGGAGACCTCGGACGACCTGTCGGAAGCCGATTTGGTGCGCAGGGTCAGCGAGCTTCCGCAAAGCGATCTGGACGCACTCAAGGCCAAGCTCACGGACATTGCCACCAGCATCTGGGACGGCATCCGGCGCGTCGTGCGCTGGATAGGCCGGTTCATCAGGCATATCGCCTCCTCGGCGCTGAATCTGCTCAAGAACATCGCCCGCTTCGTTGCCTTCCGAGCCCGCTCGGCATTCACCACGGTGAAGCAGGCCATGGGAATCGTCTATCGCGGCGTCGTGTACATGGTCAACCGCCGCTTCGCCGGCAGCGACGCCCGCCACCTCTGGATTGAGCACGGCGTGGATTTCGATGCCGATCAGTTCATTAACCTGGAGGCCCAACCTGCGGCCGTCGCACGGATCAGGCAGGAGTATCACCGGGATTCGCTCGTCTTCGGCGCCGCCTGCCGGATCCTGGGTGATCTGCTGGCCATCCTGCGCCGGGTCGCCGGCCTGTTCGCCACCGGCGTCGCCGGCTGGTTTCACCTGCTCCTTTCCCTGGCATGGCTGGCCAGGACGCTTCGCGCCATAGGGGGGGAGGTACGCATGGTCGACGCGTTCACCCTGCGGCTTGATGAGACCTCTTTCAGCAACCCCGTGAGCTGAATCCGCCGGCTGCTGTCAGAGCAGGTCCGCGGTTGCGTCCACACGCCGCGGGGCATCCCGCCATCCCGGTCTGTTCTGCCGGAACCTGACGACAGGTCTTCACCTCCTGCTCGTGACCGCGGGTCAGGACCCCGATTATGTCCTTCGTTGAGGAAACACCCTCAACCTCTTCAATTGCAATCCACGCACATTGGGATTATGGTCATGACCATGGTCATCTGGGTGGACTCATTATGAGAATGGTCAAGGCGTCGGAGTTCAAGGCCAAGTGCCTGAAGCTCATGGACGAGGTGGCGGAGTCGGGTGAAGAAATCGTCATCACCAAGAACGGCAGGCCCGTGACCAGGCTGCTTCCGTACCGCACGCCGGTCGCGTCGCTGTTCGGTGCCCATAGGGGCAGGATCCATTCAACGGGTGATGTCGTCAGCCCGGTGGAGGAGTCCTGGGATGCCGACCGGTGATCGTGCTCGACACCCATGTCCTGATCTGGCTCGACCAAGGGAACGCCCGGCTTGGGGAGATCAGCAGGCAGGCCATCCAGGACGTGTACAAGGGCGGCGAGGTGGCTGTTTCGGCCATCAGCTTCTGGGAGGTGGCCATGCTTGTAGAGAAAGGCCGGCTTCGCGTAGACGCAGATCTCGCCGCATGGCGGGATGAGCTTCTCGATATGGGGCTGAAGGAGTTGCCGGTGACCGGCTCTGTGGGAATTCTCGCCGCGCAGCTCTCCGCGTTTCACGGGGACCCCGCCGACCGGCTGATCGCGGCTACCGCGCTCTCCCATGCCGCGACCTTGCTCACCGCCGATGAGCGGCTGCTCGGCTGGTCAGGACCGGTTCAGCGGCAGGACGCGCGGCGCTAGTCGGGATAGACTGCCGATGTCCCACAGTCCCTTGACGGTTTCCGACCAATTCGTGATCTCTTGAATCTCGTCCAGAGCCAGCCCGGCGCCGTTCTCGGAGTGGCCGGCTCCACGCCGCGCCGGCTCCCACCGGCGGACCAGCCAGGGAGCTCGCTTCTTTTCTGCCCACTCCGGCCAACTTTGCCATCCCCAAACCACTACGCTCCCGCCGGCATCCGCGGTAGTATTGCGCCACCGCAAGATCCCCGCCTCGCACCATGAACATCAGCCTCGGCATCGTCATGGACCCCATCGGGTCCATCAAGATCGCGAAGGACTCCAGCTTCGCGATGCTCCTCGCGGCACAGGCCAGGGGCTGGGAGCTGCTCTATCTGGAGCTGGGCGACCTGTTCCTGCGCGACGGCATGGCTTATGGCCATGGCCGGCGCTTGACGGTGCGCGACGACCCGGCCGGCTGGTACACGCTGTCCGAGGCCGCGGTCTGGCCGCTAGGGAGCCTGGACGTGATCCTCATGCGCAAGGATCCGCCGGTGGACATGGAGTACATCTACGCCACCCACCTGCTGGAGCTGGCCGAGCACGCCGGCGCGCTGGTGGTCAACCGGCCCCGGAGCCTGCGTGATGCCAACGAGAAGCTGTACACGGCGTGGTTTCCCCAATGCAGCCCCCCGACCGTGGTCACCCGCAGCAGGGCGCGCCTGCGCGAGTTCCTGGCCGAGCACCAGGACATTATCCTCAAGCCCCTGGATGCCATGGGCGGCGCCTCGATCTTCCGGCTGCGCCGCGACGACCCCAACATCGGAGTGATCCTGGAGACCATGACCCGACATGAGTCGGTGCAGGCCATGGCCCAGCGCTTTATTCCCGAGATCAGTGCCGGCGACAAGCGCATCCTGCTGGTCGACGGCGAGCCGGCGCCTTATGCGCTTGCCCGGGTGCCGGCCGAAGGCGAGACCCGCGGCAACCTGGCCGCGGGTGGGACGGGCGTTGGGGTAGCCCTGTCGGAGCGTGACCGCTGGATCTGCGCCCAGGTGGCCCCCGCGTTGCGGGACAGTGGACTGCTGTTCGTGGGGCTGGACGTCATTGGGGACTTTCTTACCGAGATCAACGTCACCAGTCCCACCTGTAT
>CAYWTP010000084.1:12883-13108 GCA_964461215.1 uncultured Ectothiorhodospiraceae bacterium | reverse complement strand
TGAGTACCCGGTACCGAAGTCGTCGATAGCCAGCCGCGTGCCCATTTCCTTGAGCTTGTCCAGTATGGCGATGCTTTCATCCACGTCGTGCATCACCAGGCTCTCGGTGATCTCCAGCTCCAGGCAGCCCGGATCGAGGGCGGTCTCGCGCAGCACCCCATAGACCGTCTCCGCGAGATTTTTCTCGCGGAAGTGGCCGGGGGACAGGTGGACGGCGACCGATAT
>CAYWTP010000084.1:0-12873 GCA_964461215.1 uncultured Ectothiorhodospiraceae bacterium | reverse complement strand
GGGGGGTTACGGTTTGCGGGCTACCTAATTTCGTGGCCGGCCCTGGGCCTCCCACGCCCCGGCCTGCGCGCAGGCGGTGCGCAGCACCCACTCGCCCAGCGGCACGATGAGTCCGGACTCCTCGGCCATGGGAATGAACATCCCCGGCGGCACCAGCCCTCGCTCCGGGTGCTGCCAGCGCACCAGCGCCTCCACGCCGACGATCGCTCCGGTCAGCAGATCCACCTGCGGCTGGTAGTGGAGGATGAATTGCCCGGTCTCCAGGGCATGGCGCAGATCGTTCTCCAGGGCAACCCGCAGCAGTGCCCGGGCGGTGAGGTCCTCGGTATAGAATTGGAACCTGCTGCGCCCGTGCTCCTTGCTCTGGTTGAGGGCGCTGTCGGCATGCTTGAACAGGGTCGTGGTGTCCGCACTGTCGTCCGGAAACAGGCTGATGCCGATGCTGGCGGTGATGAACACCTCTTGTCCCTCCAGGACGAGCCCCGCCGACACGACGTCGAGGACCCGTTGGGCGGTGGCGCTCACTTCTTCGGTGCTGCTGACATCCTCCAGCAGAATGGTGAACTCGTCACCACCGAGCCGGCAAACGGTGTCCTCCTCGCGCACGCATTGGCCCAGGCGCTGCGCCACCTCTCGCAGGAGCTGGTCGCCGGCCGGATGGCCGAGGGTATCGTTGACACCCTTGAAGCGGTCCAAATCGAGAAACATAATGGCGACCAGCCCGCGGCTGCGCCGTGCCCGCGCCAGCGCGTGGTCCGTGCGGGCTTGCAGGAGCAGGCGATTGGGTAGGCCGGTCAGCACGTCGTGGTGGGTCAGGCGATCCAGGGTTTCCTGGGACTGCTTTCTGTCGGTGATATCGGAGAATACGCCCACGTAGTGGGTGATCCGGCCCTCGTCGTCGCGCACCACGTTGATGCTCAGCCTCTCCGGATACACCTCGCCGTTCTTGCGCCGGTTCCAGAGCTCGCCCTGCCAGCGGCCGGTCTCATTGAGATTGGCCCACATGGAGCGGTAGAAGCTCTCATCGTGCCGGCCCGACTTCAGGAAGTCCGGCGTCCGATCGATGAGCTCGTCCCGGGAGTAGCCGGTAATTTCCTCGCAGGCGGGGTTGACGGTGATGATGTGCGTGGTGGCGTCGGTAATCAGTACACCTTCGGTGGTGTTCTCGAAGACTGCGGCGCCCTGGCGCAGCGCGTCCTGGGCTCTGCCGTGCTCGATGATGGCGGCCAGCGTGGTGGCCACGCTGCGCAGAAATTGGACCTCCCGGGGATTGTGCTGGTGCCCATGCCGAAGGTAGAGAACCATCACCCCCAGCAGCCGGCCCTGGCCGCCCCGGATCGGCAGATTGTAGTGGCCGTGGGGCTGGATGCCCGGGAACTGAATCTCGTGACGCTCGTCCATGCAAGCGGCGTACTGGACCTCACCGGTGGCCGCCGCGCGCCCGCACAAGCAGCGCCCGAAGGGGACCCGGGCGCACAGATTCTGGATCTGGGGCGACAGTCCCTGTTGTACACACAGCGCCAGCTCCCCTCCGTGCTTGTCGACCAGGAAGATGCCCCCGTTCGGCACCACCGGCAGCCAGGACAGGGAGACCACCGTTTCCAGGGCGTGCTGGAGTTGGTCCTGTAGTGGGATGTCCTGCAAGCTGATCCGCAGCAGGTCGTTCAAAGCCCGCTGCTCCTCGCTCGTTAGCCTGAGGTCGCGCTCGATATCTTCGCGCATATTCATGTCGATACGGCGAGCATTCAGTGGTGCAGGTCGTTTGGCAGGAGGCTTGGCCCGTGCCGCCGGGGCATGAGTTCTCGACCTCTTAGCGGCCTGGAGGGCACGTGCTTAACCCTGCTTTCCGGGGGTATTTCGGCGCCGGCCGGACGGGGCGACGTCCGGTGGATTCGCCGCTACAATACCGGCCCATGTCCGGGAATACGATCGGCAGGGTCTTCTGCGTAACCACCTTCGGCGAGAGTCATGGACCGGCTCTGGGCGCCGTCGTCGATGGCTGTCCTCCCGGGCTCGTGCTGGCGGAAGCCGATCTGCAGCGCGATTTGGACCGCCGCAGGCCCGGCAAGAGCCGGCACACTACACAGCGCCGCGAATCGGACCGGGTGCGAATCCTGTCGGGGATCTTCGAGGGCCGGACCACCGGCACGCCGATTGGGCTGCTCGTAGAGAACGAGGACCAGCGGTCCAAGGACTACGGCAGCATCAAGGACCTGTTCCGCCCGGGCCATGCGGACTACACCTACCAGCAAAAGTACGGCCTGCGCGATTACCGCGGGGGGGGCCGCTCGTCGGCGCGGGAGACCGCCATGCGGGTCGCGGCAGGGGGCATCGCCAAGAAGTATCTGCGCGAGCACCACGGCATCCTGATCCGGGGCTACGTGGCCCAGCTTGGGCCGATCCGGCCGGAGCGTTTCGACTGGGACGCGGTCGAGGACAATCCGTTCTTCTTTCCCGACCCCGACAAGGTCGCGGAGTTGGAGAGCTTCATGGACGCCCTGCGCAAGGAGGGCGACTCCATCGGTGCCCGGGTTACGGTCATGGCCAGCGGGGTGCCGCCGGGGCTGGGCGAGCCGATCTTCGGGCGCCTGGATGCGGACGTCGCCGGGGCCCTGATGAGCATCAACGCGGTCAAGGCGGTGGAGATCGGCGCGGGGTTCGCCTGTGTGGAGCAAAAGGGTACCGAGCACCGCGACGCGATCACACCGCAGGGCTTTCTGTCCAACAACGCGGGGGGGATCCTGGGCGGGATCTCCTCCGGGCAGGACGTCGTGGCCAGCATCGCCCTGAAGCCCACCTCCAGCATCCGCCTGCCCGGGCGCACCGTGAACGTGCGTGGGGAGCCGGTGGAAGCGGTGACCCATGGCCGTCACGATCCCTGTGTGGGGATCCGTGCCACGCCCATTGCCGAGGCCATGCTGGCCATCGTGCTCATGGACCACCTGCTGCGCCACCGCGCGCAGAATGCCGACGTCACCTCAGGGACGCCCATTATCCCTGCATGCGTCTAGCGCTTCGTCGGGAATAAGAAATCTCACCACAAAGGCACAAAGGCACGGCCGAGGTGCGGGTAAGCGCCGGCGGCGTGCCTTACTGGCGGCTGTCGGGGTTCTATCTGTTCTATTTCGCCAGCCTGGGCGCGCTGGTGCCCTACTGGGGCCTGTACCTGAAGTGGCTTGGCTTCGGCCCGGTGCGGATCGGCGAGCTGATGGCCATCATCATGGCCACCAAAATTGTCGCTCCCAACGTCTGGGGCTGGATCGCCGATCACCGGGGACAGCGTATGGCCATCGTGCGTCTGGCTTCGCTGATGGCGGCGCTGGCCTTTGCCGGCGTGTTCCTGGGCCGGGGCTACTGGTGGCTCGCCGCGGTCATGTCCGTGTTCAGCTTCTTTTGGAATGCGGCCCTGCCTCAGTTCGAGGCCACCACCCTCTCCCACCTCGGGGAAAGCGCTCACCGTTACACCCGGATCCGGATCTGGGGCTCCGTCGGCTTCATCCTGACCGTTGCGCTGCTGGGCCGGTACCTGGACCGCTTCGGCGCCGGCATTGTGCCGGGGGCGGTACTGGTGCTCATGGGCGGGATCTGGCTCAGCAGCCTGACGGTACCGGAACATGCGGCCGGTCATCACAGTCTGGACCACGCCTCGCTGCGCCAGGTGCTGAGACAGCCGCAGGTGCTGGCCCTGTTGGTCGCCTGCTTCCTGATTCAGATGAGTCACGGACCTTACTACGCCTTCTACTCCATCTATCTGAAGGATCATGGCTACAGCTCCAGCCTCATCGGCCAGCTCTGGGCCCTGGGGGTGCTGGCGGAGGTAGGGCTGTTCGTCGTCATGCACCGACTCATCGCGCGTTTCGGCCTGCCCTCCTTGTTCCTGGTGAGCTTTGCTCTGACCACGGTCCGCTGGGTGCTGATTGGCCTGTTTCCGGATCTGTTGAGCTTGCTGGTGCTGGCCCAGACCCTGCACGCAGCCAGCTTCGGGATCTACCATGCCGTGGCGATACAGCTCTTCCACCGCTTCTTCGTGGGCCGGCACCAGGGCCGGGGGCAGGCCTTGTACAGCAGTCTGAGCTTCGGAGCCGGCGGCGCCGTGGGCAGCCTGGCCAGCGGCTACGCCTGGGACTCGGTGGGGGCCACCGTTACCTATCTGGCCGCGGCGCTGGTCAGCGCCGGGGGCTTCGCCGTGGTCTGGCGCTGGATCCGTCCACTGGGGGAAGTGATGAGCGAGCGGTGAGGAAGGGTGGGAGTGAGTGGGTCCGAGTAGGTCACTCCCTTGCCGACGTTGGGGGCTTGATACTTCCCGCTCGCCAGCACGTGATTTCCCCAGAGCCCGCGGCCTAGCCCGGTGGCCGTACCCCCACTACGGTGGTGCCGGCCACGATATAGTCGCCGGCCCTGGCTTGGGCCGGCTCCTGTACCGCGGTTAGACGGCCCTCGTGCAGCATATACGTAGGGCAGCCCTCGTGCAGTGCCACCACCTCGATAGAGCCGCCGGCCACTTTCACCGCCGCCTGGCGCCGCCCGGTCAGTACCCGGTCGAAGGTGAAGCCGTTGTCCCGCGCCTGGATGGCCTTGGCGCCGGAGCACCAGCGTATGTTCTCCTGGCTGTCCCGGTTGGGGTACGCCAGGCCCGGGGCGTTGGGCTTGCGTCCCAGCTCGGCGGTCTGGCCCCGGCTAACGCCCAGGTGCATCCCGGTGTCCAGGACCAACATACCGGTGTAGGGTGCCGTCAGGGAGTGGTAGCGGATGCGGCCGGCAGGGCTGCCGATCACCATTCCATCCTGTACCACCAGGATGGTGCCGGGTGCCAGCAGGCTGCCACCCGAGGTCAGATCCTGGATCAGCACATGCAACAGCACCCGGCCTGGTCGGATCTCCACCCGCAGCATTGCCCGAGTCGACGAGGGCACCCATTGGCCGTCTGGCAGCAGGTCGTAGGAGTAGCTGGCCACCACGTCCGAGAAGGGAACGTCCGGCAGCGCCAGCCCGCAGATCACCAGCTCCACGTCCACCCGGGTCCTGGCGTCCAGCAACATCGTGGAAGCCTCGCCTGCGGCCTGCGCCTTGAAGCGACCGGTGTGGGCCTGTTGCACGATCGCGGTGAGAGCGGCGTCGATAGCCTCCTGCGTACCGATGATAAGCCCGCTTCCGGACTCGGCCCAGGCCTGACGGTCGCCGGTAGCTATGTTGTAGGCCGACAGATACAGGCTTGCCGGATCCAGCACCGGCAACGTCCCGATCGCTTCGCCCAGTGCCGCGGATCCCGCCTCGAAGCCTTCGAGCAGAATGACTGGTTGGGCAGGCAACCGCGGGACCGGAACACCGGGGCGCAAACGTACCAGAGTCCCCATGCGAGCGGCATCGGCGACGGCGGATGGCACCCAGGACCGGTACCGGGGGACGACCCGGAAGCATTCTTGCTCGCCCGGGATCCCCTTGAGCCGGAAGGTCCCTACGCTCTCCCACGGGATCTCGGCGGCGTTCATGCTTACCCGCGTGCCCTGACCGAACCAGATCTCGCCGGCCGGCGTAACGGAGAGGATGCGTGCGGCCAGGTTTACCGGCTCGCCGAAAACATCGCCTTCGATCTCTTCCACGTCGCCGGTGGTGAGGGCCAACCGGATCTTGGGTCCCTTGTCCTCGCGGGTGGCCTCCTGAATATCGAGTCCCGCCTTCAGCGCGTCGGTGGCGGCGGGGAAGCAGCAGAGAAAGGAGTCGCCTATGTTCTTGACGACGCGGCCGCCGTGGCGCTCCACGATAGGCCGCACCATTTGCTCGTGGGCCTGAAGCAGCTTGTGCAGCCCCTCCCGGTCCGCGCGTGCAACCTGTGCCGTGTAATCGGCAAGGTCGGTAAACAAGAGGGTCCGTGTCGCCGTCACCACTGCTTCGCCTCCGTTCCGGGTCCGGGTTCAAGCGCCGCAAGAGTACCGCGAAT
Source organism: uncultured Ectothiorhodospiraceae bacterium (assembly GCA_964461215.1). Taxonomy (GTDB): domain Bacteria; phylum Pseudomonadota; class Gammaproteobacteria; order JAABTG01; family JAABTG01; genus CAYWTP01. Next base: position 6,935 of record CAYWTP010000084.1, on the reverse strand, counting down.
GACCGACTGGCGTCGACTGTCGCGCCGGGGCTGGTGCGAGGGGGTCTCCCCGCTGGGGCAGGTCTGCGGATATCGAGCTAAACTGGCATAATGTAAAAATGTGTGTAAGTTATTGCCAGCAAGCGCGCCGGCAGCGCCGTGGAGCCAGCGTCCGGCGGCAGACTTCAGCCTCTGCCGCAGCCGACATCGGGTCCCGGCAGCGGTGCTCGTCCCGGCGCCGAGTGCGCCGGGAAGCTTGGGGACCCTTTGAACCTGCCGGCTCGCTCGCCCGTCAGAGTTGCATGAGCACCTATTCCGTTTTTCCGCCAGGGGCTGAATAGGACACCAGATGGAGCAACGCGCCTATCCCCGGTACTCCGTTCGGCTGAACGCGCTCATTACCATCGGAGGGCTCACTAGACAGCCCTGCACCATTCGGGATTTCTGCTTGGGCGGGATGTTTCTGGCGCTGCGGCCGGGGGCCCGTGGCCAGGGTACCCGCGGCACGCCCATGCTGATCGAGTTTGCCATCACCGACGATGGCCCGCTGACGGAGTTCAAGCTACAAGCACACGTGGCCCGGGTGCTCGATTCCGGACTGGGCGTGGCTTTCAGCAATCCCGAGCCGACCGCCTTGGTCGCTCTGCAGCGCCTGGCCGACCAGATCCAGCAGACCGAGACGCATCCCCTGAGCGACGCGGCGGCGGCCGCCGAGGCGGACCGGGAGGCTCGCGCCGCAGGCGGTGTGGACCGTCCGGCCATCAAGACGGCGTGTATTAACTTGGTGCGGGATCGGCTGCCGGCGATGATGAGTCTATTCCTCCGGGAATCCGATGAAGGGCTGCTGAACGCTGCGCGGGAGGCCCCGAGCAACGTGGAGCAGACCCGGTGCTTCGACGCACTGACGGCCCTGGACAAGGTCAAGGGAAAGGTTGAGAGCGACTTCGTCCAGTTGGTAACGGCGCAGATGGAGCGTGTCTTGCGCTCCCGGGGCACCGCCACCGCAGCGCCGGCCCAGGAGGCAGCCAGAGGTCGTTCGACACTGGCCCTGATCGACAAGGATGAATTCGAGGAGTTCCTGACTCTGTCGGAGCTCACATCCCGAGCGGAAAATCGGCTGCAAGACCGCGTCAAGGAGCTGGACCAGCGTTTCTGCCGTCTGATACGCGCCCGCATTGCCGAGGGCAAGACCCCTGCCGGGCCTGCCGCCATTACGGAGGCCTTCGGACAGGCGATGAAGAATCTGTCCGTGGACCGGCGACCGCTGGACACCATATACAAGGCGTTCGAAGCCACGGTCGTGAAAGGACTGGACGGCTTGTACGATGCACTGAACAGCCTGTTGGCAGAGCGCGGTATTGAGCCTCTGGAAGAAGACCTGACCCACGCGGTGCCCCAGCGGGCGCCCGCGGCTTCCCATGCGACGCCAACTTCGGCGCAAAGGCGGCCGGGCGTGCCGCCCCAGGGCCCGGTGCCGCAGCCGGAAGCGCATGGAAGCGGCGGGTTGGCCCAGGACCCCGGACCCGCGGCTGCCCCCGGGCCTTATGGACCGGCGCAGCCCCCCGCCTACCCGGGGGCGGCTGCGAGTGCGGCGATACCTGCCGGCGGCTACGGCGGCGCAGCGCGCGGCGGTGAGGTGCCTGGCGCTTACGGTGGCCCGGGCCAGGCCGCATCGTTCTCCCCTGCTGAATCGCTGGCGGGTGGAGGGGGTTGGCCCGCTCCGAGCCAAGTGGCTCAGGGAACGGGTTCCGGTGAGGGCGGGGTGTGGCCGGGAGCAGCGGCCGGGAGTCCCGGGGGGATCCCCGGGGGACTGGGCCAGGCCTATCGAACCGCCCAGACCCTGCTGGGCTTGCAGCGTTACGGGTCCGGCGCCCGCACGGGCGCACCGTCCCTGCCGGACGCGTTTCCCGCGTATCCGGAGTCCGAGGTGTTGGCAGCGCTGTCCGACCTGCAGCGGGAAGAACTCAAGGCGCCGGACTCGAGCCTGTTGCATCAGGGCCTGCGGGAACGTCTGCAACGGGCTCTGACCAAACGCGGGAGCGGCCCCGGGCGGCTTGGGGCGCGGGAGAATGACGCGATTACCGTGCTCTCCGATCTGTTCCGCTCGATACTCGAAGACGTGCTGGTCTCCGAGCCTACGAAGCAGCGGGTGCTCCGCCTGCGCACGCCGGTGCACAAGGCGGCACTGCTTGACGAGGCATTTTTCCAGGAGGATGACCATCCTGCCAGGCGCTTCCTGACTCACATCGCCGGACTGGAGTCCGAGGTCGGTGTGGCGGACGAGGGGGAGCGGCAGGCCATGTGGGCTTCGGTAGATCCTCTGATCAAACGGGTTGCCGCAGAGTTCGACCAGGACGTGGGCGTGTTTGCCAACGCGGTGGAGGAGCTGGACGACCTGGTCCGTACCCGCACCGGCACCTACGACGGCAACGTACAGGAGGTGGTGAAGGCCTGCGAAGCGCAGGAAGCCTTTCTCAAGGCCCGCCGCAAGAGCGGCGACCAAACGGGCGAGCACAAGCTCCGCCATGGCACGCCGGAATCCGGAGAGTGGGCCGAGTGGCTGAACCGCACCAAGCGGCTGCATGTCGGCGACGTCGTCGTACTGGACCACGGAACCGACAAGCCCAAGCGCACCACTCTGGCCTGGATCGGGGAGGATAACAGCCCGTACGTATTCGTGGACGGCAGCGGCAAGAAGGCCGCCTCCCTGACGCTGCAGGAGCTGTCCATGCAGCTACGCCGCGGCGCGGCCAAGGTTCTGCACGCCTCGGAGCTGTCCGTCGTGGACCGCGCGGCTTACTCCATGCTCCAGAAGATGCACGATCGTCTGGAGCGGCAGGCAAGTCACGATCCTCTCACCGGCCTGATGAACCGACGCTCTTTCGAGGACCGCTTGTCCCGGGCGGTCAAGCGGGCAATCCACGAGCATGTGGAGCATGCCCTGCTCAACATCGACCTGGACCGCTTCCGAATTGTCGTTGACTCTTGCGGCCGGGATGCCAGTGAGGCATTGCTCAGGCAGGTCGGCGAGCGGATACAGACCAAGCTCGACGGAAAGGGCACGCTGGCCCGCTTGGGCGGCGACGTCTTCGGGCTGCTGCTGGAAGACTGCACCCGCGACGAGGCCGTGAAGCTGGCCGAGGAAGTCCGAGAGGCCGTCCGGGCCAGCGAATTCTCTTGGGGCGAGGCCAGCTTTCCGGTCAGCGCCAGCATCGCGCTGGTCCCTGTCACCCGGGAGAGCGGCAGCGCCGAAGTGGTGCTCAAGGCGGCTGCCTCAACCTGCCAGGCGGCCAAGGATGAAGGGGGTAACCGCAGCAAGGTCTATGATGCCGGCGATGCCGGGGTGGCCCGCCGCCGGGGCATGGTGGAGTGGGTGACGCAGCTCAACAAGACCCTGAGCCAGGACCGGGTCCTGCTGCGCTGCCAGCGAATCTCGCCGGTGACTGCGGGCGGGGCGGTCAAGCCGCACTATGAGATTCTCCTGGGCCTGCGTGATGAGAAGGGAGAGCCTATTCCGCCGGCGGAATTCATAGAGGCGGCAGAGTACTATGAGCAGATGCTTACCTTGGACCGCTGGGTAGTGCGCAATGCACTGCACTGGATGGCGGAGCACCGGCAAAAGCTGCGCGAGGTCGGGGGCTTTGCCATCAATTTGTCGGGATATTCACTGAGCGACGACGGGCTGACGGCGTTTGTGATGGAGCAGCTTACCCATACCAAGGTGCCTCCCGGCAAGGTTATGTTCGAAGTGACGGAGACGGCTGCCGTGGCGCGGCTGTCCAACGCCGAATCCTTCATCCGCACCCTTAAGGAGTTCGGCTGCCGGTTCTCCCTGGATGATTTCGGCAGTGGCCACAGCTCCTATTCCTATCTGAAGAACCTGCCTGTGGACTACGTGAAGATCGATGGACAGTTCGTGCGCGATATCGTCGTCAATACCGATGACGAGGCCGTGGTACGGTCCGTCAACGAGATCGCCCACTTGATGGGCAAGAAGACCATTGCCGAATATGTGGAGAGTCAGGAAATCCTGGACAAGATTCGGGATATCGGTGTGGACTATGCTCAGGGCTACTGGGTGGGCCAGCCGGTCTATCTGGACGAGATCGGCTCCGAGCCCGTCGGAGCGCCGCCGCCGCCCGCACCCCGGCCCAAGGCGCCCCCGGTTGCCCCTTCCCAGGACACGGACGAGGGCGACCTGGACAGCACGCTCAAGCTATGATTGATCAAAAGGCGGCTAGCCTGCGTCCGCCCGGATAGCGCATTGATGACGGACCTGCCCGAGAAGCTCGGCAAGTACAAGATCCTAGGCGTCGCCGGCCGCGGCAGCATGGGCCTGGTCTACATCGGCTACGATCCTTTCGTCGACCGCAAAGTCGCGATAAAGGTCTGTACCTTCGAGGAGACGGGTCTCCACGCCGGCCACGCCGAAAGCAAGGCCCGCCGCATGTTTTTCAACGAGGCCCAGGCCGCTGGAAGCCTGGATCATCCGAACATCCTGCGCGTTTACGATGCCGGTGAATTCGACGGCCAGCCTTATATCGCCATGGAGTACGTGGAGAACGCCGACACCCTCCATTCCCACTGTGAGCCTGGCACCCTGCTGTCGCAGGAGCGAGTCGTGGCGATCATGGCTCAGTGTGCCAAGGCGCTCGATTATGCCCACCAGCGCGGCGTGACCCACAGGGACATCAAGCCCGCCAACCTCATGCTTACCCGCGACGGGCAGGTCAAAATCGTCGACTTCGGCATCGCCCAGCGCAGTCAGACGGAGAAGACTCAGGTTATCGGGGCATTCGGCTCGCCCCGTTACATGTCCCCGGAGCAGGCTCAGGATGACGTGGTGGCCAGCCGCTCCGATCTGTACTCCCTGGGCGTGGTGCTTTACGAGCTGCTGGCGGGGATGCCCCCCTTCACGGCCCAGGGGCTGACGGGGTTGATCTACAAGATCCTGCATGAGGAGCCGACTCCGCTGCAGCAAATACGGCCCGACGTCTCGCCGAGGCTGGCGGCGATCGTGCATCGGGCGATTCAGAAGGATCCCAACAAGCGGTTTCAGACCGGCAAGGAGATGGCCGAGGCCCTCGAAGGCGTGCTGATCGGCGACAGCCAGCCCATGCCGGAGCCGAGTCCCGAGCAGAAGCTCCAGGCCTTGCGGGGGCTGCGTTTCTTGGAAGGTTTTTCCGATGCCGAGGTAACGGAGGTCATGGACGTCGGGCATTGGGAGCAGCACGCGGGTGGTGCTTCCCTCATCACCGAAGGTGCCCAGGAGCAGGCATTCTTCCTGGTGGTGGCGGGCGAGGTGACCATCGTCAAGGGTGGCCGGGAGGTGGGCCGGCTTAGCCAGGGAGACTGCTTCGGCGAGATGGGCTACCTGTCGAACATGCCACGATCAGCTTCCGTGTCGGCCCGGGGGCCGGTTACGGTGCTCAAGATCGGCGAGCCACTGACCGACTGGGCATCACTGCCTTGCCAGCTCCATTTCAACAAGGCCTTCCAGCGGACCCTGATCGAACGCCTCGCCCAGACGACGGACAAGCTCTCCGGCGGCGGCTGACGGAGCGGCCCAGGCGCCGGGAAGGACCCGCCAAGACGCAAAGGACGCCAACTGTCTTGATCGCTTGGGCGGGCGTTCCCCGGCAAGCACACACCATATTCCGGTTCAACCTGTTGCCGTGGCGGTGATTCGGCCTCCTGCGAAGCCGCAGGGTGGCTTATACTACGAGCTTGGTCCTGATCGGAGCCCCTGGCCGTGGCGAGCAAGACTCTTTACGACAAGCTTTGGGACGCCCACGTGGTGCGCACCAATGAAGACGGTACCGCCCTGCTTTACATCGACCGCCATCTGGTACACGAGGTGACCTCACCTCAGGCGTTCGAGGGGCTGCGCCTGGCCGGCCGCCGGCCGTGGCGGATCAGCGCGAACCTGGCGGTCCCGGACCACAACGTACCTACGACGGACCGGGCGAAAGGGATCGCCGATCCCATTTCCAGGCTCCAGGTCCAGACTCTTGACGACAACTGCCGTGACTTCGGTATCACCGAGTTCCTGATGGACGATCCGCGCCAGGGGATCGTGCACGTCATCGGTCCGGAGCAGGGGGCCACGCTGCCGGGAATGACGGTGGTCTGTGGTGACTCCCACACGTCCACCCACGGCGCCTTCGGGGCCCTCGCTTTCGGCATCGGCACCTCCGAAGTGGAGCACGTGCTGGCTACCCAGTGCCTGCTCCAGAAGAAATCCAGAAACATGCTCGTCTCTATCAACGGCAAGGTAGGGCCCGGCGTAACGGCCAAGGACATCGCCCTGGCGGTTATCGGCGAGATTGGCACCGCCGGGGGTACCGGATACGCCGTCGAGTTCGGCGGCCAGGCGATCCGGGACCTGTCCGTGGAAGGGCGCATGACGGTGTGCAACATGGCTATCGAGGCCGGCGCCCGGGCCGGCATGGTAGCAGTGGACGAGAAGACGGTGGAGTACGTTCGGGGCCGTGCGTACGCCCCCAAGGGCGAGGACTGGCAGCGGGCGGTCGCCGCCTGGTCCAATCTGCACACGGATCCGGATGCGGCCTTCGACCGCGAGGTGCACCTGGACGCTGCTTGCATCGCGCCTCAGGTCACCTGGGGTACGTCACCGGAGATGGTCGTGCCGGTGACCGAGAGGGTTCCGGATCCGGACGCCGAGGCCGATCCGGTACGCCGCGACGGGATCCGCCGGGCCCTGGACTACATGGGCTTGAAGCCCGGCACGCCGATTACCGCGATAACCCCGGACAAGGTCTTCATCGGCTCGTGCACCAACTCTCGCATCGAGGATCTGCGGGCCGCAGCGGCGGTGGTCCGGGGTCGGCGCGTAGCCCAAGCCATCAAGCTTGCCCTGGTGGTGCCGGGCTCGGGTCTGGTGAAGCGCCAGGCCGAAGCCGAAGGGCTGGACGCCGTCTTTCGCGAGGCCGGTT
>CAYWTP010000083.1:0-13334 GCA_964461215.1 uncultured Ectothiorhodospiraceae bacterium | reverse complement strand
GTACGTGCGCTTCGACCATGGTCACGAACCTCTGGCGCATCGCTGGTACCGGGCCCTGCGGCGGGTGTTTCTCAGTCACCTAGAGGTATGAGCCTGCATACTGCACCCGGGCGGTAATCCATGCGCACCGACACCTCCATCACCGTCTCCGGCAGCCTGGGCATCGCCTATCCGGAACGCGACCTGCCGCGCGAGGCCTGGTACGAGACCCGGGTCCGGGAGCTGCTGGGCGCCCTCAAGCGCCCCTTGCTGGCCAAGGCCTCGCGGTTTGCGTCCATCGTTGCGCTGGTCGAGCGCAACGCCGCCGGCCTGGGCGCAATCTCCGATCCGCAGTTGCGATCCCGCGCGCAGGCGCTCGGCCGCCGCATGCGTCGCGAAGGCTTCGAGCCCGGCCTGGTCGCAGCGACCTTCGCCCTGGTGCGGGAGGCGGCCGAACGTCACGTGGGCCAGCGGCATTTCGACGTGCAGCTCATCGGCGGATGGGTGCTGCTGCGGGGCATGATTGCCGAGATGGATACGGGAGAAGGCAAGACCCTGACCGCGACCCTGGCGGCGGCCACTGCGGCGCTGGCCGGGGTGCCGGTGCACGTCATCACCGTGAACGACTACCTCGCCACCCGTGATGCCCGCGCGATGGCCCCAATATACGCCGCGCTGGGGCTCACGGTCGGGGTCGTTGATCATGAGCTGGACGCCGCGCGGCGCCACGACGCCTACGCCAGTCACGTCACCTACTGCTCGAACAAGGAGATCGCGTTTGATTTCCTGCGCGATCGCATTGCGCTGAACAAGCGCCATCGCCGGCTCAGCGTCAAGCTGGAGCGCCTGCGCCCGGCCGGCACGCCGGTGAGCCGGCTGCTGCTGCGGGGCCTGTACTTCGCGATCGTGGACGAGGCGGACAGCGTGCTGATCGACGAGGCACGGACGCCCTTGATCATCTCCGAGGGCGCGCGCGAGTCCCAAACGGCCGCCTTCTACCAGCAGGCGATCACCATCGCGGCCCGCCTGGATGCCGGCGGGGATTTTCGCCTAGACCCCAGGGAGCGACGGATCGAGCTGACGCGTGAAGGACTGGACCGGTTGGAGCAGATGGCCGGCGAGCTGGACGTGGTGTGGCAGGGACCGCGCCGACGCGAGCAGCTCATCACCCAAGCCCTGTCCGCCTTGCACCTCCACCAGCGGGACGTGCATTACCTGGTACGCGACGACAAGGCCCAGATCATCGACGAGTACACCGGGCGGATCCTCGCCGACCGCTCCTGGGAGCAGGGCCTGCACCAGATGGTTGAGGCCAAGGAGGGTCTGCCCATCACGGAGAGGCGTGAATCCCTGGCCCGCACCAGCTATCAGCGCTTCTTCCGCAGGTATCTGCACCTGGCGGGCATGACCGGCACCGCGTGGGAGGTGGCGCCCGAGCTGCGGTCCGTCTACTCCCTTGACGTCGTCAGGATCCCACCGAACCGCCCGATACGGCGTCAGCCTCAGTGCACCCGCGTGTTCAGGACCCAGGCCGAGAAGTGGCAGGCCGTGGTCGAGCGCGTGGCAGAGATACACGCGCAAGGCCGTCCTGTTCTGGTCGGCACGCGGTCGGTCGAGGCCTCCGAGCGTGCCAGCGGCGTGCTTGGGCGGCATGGGCTGGCACACAGTATCCTGAACGCCAGCCAGGACCGGCATGAAGCCGACGTGATCTCGGGCGCGGGGCAGCCTGGCGCGGTGACCGTCGCCACCAACATGGCCGGCCGCGGCACGGACATCGTGCTGGATCCGGGCGTCACCCGGGTGGGCGGGCTGCACGTCATGGCAACGGAAATACACGACGCACGGCGCATCGACCGCCAGCTCTTCGGACGCTGCGGCCGCCAGGGAGACCCGGGAACCTACGAGATGTTCCTGTCGCTGGAGGACGAGCTGATCGTCCGGTATCTTCCACGCCATGTGCGCAGCGCGGCCGGCGCGCTGCTGCGCTTCCATCGCGCGATGCCCGCGGTCGGGATCCTCCTGCGCATCGCCCAGCTCAGGGCCGAACGCCACCATTTTCAGGCACGCAAGCGTTTGCTGAAGCTGGACGAGCACATCGAGGAGTCGCTGGCATTCTCCGGGTCCGGGCGCACGGGATAGCCCATGCAAGCCATGCGATACGCTGCGTCGATGCATTCGAAGGCCGTTGCTGGAGGTCGCAGGTGAAGACGTCCCATCCCACGCTCAACTCGATCGTTTCACCGCACGCCGCCCGCCTGCTGGCGCTCGGCTGCGTTATGGTATTCGGCACGGCCCGGGCCGCCGAGTATCCCTGCCTGATCGAACCCCACGTGGTCGCCGACCTGAGCACCGCCGTGGAAGGTGTGCTGGCAGCCGTCAACGTCAAGAAAGGCGACATCGTGGGCAAGGGCGACGTGGTCGCCGTGCTGGAATCCGGCGTCGAAGAGGCGACGGTCGAGCACGCCCAGGCCAGGGCGAACATGACCTCACCCATCAAGGCGCGCGAGGTGACCCTTGAGCGCAACGAGGAGAAGTATAAGCGCGCCGTCAAGCTCTCCTCCCAGAAGTTTGCCTCGGCCGACGAGCTGAACGAGCTGAAATCCGCCGTCGACCTGGCGCGCCTGGACCTGGAGACGGAGCGCGAGAACCAGCTTCTGGCCAAGATCGAACTCAAGCGGGAGGCCGCGCTTCTCGACCGCCGCCAGATCCGCAGCCCCATCTCCGGCGTCGTCGTTGAGCGTCACCTCAACCCCGGAGAGTTCGCCCAGGCGCAGCCCATCGTCCGTATTGCGCAGCTCGATCCCTTGAACGTGGAGGCCGTGCTGCCGGGCGCTCTATATGGCTCGGTTCGGGAAGGCATGGATGCCGACGTGTCCATACCCGCTCCCCTGGGCCTGACGCTGCACGCCAAGGTCACCATCGTCGAGAAGGTGATCGAGGCGGCCAGCGGCACGTTCGGCGTACGCATCGAGCTGCCCAACCCTGACTACAGCATCCCCGCCGGCCTGGAATGCACCGTGAGCTTCGTTGGCGCCGGGACCCCCGCCGAGAAATAGCCGGCGGGACAGCGATGGCCTCGTCGGAGCGGCGGTAAAGCCGCGAACACACGCCAAGCCGTGCGGCTGCCGTTCGCGGGCTGACGCCCGCTCCTACCTCGGGGACGACCCGCTGTAGGAGCGCGCTTGCTGGCGACCCCGTCGGGAGTCAGGCCAATGCGCGAGCAAGCTCGCCCCTACGCTACGCTGGACAAGAGCAGCGAACATAGTGGCGCGTTCCCCCCGTGGAATTCGCCGTAGGAGCCAGCTTGCTGGCGAACCGCAGCTTGGGCTGCCCACGTGCCCCTGGCTACCCTCCCCGCGCCCCCGCAGTCCGGCTATTGGCTCGGCGCCTTCTTCGCCTTCGCCTTCGCTTTGGTCTCGACAGGCGGCGCGTCCTCCGACGCCGGCGCAGCTTCGCCCGCAACAGGCGGGGCCGATTCGGCAACGGCAGCCGGCTGCGCTGCGGACAGATCCAGCATGGTCCGGAAGTTGTGCAGTGAGAACAGGTGCAAGTAGGCCAGCTCCAGCTCGCCGGTCTTCATCATCTCCACGATCTTCTCGTCGGGAATGGACCGCAGCTTCTCCCGATTGATGGCCATGAAGCCTCTGAGTGCGCCGGTGCCGCCGCCCGGCGCGGTGAACTGGGCCTGTACCGGCTCCAGCAGATCCAGCTCCATCAGCCGGCGGCAAAAGGTGCGGGTGCGCTGAAACTGCACCTCGTAGTCCCTCAGGAACTCCAAGGTGGCGCTCAGGTACTGGGTGCGCTGGCCTTCGGCATCGAACAAGCGCTCGCCGCGCCCCTGCGTGTTGCAGCCGGGAAAGCCCTCGTCAATGCACAAGGTGAAGCTGGCGCCCTCCTCGGTGCCGGCAAAGACGAACGGATAGCGCCTGACGAAGGCCGGGACGTAGCGGGCCTTCCACTCGCCGTTCTCGGTGACGTAGACATTCTGGCCGCTCCGGGTCCCCAGAATGACCAGCGGCGCCACCGCGTCATCCTTGCCTCCGAAGACGACGGCATAATCCTCCGCGGCACGGGGAAACTCTACCGCCGTCAGGGGCACCGAGTTGATCTCGCGCGCGAACCCATAGTCGTTTCCGGTCTTCACCGACCAGTCCCGGTGGCGCTCGCTGGACACGGGCACCGCCCGCTCGTACAGCAGGACCTGCTTTGTCATCGCGTGTTCCTCACTATTTCCTGGAATCTGGGCCTTGGAGGACAAGGAGCCGCACGGCCGCCGTTGCCCAGAGGCTTGGACGAAGGCCGAGCCCTCGTCACAACAAACCGGGGATCAATACGTTACGGCGGCATTCGCAAGCGCGCCTCCTGGTGGCCGGAGTGTACCCGAGCTTAACGCGGATTTCATGGCCCCGGATCGAATCCGTGAGCCGGCGCACGATAGAGAGGAGCGGCTTGGGCGACGGCCGCCTAGCCCAAGGCTTGAGGCTCAAGTCTGAGACTTCGGCCCCCAAGCCCGCGGCCGCCGCGTAGCCCGGTGAGACCGCCGTCAAGCGGCACCCTGCGTAACGCGCCAGGGAGTCCAGGGTCCGAAACGAGCCGCTCCCGGTTCTCTTCGCGCCCACCCCTCCCAGCGGCCGCAGCCTTGATCTTACGTATCAGTCAATGCCCTTCCCGCCATGAATGCCTAGCAGACCCTCGCGGATGAGGAAGGCGCACACCTCGTCAACGCCCTGCCCGCTCTTAAGGTTGGTGAACACGAGTCCATCAGCTCCGCGACGCTGCGGCCATCACGTGCCCCCTCCAGAACCGCGGCACTGATCAGCGCCACGGCCTCCGGATAGTTTAGCTTCAGGCCGCGCGCCCGGCGGCGTTCGGCAAGCAGTGCCGCGGTGAACAGCAGCAGCTTGTCCTTCCCCCGTGGTGAGAGATCCATCATTGGCCTCCTGTCTTTGCGAAGCCTGCGGCGCCCGTCCCCGCTCCCTCACGTAGACCAGATCCGCGGGGCACAAGGCTCCCGCTCGAGCAGATGCGGGCGCAGTCGGGCCCACACGGCCACGAGCCGGGCCCGCACCAGCTCGGCGTCCCGGCCCAGAGCGCGGCCGACGACGAGCCCATCGCAGTCGGTCACCGCCCAAAGCACCTCTGCGCCTTGCGCCTCCTCGCCCGCCTGACGCGCAATGTCGACAACCGCCTGGTCGCCCGGCCAGGCGAGTAGCGTGCCGATCACGCCTGCCTTGCGCAGCGCGGCCCGGACGTGTTCGTCGCCACCCGTGACGCGCTGGCGCTCCAGCAGCACCGGAGTCCTCCCGTCGTCGAGGTCGAGTTCCAGCGACTGATCCCAGGATCCGCTGCGAAACCGCTCGCCGGCCGCGGGGCGCCCGAAACAGGTCAGCTCCCAGGCAACGACCCGCGCACCGATCTCACGCATCAGGTACATCCCCATCGCATAGCCGCCCAGGGCAAAGAACGCTCCATGTCCCAGACTCAGGATGCCACAGTAGCCCCATACCAAATCCAGGGCCAGCGCAAGAAGCGCGTAGGTCAGGGACTTGCCCAGCAGGGTGACCGTGTACGTCGACATGGGCGGTGCCGACCCGGTCGGCACCAGCAGCGTTGCCACCGGGACCACAACCGCAGCGATCGCCAGCAGGGCAAGCATCACCATGCCCCCGCGATCCCGGGCAAAAGCCGTCAACAGAGTCGGTCGCGGCGCCGTTGGCTCAGGCCTCGGCCGCACGGCCTTTCTGCGGAAACAGCCCCCGCGGCCGCTTCTGGGTAAACAGGATTAGCAGCACCAGGACGATAATCTTGCCGAGCACCGCGCCCGCCCAAGGCTCCAGGATCTTATTGAGCACCCCGAGCGACAAGCCGCTGACCAGCGTGCCCCAGAGATTGCCTGCGTTCCCGAAGACCACCACCATGAACGAGTCGACGATATAGCTCTGGCCGAGGTTTGGACCCACGTTGGTCAGCTGGCTGAGCGCAACGCCCGCCACCCCCGCGATACCGGACCCCAGCCCGAAGGTCAGCGCGTCCACCCACTCGGTGCGCACGCCCATCGCGCGGGCCATGGCCCGATTCTGTGCTGCCGCCCTCACCTCCAATCCAAGCCGCGTCCGTTTGAACACCAGCAGCAGTCCTGCGAAGACCACGAAGGCGAAGAGCAGAATGTAGAGCCGGTTGAAGGTGAACGACAGCGCACCGTTTATGTCCAGCGAGCCGCTCATCCACGAGGGGGCAATCACACTGCGGTTGAGCGGCGAAAAAATCGTGCGTACAAGCTGCTGCAGGAAGAGGCTGATACCGAAGGTTGCGAGCAGCGTCTCCAGAGGGCGCCCGTATAGAAAGCGAATCACCCCGCGCTCGATCACGACACCCGCCAGGCCCGCGACCAGAAACGCCGCGGGGATCGCGACGAACAACGAGGCGTCAATGTGCTCCGGCATCACCTGCTGGACGACATAGGTGGTATGGGCCCCAATCATCATCATCTCCCCGTGCGCCATATTGATCACCCCCATCACGCCGAAGGTGATAGCCAGCCCGATGCCGGCCAGCACGAGGACCGAGCCCAGCGAGAGGCCGAAAAACACCCGTTCAACCAGGTCGTAGAAGCCCAGCCAGTCCTGGATGTCGGCCAGCGTTCGCGCCGCGGCCTGGCGTACCGACAGATCAACCGCCTTGTCTTCCGCCACATCACGCACTCTGTTGCGCACGATGTCTTCCAGACTGCCCGAGAGCTCGCGCAGTGCCTGCAGCTTGACGTTGGCGTCGCTGCTCTCGAGCTCTCCAAGGGCGATGGCGATGTCCATCGCGTGGCGAACCCCGTGATTGCGTTCGTGCTCGCGATACCCGCGGAGCTGCTCGAGCCGCTTTTCGGTAAGGTCCCCCGTGAGCTGCTGCACGGCAGCCAGACGGGTTGCGGGGTCGGGGCTTTGCAGATTCAGCCTGGCGATGTCGCCCTGGATGATGACCCGCATCCGGTTATCGACGAAAATTGGGTACAGATCGACGTCCTGTGCGGGCCCCAGGCTCCTGCCGGTGGCGGCGTCCACCAGCGTCTGCGCAACCCCGCTGCCCTGGACCACAACCACCAGGGAGTCGCCGGCACGAGTCTGCAGACTGTCGTTGAGCAGCGCCTGCAGCACGATGACCGCCCGGGGATTGCCGGAAGCCGCTATCGCCTCCACCGCCTTGGTCTTGTCCGGAAAGCCGTCCGTGTTCAAGCTCGACAACAGTTGGATGAAGTCTTCGGCGAAGGCCGGCCGCGTCATGCCGGCCAGCAGCACCACCCGTGCGTTGAGCAAAACCCCCCAGGATCCCGCGTAATGAATTCAATCCGAACGGGCCAGCCATTGAGCGCTATTGTCCTTTGTGGACGGGCGTTACCAGTGTGGCGCCTTTTGGCGGAGCGAATCGATAGTTGAATCCCGTCGCGACAACCGCCAGCCAGTCTTTGATGCCGATCGGCACGGCAGCATAGTTGCTGTCGTTCTGGTAGATGGTGATGCGGCCTCCGCTCAGAATGGCGGCCGCCACAGTGCCGCTGTAGAGGCTGATGCTGACGATGCCGTTTTCTTCACCGCCGGCATGAGGGGCATTGCCTTCGAGTACCAGATCGCAGCCGCGCAGATCCGCCGCTCCGCGCACGTCCAGATTGTGCCGCAGGTGATTCAATTCTGACCCCATCAGCGCCTTCAGCGCGGTGGAGACCTTCGGTTCATCGAGCAGCTGATTCGTCTCATCTGAGCCGGCGTATATCATTAGATGTGACCACCGGCCCGGGCACACTTCGCCGGCGGTCGCTATAGCAGGGTAGAGCGTCAATACAGTAATCAACGACAACAGTGTGGCCGGAACTCGGTGTATGGGTCCGTCGAAACTGATGTCTACAAACAGTTTCCGAGTGACTATCCTAGCGATGGTAGTCATCATAGTTCGGAGCCACGTTGTCGTTGGCGGGTTGATCCATCGCAGCCACATCCTTTTGCTCCTGTGACAGTTCCGAATACCTGCTGGGTTGCCGCTCCGGCACTTGCTCGGTGTGCTCTATTGTTTCAGGCTCAGGAAACTTTTTGTCCTGAGAGGAGGTGTCGCTTCCGGTCGACAGGGCATCACTGTTGTGATGCTCTTGCCACTCCGCCCATTTCGCGTTGTCGACATGTTTGATTTCTTCCAGCAGTGCATTCTCATGCTGCGCTTTGTCCTGGGCGGTGGTGTCGCCGTTCGGTCCGCCGCCACCGCCACCACCACCACCGGGTCGGTTGTCGTTCTGCTCGATTTCTGCACGTAAGGCATCATCATGCAGTTGCTTTTCAGAAGGAGGCTCACGCGCAAGGCGATCAAGCTAGGCGCCGGACTCCATTTCAAGATTTTCCCTGGCAGCGCCCATCAGATAGTCGAATTCGTCTCGAGCTGCGATCTTCCCGGCTTCGATCATGTCTTCCAGCCTTTCAATGCCCGGGACCACTTTCCATTCTTAGGCATGATCGACAAAATACACCATGAGTGCCAGGTACTCGCTGTCGCTTAAGTTGTGGAACAAATGCTCAAGCTTGCCTGGCTCCTGCGGGTGGTTCGCATCTTCCTCGTCGGATAAGCTCATGATCTCGATCTCGTCGTTTATCGATCCAAGTCATCGCGTTCGTAATTCTGCTGCGGTGAGTCTTGGGTAGGCTGTTGCATTACCGCTGTATCGTTACCGGGTTTCGACGTTTCGGGTGCAGCCGGTGACAAATCTGCATATCTATTCGATGTCGGCGCTGCCGGCTCAGCTTGAGCGGCCTGTTCGATAGCCGGTGCGTCCCCGCCAGGTTTAGGTGCTTCCGGCGCGGATAACGACAATTCCGAAAATTTATTCGATGTCGGCGGTGGCCGTGCTCCTTCGGCGTGGTCAGTTTTCTCCACCTCCGCAGACTTGCTGTCCTTGTCGAGCGCCGAAGTATCGCCGCCGGGTAGCGTAGGGGTGTCGTTACCGTTCCGCTGTTGCCACTTCGCCATATCGGCCTGCTCAATTTCTTCCCGCGCCGCATTTTCCTGCTGCTCTTTTTCCGAGGGCGGATTGTCCCGGATGGCCTGCTCGACACGCGCTTCGGATCCGCGTTTGAAGTCAGCGTAAGTCTGCTTGGCCATGTCAGCGGCCGCAACACCGGCAAGTGTCAAACCCACGACCGCGTCGGCCCCATTCATGGAGTGACCGGTGTCAAGATTCATGAATTCCGTCTGTGCGTTGGGGATGCCCAAGGAGGCGACTGTTTGAACGGCATCCTGAACCGGCGTCTCCGCGGCGCCATGGATGGCCTCGGTAACTGCATGGGCATGCTCCTGCTTGTCTTCCTGCTCCCGGAGAGCGTCTTTCGCGGCGTCGTCCTCCCGTGCCTGCTGCGTCGTATCGATGTCCGGCAGCCCGGCCTGAGCCGGGCCATCCTGAGCGGATACTTTCTCCATATACGACTGCGTCGCCTGCAGCGCGTTGATGTCGTGATCGGCCTGGGTGATACCGCCGCGCGCAATATCCTGTTGCAGGTTCAGCGTGTCGATCTGCTCCTGCTTTGCGGCGTCCGTGAGGGGCAATGCATCCTGTTGCTGCTTCAGGCGCTGCTTCTCTTGCTCGAGCTCGCCAAAGCGACCTTCCAGTGCATCTCTATCCTGTCGGCGCTTCGCTATATCGTCGTCCAAAGGTTTCATGGCATAACCGCCTTGCCGTCTATCGGCTCAAGTCGTCGCGCTCGTAATCCTGATGTGGCGCTTCCTGTGCGGGTTGTTCCTTGACGGGCTCAGGAGACGGTATGTCCGACTCTTGATATTGAGACAGATCCACGAACTTGCTGTGTTCAGGCGGCGCCGTCTGTAGCGGGGTTGCATCCGGCGTTTTCTCTTGATCCAGGTCGATGAACTTGCTTTCCTTGTTCTGCTCCTGTGTCTGCTCCGCGGGTCCCGAAGTGCCGGGCGGGCCGTCCATCTGGTCGATGTTCTTCGGCGCGTTATCCTGCGCATGCTGCTGTTGTTCCTGCTCGAGATCGTACTTCTGCTTCTCGGCGTCGTACCTGGCCTGCAGGTTTTCCTGCGCTTCCTGGTAAGGGGCGGCGACCGACTCCGGCAAGCGGCTGTAGATCGCCTCGCCCTGCTGCAAGGCCGCCGCGTTGTTGCCGGCGATCAGTGTGTACATCTGGTCATCGGCAATCTGGCGTTGCTGCGCCTTTTGTTCCTCGGTCATCTCCGTATTGCCGTTAATCGTAGCCCGCCGATCCGCGCAGGTGTTCATCTCCTGTGCATTTTTGTTCAGGCGGTTGCTTTCGATCGCGGCGATCTCGTCGGCGACCGGACGGTAGTCCTTGCCCAGGGCGTGCACATCGGCGGCGCGCGCGGCCTGGTCTACGAGACGTTGCTCTTGGACCTGGTGTTCCAGTGTTTCCAGTTCCGACTTGGTCATGGCCATTTAAAACTAGCCTCGCTTTACAGACTGCCCATCCTGGCTGCAAGTTCCTTGTCCTGCCAGGCGTAAGCCTTGCGTACTTTGGCCGGCTTGTTCGAGCCGCCAAGGACGATTTGATATTCACGGAACTCCGGACCCGCCAGCACGGAGCCCGTCAGTGGCTGATCGCCGACGACGGCGCCCAACTGCCCCAGCTCATCCGCCAGCTTGTCGGCCAGACCGTCGGCGTTGCCTGGATTCATGTAAATGCGCACCGCGCAGCTGCCGACCATGCCACTGGCATTCGGGTAGGCCTTCTCGAGCTGGCCGACACTTTGTATGAACATCCACACTCTAAGCCCATACTGACGGCCGATTTCGATCGCTTCTTCCACCGGCGGCATGTGGCGCAGGCGCGGCAACTCGTCGAGCATGCACAATACCGGCGCTGCGCCGCGTGGCGGCAGTTCGGTGGTCAGCATGCGGAAGTGTTGTGCCACGAACACGCGCAGCAGGGAGATGTAGCTCTCGACTTCGTTGGGCTTGAGGCAGATATAGATCGTCGGATTCGTGCCGCTGCGCAGGTCCAGCGGACTCCAGTCCGAGGTGCGGGTAGCGCGGTCGATGCGGGTGCCCGACCAGGCACTGAGACTGGACTGCGCGGTCTGCATCACGCTGTCGCGGGTCTTGGCCTGCATTTGCTCGAATGACGTGCCTGCCATGACCATGCTCGGTACGTCCTTGGTGCTCTTCAGTGCGCGAATCATTTCGTCGAAGTCCACCCCGTGTACGAGTTCGAGCACATGCGCCATGGGGCGCTTTTCCGGTGGATTGTAGTAACAGATGCTTGCGATCGCAGCGGTGAGCAGATCGCGCGCCTTGTTTTCCCAGAACGGATCGGAGGCATTGCTGGGCACGATCATCATGTCGGCCAGGAAACGTGAATCCTCCCAGACCCAATCCTTGTTGCGACGGATGAAGGTGAGGGGATTGAAGCAGTGGCTGTTGTCCGGATCCAGCGGGCTGAATTTATAGACCGGCCCGACATTCTCCGCGCGCCATTTGCTGGTGCCGGCGTAGATTTCGCCCTTGACGTCGAGGACGATGGCAGGGCCTTTCCACGCAAGCAGGTTCGGAAAGACGTGACACTGCGTCTTGCCCGATCCGGGAGGCGCGACGCTCAGCATCGCCCCTTCGCCGGAGAACGAAAGCGGTTCATCCAGTCCTTCGAGATGGCCGATGGTGAGTGCCCATTCGCTCTTCTTGGCAAAGATCGATTTTTCGACTTCATGCGCAGTAAGCCAGCCGCCGCCGGACAGCAGACGGCTACGGATCTTTGCCACCACCGGATGCGGATTAGGTTGCGAGAGCAAGGCATCAATCCGGTTAAGTACCGTTGCGATCGCACCACCTTCGGTGACATCGAATACCTTCAGGTAGGACTGTACGACGCTACCGCCCGCGCCCGCGCCGCCGGCACTGGCTCTCCAGAAAACGAGTTCGCCGACGTTATCCTCGAAAAGAAATACCGCGCGCAGTGGTTCATACTTGAGATCGCCCAGCAAATCCCAGTTGCGCAGCAAATCCATGGAGCGCAGCCATTCCCGCTGGCTGGTACTCATGGACGACAGATTGCCGCGCGCGGCGAACTGCACGAAATTCTTGCCGAGTCCGTCGCGCCTGATTTTCTGGTACTGATATTTCTGGCCGGTCTCGTCGCGAGCGGTCGTGTCGAGCTCCCAGTCCAGACGCGTCTCGAAATGGATCACGCCGGTGCCCTGATCGTAGAATTCGTTGATGGAGCGTTCCCGTTCTTCCGGCGTTGCACCTAGCGAGGCAACGCGCTCGGCATCCTCACGTTCCAGTCGCGCATAGATTTCGCGGACCGCCGCGTTGCGCCGCAGGTAGATGTTGATCAGCCAATACAGTCCCGCCATGGCGATCAGACCCAGCCAGATAGGCAGGACAATCACCGCGATAATGCCGGGAATGAACCATTTGAGATTCATCACGGCTGCTTTCTTCAGGTAGCCTGTAAAGCTCTTGCTACCGTCCGAAAGCGCTTTCTGCTTGCGGAACTGCCAGTACAGAATTCCGACGG
Source organism: uncultured Ectothiorhodospiraceae bacterium (assembly GCA_964461215.1). GTDB lineage: Bacteria > Pseudomonadota > Gammaproteobacteria > JAABTG01 > JAABTG01 > CAYWTP01. The sequence goes on along the minus strand of CAYWTP010000083.1, from coordinate 843 downwards.
CCGCGAGCAGCGTAATCGCGATCGTCAGCAGGCGCACGCCCAACGCCGCCAATTGCTGCTTCGTTTGGTATTCCTCGATCGCTTCCTGCCGCTCCTTTTGCGCCGTCCGTGCCGCTTCTTCCTGGGCCTTCCGGCGCTTTATCTCCGCATCGAGATAGTCGCGCAGCGTCGGTACCAGTCCGTCCCGCTGATAGCCGGGTTGCTTTGCCAGCAAGAGGTAATTCGAACGGAATGCCTGGCATTGTTTGGCATCGCCACCCGAACAGCCGTACTTCTGTTCCAGTGTGGCGAGGGCGGTGGCGTCTTCGTTGGCTTTACCGGACAGATATTCCTGGAACTCCTTGCCGCGCATGGACTTGGCGCGTGCATCCCTGCCGTTGATAACATCTTGCAGGCCGGCTTGTTCGCCCTTCAGGATCGCGGCGGCGACGATATCCCGTTCATGATCGTCGCTCGGTTTGAGCAAGGATGCGTTCTGTTCGGCCTGCGCGTGAATCTGGCCGACCAATGCCACCGCGGGTTCAAGTCGCTTCTCACGTTGCGCTTCCTGCTGCTCGGCCTGCTTCTGCTGCTGCGCAGCGATCAACTGCTCGCGTGTCTGCTTACCCTGCCCGTTGACATATTTCTCATTGATTTGCGCAAGCGCCTGTTGGTCGCCGGCATAGTTGGTACGCAGTGCCTGTAATTGTGTGTTGAGTTGTGCCCTGCTTTCATCCAGGCGTGCCAGATCCGCATTCTGTGTGGCCTGCAGGCGTTTGAATGTATCGAGCGCCGCGGCTTCCTGCGTTTTCTCAGTTGCAATTTCCGTGCGCAGCTCAGCCGCATGCTGCAAGTCTTGAGCAG
>CAYWTP010000082.1:0-13460 GCA_964461215.1 uncultured Ectothiorhodospiraceae bacterium | reverse complement strand
CGTGCAGCGCAGCACCGGGGCGTCACTCATAGCGCAGGGCCTCCGCCGGCTGGGTGCGCGAGGCCCGCCAAGCCGGATAGATCGTCGCGACCAGGCTCAGGGCAAACGCCACGATGCAGATTCGGGCCACGTCCGGCCAGTGCATGTCCGAAGGCAGCTCACTGATGTAATACACCTCGGGAGACAGGAAGCGCACGCCGAACAGATGCTCGATGGCCGGCACGATTGTCTCCACGTTCAGCGCCAGGGCGATGCCGCCGATGGCCCCGAGCAAGGTCCCCACCGCGCCGATCACGGTTCCCTGGACCATGAAGATCCCCATGACGCTGCGCGGCGTTGCACCCAAGGTGCGCAGGATGGCGATGTCGCTCTGCTTGTCCGTGACCACCATGATCAGTGTGGACACAATGTTGAAGGCAGCCACCGCCACGATCAGGGTCAGGATCACGAACATGACGGTCTTCTCGGTCTTGACGGCGCGGAAGAAGTTCACATGGTGCTGGGTCCAGTCGGTCACCCAATCGCTGGCGGGCAGCTCCTGGGACAGCTCCCTGGAAATACTGGGCGCCTTGAACATATCATCGAGCCGCAGACGCACCCCGCTGACGCTGTCGCCCATGCGGAACAGGCGGGCTGCATCGGCCAGATGCACCATCGCCATGGAGGCGTCGAACTCGTACATGCCCACCTCGAATATCCCCACGACCTGGAACCGCCGCAGGCGGGGCAGGACCCCCGCCGGAGTTACCTGCGCCTGGGGTGCGACCACGGTCACCCGATCGCCAATTCGAACGCCCAGAGCGCGGGCCAGCTCACTGCCCAGGACGATGTCGTAGCCACCGTCGTGCAGGTCCTTGAGGCTCCCGGCCTGCATCTTGCGCATGACCTCCGAGACCTGTGGCTCCCAGTCGGGCAGAACACCCCGGATCACGGCCCCCCGCACCGCGGTTCCATGCGTGAGCATCGCCTCGGCCTGAATGTACGGCGCCACGCCCACCACGCTCGGGAGCTTCAGGGTCTTCTCGGCCACGGCCTGCCAGTTGCCCAGCCCGCCATAACGCCCGGCGACCGTGACATGGGCCGCCATGCCGAGAATGCGCTCGCGCAGTTCCTTCTCGAAGCCGTTCATCACCGATAGCACGGTGATAAGAGCGGTCACGCCCAGGGCAATCCCCAACATGGAAGTCAGGCTGATGAATGAGATGAAATGGTTGCGCCGTTTGGCCCGCGTGTAGCGCAGGCCCACGTAGAGCTCCAGAGGTTTGAACATGGCGACTCAGCCCTCCCGGCCCGAATGTGGCGGGCCCGCCGGTGGCCGTGGCATCTCTGATCTTTGCTTCATCGGTGCACCCGCCTCCACCTCAAACGACCTTATCCCGCAGATAGACCGGCAAGGCCAGCTCGGCCGCCACTCCCTGCCCCATCGCCAGCACTTCGAGCCCCAGGGTCGCCACGTCCCGTGCGCGGGGATGGCGGTCCGGAGCCGCTCCGAGGGGCGCCCCCCCCATGGCTTGACACAGAGCTTCAGCATACGCACCCCATCCTGAACCCACTCCGAACCAGGCGCCAGGGCCGGGCGAAGGTACGCTCCCGGGCCGGCAGACCAAATCCGCCGTCACGACCTGCATGATCCCGTTCGCATCCGCCCGGTAGGCGCCCCAGTAGACCTCCTGCATGCGCGCATCCAGCGCCGCCAGCGCCTCATTCCTGCCAAGCTCCCGGCACGTGCCCTGGGCCAGCGCCCGTAAGGATGAGACCGGGGCCACCGGCAAGTCCGCGGCAAGCGCTATGCCCTGCACTGCGGCGGCGGCGATGCGCACGCCGGTAAAGGACCCTGGTCCGCAGCCAAAAGCCAGCCCATCAAGCTGCCGTGGAGCAAGGCCGGCCTCGGCCAGAAGCACCTCCATCATGGGGAGCAGCAGCTCGGCATGACATTGGGGCGCCACCTCGAACAGCTCGCGACATTTCCCCTCGGTCCAAAGGGCGCAGGAGCAGGCGTCGGTGGAGGTGTCAACGGCGAGGAGCTTGAGGTCGCGCAAAAGGGATCCAGGGATGGCTTGAGGTCACGCGAAGCGTGAAATGATAACTCATCCGCGGTCTTCGGTCGCGACAAGTCCGCTTCACCGGCCACCTGGGGGCGGATCCGCAGCCTGCTCCTAGCCGGAGGCAGCCCGCTCGTCACCACCGAAGAAACGGACGATGGCCGTGGGATCACGAATAATGGGCAGTGGCGGAAGGCTGTCCAAGAACACCCGCCCATAAGATCGGCTGAACAGCCGCGGGTCACATAGCACCAGAATACCGCGATCGCTGACGTCCCGGATCAGCCGGCCTACGCCTTGCTTCAGGGCAATCACCGCCCGCGGAAGCTGGTAGTCGAAGAACGGGTTGCCCCCTTGCTCGCGGATAGCGGCGAGCCGGGCCTGGAGCACCGGGTCATCCGGCGAGGCGAAGGGCAGCTTGTCGATGATGACACACGACAAGGTCTCGCCCCTCACGTCGATGCCTTCCCAGAAGCTGCTGGTACCCAGCAGCACGGCGTTGGGAGTATTGCGGAACCGCTGGAGAAGCTGGGTGCGCGGCGCCTGTCCTTGCACCAGCAGGGGGAACCGGACGCGTGCGGCGAGACTGGAGGCCGCCTCGCGCAGAGCGCGGTGACTGGTGAACAAGAGGAAGGCCCGACCCCGGCTCGCCTCCAGCACGGGCACCGCGGCGTCTACCACCCGTGCCGTGTACCCGGCGCTATTTGGATCCGGCATCGCGCCCGGAACATAGCACAGCGCCTGGCGGGAAAAATCGAAAGGGCTGTCCCAGATCCCCTCGGCCTGCCCCGACAGCCCCATGCGCGCGGCAAAGTGCTCGAAGCTTCGCCCAACCGCCAGAGTCGCCGAGGTGAACACCCAGGCGCAGCGGCGCGCCGTGATCTGCGACGAGAAGACGTCCGCGATGTCCAGAGGCGTCAGGTTGAGGCTGAAGCTCCGCACATGGGTCTCGAACCACTGCAGATGCTTGGCGTCGGGAGGCCCCGTAACGGCCTCCATGCGCTGAATGAGGTCGGCACAGCGCCGGTGGCAGCTCTGCAGATCCTTGCCCCGCTCGGCGTGCTGCTCCAGCAGCCGCTTCAGGCCGTCCAGGGCCGTGCGCAGAGCATCGACGCGATTGGCAATTCCCGTATCCGCTCGCAGAGCCTGCCAGGCACCACGGCGGGCGTCGACGCCCAGGCCCAGGCGCAGCTCATGGAGCGCCTGCTCAAGAGCATGCGCCGCCGCCGGCAGGCCAGGGTCGTCACCCGCCTCCTGACGGTAGGCGGCGACGCTGTCCCGGGCCAGCTCTGCAAGATGGCGGCTGCCCAGCGACAGGCCGAAGAACTGACTCGCCACCTCCGGCAGCTGGTGTGCCTCGTCCAGTATCACTGCGTCAGCGCCGGGCAGCAGCTCGCCGAAGCCTTCGTCACGCAACGCCATGTCGGCGAAGAACAGGTGGTGGTTCACAACCACCAGATCGGCGTCCGCGGCGGCCCGGCGGGCCTTGAGCACGTGACAGTCCGAAAGCTCCGGGCAATCCTGGCCCAGACAGTTCTCCGCCGTTGACGTGACTTGCCGCCACACCGGCGCGTCTTCGGGAATATCAGGAACCTCGGCAATATCGCCGGAGCGGGTGCCGCCGGCCCACGCCCCTATGCGCACCAGATCTCCCGCCACGTCAGCGCTACCACTGCGGAGAACGTCGCGGGCCGTGGTCAGGCGATGCCGGCACAAGTAGTTCGCTCGACCCTTGAGCAGGGCGACCTTCGCCGAGACGGCCAGGGCCCGCCGCACCAGAGGCAGATCCCTATGAAAGAGCTGCTCCTGCAGACTCTTGGTGCCGGTGGAGATAATGACTCTGCGCCCAGACAGCAGAGCGGGCACCAAGTACGCGAAGGTCTTGCCAGTACCGGTGCCGGCCTCGCACACCAGTACCTTGAAGTCGGTCAGGGCTTCCTCAACGGCCCTGGCCATAGCCTGCTGCTGCGGCCTGGGGGCAAACCCAGGCAGCAGGCGGGCCAGAGCCCCATCCGAGCCCAGATGGTCCGCGGGGCTCAGCACAGCGGGCGGCAGTCGGTCGGTGCCATCAGAGGCCTACGGTGTTCTCCCAGTAGCCGTCATCCTCCAGACCGTTCTCGCGGGTCCAGACCAGCCGGGCGATATTCTTGAAGCGGGCCACCGACAAGGCGCCCCGGCGGCGGCGACTTGCAGCGGAATCAGCGGCGGCGGTCAGGACATCGGCCCGCTCGGCCTCATAGATCTCGTAGGGCTCAAAGTCTTCGTCCATGAGCACGAGCACCAACCGGTCCCACTCCTGATTTTCCTTTATCTGTCCCAGCCGCTGGCCGCCTTTGCCCTCGTCGAAGATGGCGCGTCCCTTAATCTGGATGCGCAGGCCCTCCCGAGGACCGCGTCCCACCGCATCGAAGCCCCCCACGTCCAGAGGCGCCACGAGGTCGAGCCCCATCAGCCGCGCCGCGTCGTGACGCGCAATCTCTGCGCCGATCCCCAGGGGCTTGCCGGTCGCCCTGCGATACTCGGCAGCCAGGCGCCGTGCTTCACCGATGAGCTTGTCAACGGAATACACTTCCACCATCAGAACTCCGTCACACAGGCTTGCTTTCGCGAAGTCTACGCAATTCCCAAGCTTAAGTCATTCTCGACAAAAGGGTTTCTCGCCACCAGCCCAACGGCCGTGCGAGCACCCACGTAGAGCCGGACAAGCAGCAACTTAATATGCATTAACTATCCAAGGGTTATCCCTTGGCTGTCCGCGGGTAAACCACAATACGTCATGATTCCAATATCGTGCTATATGCTTGTTTGAGCAGATCAGGGAAGACCGATGAAAAATCAACACGAAGCGCGGCACCTAGAACGGAACGGCCCGCGACAGAGTTTATGTATTCAAACGCCTGCGTTTACGTGGTGGACGACGATCCCATCGTGCGGACCCTGGTTCAGGAGCTGGGGGCCTCGGTAGGCCTGCGCGTGGAGTCCTATGCATCGGCCTACGACTTCCTGGCTGCCTATGATCCCGGGCAACCGGCCTGTCTGGTCCTGGACGTACGTCTGCCTCGGCTCAGCGGTCCCGAGCTACACCAGCGTCTGGTGGCACAGAAGGTCCACATGCCGGTGATCTTCCTGAGCGCCCATGGCGACATCCCAACCGCGGTGCGCGCTATCCAGACCGGTGCCGTCGATTTCCTGGAAAAACCCGTGAACGGCCAGTGGCTGCTGGAGCGGATCCAGAAGGCTCTGAGCCGGGAGCTGGAGCTGCGCCGGACCCAAGCGCAGCGACTAGAGGTCCGCAGGCGTCTGGATCAGCTCACTCCCCGCGAGCGTGAGGTTCTGGAGCAGATGGTGGCCGGCAGGTCAAACAAGGAGGCGGCCGTAGCCCTCGGCCTGAGCACGAAGACCATCGAGGCCCATCGCGCAAAGGTCATGAGCAAGATGGAGGTGGCCTCCCTGCCGGACCTGGTACGCCAATGGCTGTTGGCACAAGACCCCGAACCTCAAGCCGCAACGCCGGGAGAAGATCTGCGACCGCTCTGAGCGGGCGCTGGCAAGGCGCGCCCGACGGGCTACAATTGAATTCCAATAAGGCGTAGACGGACCTCCCGGCAACTTCCCCTCCCGTCCACGGCCACTGCAGGCGCAGATGAGACTTTGATGTCCAAGAAACCGCTCGCCGCTCGCGGCGTCCCCGCAGCGCCGAGCCCGGCAGCCGCTGCCGACAGCAGGGCGGCGACCGAGGGGGAGGGCCCCTCCGGGCGCCCTCCCGACCCCCTCCCGTCTTTTGAAGACGCGGCAACCGCGATGGCTGCCCCACTCATCATCACCGGCACCTCCGGAGCCATTCAGTACCTTAACCCGGCCGCCGCTCGGATCACCGGCTGGCCTGCGGAGGCGGCCTTGGGCAGGCCGCTGTCCGAGGTGGCACGCCTGCTCGACGATCGTACCCACGAGCCTATCACCAGCCTGCTCGAACGCTGCCTGGACGGGGCACCGCCAGCCCGGCAGCTACGCCATGCCGTGCTGGCGCGGCGCAGCGGCGCCGAGACACCGGTTGATTGTACGGCTAGCTGCATCCGCGGAGCCCATGGTGCCATCATCGGGGCCACTGTGGTCTTCCATGACCTCAGCGAAGAGCGCCGGCTCCGGGAGCACCTTTCGTTTCAGGCCCGGCATGATCCGCTGACCGGCCTCGTCAACCGCAAGGAGTTCGAGCACCGTTTACAGCGGGCCCTGCACGCCGTGCGCGAGCACGGCATGGTCCACGCGCTGTGCTACCTGGATCTGGACGGCTTCAAGATCGTCAACGACTCCTGTGGTCATTCCGCCGGCGACGAGCTGCTGCGCCAGCTCGCCACCCTGCTGCTGGGGCGAGTGCGCGGGCGTGATACCCTGGCACGGCTTGGCGGAGACGAATTCGGGATACTGCTGGAGCACTGTCCGGTGCAGGAGGCGATCCGAGTGGCGGAATCACTGCGTTCGGCCGTCGAGCAGTTTCGCTTTCCCTGGTCCGGACAGGTGTTCACCGTTGGCGCGAGCATCGGTCTAGCGGTCGTCGACCGGACTCTGGACAGTGCCCGCGTCGCGTTGAGTGCCGCCGATGCAGCTTGCTACCGGGCAAAGGATCTGGGAAGGAACCGGGTCGAGCTGTGCGAGGGCTCTGCTGCGGCGGCACCCATTCGAGGGGAGAATGGAGCGGTTAGGCGGCTGCACGAGGCTCTCGCCGCGGAGCGGTTCACCCTGCATGTCCAGCCCATTCTAAGCCTGGTGGAGACCTCGCGCACCCCGGCGTATGAGGTCCTGCTGCGCCTGGACGACGGGGAGGCGCCCCTGCCACCCGCCTCCTTCCTGGCCACGGCCCAACGCCATCGGTTGATGGAGGAAATAGACCGCTACGTCGTGAGCCACGCGGTGGAGTGGATTGCCACCCACGCTACGGACCAGTGCACACCTCCATGTCTGTTCATCAATTTGTCCCAGGCGACGCTGGGGAGTGAGACCTTCGGTAGCTTTCTGCACCAAGTGCTGAATGAGCATCCCGGGGCAGGACAAAACATCTGCTTCGAGTTCGCGGAAACCGCGCTCGGCGCCCGGGGAGCCGATGTGACCCGATTCATGGACCAAGCCAGGCACGCCGGCTGCCGTCTGGCCATCGACGGCTTCGGCGGGGGCTCATGGTCTCCCTACAGCCTCAAGAACCTCAACCTCGACTTCCTTAAGATCCACGGCGACTTGGTGTGCCTGGGCAAGGGGGACCCGCTGGCGCACACCCTGATCGAATGCATTACGCGGGTTTCTCGCTATCTCGGCATCAGCACCATCGCCACCCGGGTAGAGGACCCGGATCTGACGGCCGTTCTCAAACGCCTGGGCGTAGACATGGCACAAGGCTACGCTCTGGCACCACCGGTCCCGCTGGAAGGCATCAGGCCCCGAGGCTCCCCGGGTAGGCCTGCCTCATAGGTTAGTTCTTAAGCGTAGTTCACGGTGTCCATGTGAGGTTTGCAGGACCGTTAGCAGCAAGGATGCTGCGATCGAGCCCACAGGGAAGTGTTCACGGCGTGTCCTGCAGGCCTCACATGGACGCCACGGCCTAAAGGCCCAACCTATGAGGCCTGCCTAGTGCGCAGCTTGAGCAGCACCCGAAGCCTGCGGAAGGTGTCCGGATCCAACATGTCCGGAACGATGATCACCGGCCAGCGCCCGAGTGCCTGTGGCGGTCCCAGTAGGAGCACCACCAGCAGCGGGCTGACGTAGCTGCCCCGGTAAAGACGTGCCGCCTGCTCCTGGCCACCGCGGCGGATAACGCGCCACTCTTCCGGCGTTGCCCAGACCAAGCTGGCCACGGACCGGCGGTGCCGCCGCCGGGCGTGCACCACCGCGACTCGGGCAAAATCCACTGCCGCAGTGACGATGGTGGCCCACACCACCAGCAGGGGCAGGGCCGCGCCAACCACGCACAGACACGCCCCCGTATAGGCGACGACGAAAAATAGCAGGAGCCTGCGCGAAGGGCCCAGATCAATCCGGAACGGATGCGCGAATGCGGTCGACGACACCGGCGATCTCCTTATCCACGGGACGCTCACGCCCCATCATCCATTCCAGCAGCACCTGGTCGGGATAGTCGAGCAGAGTGCGAAATGCCTGCCTCTCAGCCGTCGAGAGCGCCCGGTAGCCGCCGTCCAGGAAGCCCTGCAGCAGCAAATCCAGCTCCAGCATGCCGCGCCGGCACTGCCAGCGTAGACGCTCCATCGCAATCTCCCGCGCCCCCCGGCGGTGATCAATTAACGCTTGGGGGGCGACCTGGCAGACCGTAATTGAACACAAATACCTGCCTCGCTTCGGCCCGTGGCGCCACGCCGCCGGCGCGCACGCGCTGACCCTCTCGCAACAGAACCACATACCCAATGATACTGTCTACAGGCTTACTCTTGAAGGCGCCACCTGCGCAGCTGTCGTTGGCAGTCATCATGCTACTCCGGCTCTAACCGACAAGGCCCGACCCGGGTGGTGGGTGCCTTCAGTCGACCGTCGCAGGGCCGCTAAACAACTGGACCGCCGGCTCTGCGCCCCGAGCCTCACCGCAAAGGTCATGATACTGAGAACCCGACCATGAGCACTGCACCACATGACTTCCCGCGACCCTCGCCTGAGTCGCCGTCGCCGCCGGGGGAGCTGCACTTCACCCATACCAACGGACCGGTCGACGAGGCAGTGGAGCGCCTCATGGACCAGGTGGGGAGCGTACGCCAGCGGGATCTGGTCCGCGAGATGATCCTGGCCGCCCTGAAGGCGGGCCAGGAGGGCGAGTTCCGCGCCGACCTGAAGCTGATGAACACCACGCTGAAGGAAATGCGTTTCACCGCCAGAGTCTTCGGACCCTACCGTGAGGTACGCAAGGTCACAGTCTTCGGCTCGGCCCGGACTCCCCCGGAACATCCCGCCTACCGGATGGCGTGGGAGCTTGGGCAGCGGCTGGCGCAGACCGGCCACATGGTCATCACCGGCGGCGGTCCGGGGATCATGGAGGCCGCGGCCCTGGGTGCAGGGCCTGAGCGAACGTTCGGCGTACGCATCCGCCTGCCCTTCGAGGAGGTGCCCAGGAAGGCTTCGGCAGTGAGCCCCCGGACCATCACGTACAAATACTTCTTCAATCGCAAGGTGGCCTTTCTGAAAGAGGCCGACGCGGTAGTGCTGTTCCCGGGCGGCTTCGGGACCCTGGACGAGGCAATGGAAACGCTGACGTTGGTTCAAACCGGCAAGCACTACCCGTTGCCGCTGATCCTGGTGGAGCCGCCTGGAATGAGCTATTGGGCGCGAGCCGCGGAATTCTTCGAGCGTGAGCTGAACGATCAGGGCTACGTCAGTCCCTCGGACCTGGGTCTGTACGAGCGGGTCGACTCCGCAGCGGCGGCGCTCGGGTGCATCGAGCGTTTCTACTCCCGCTACCATAGCATGCGCTGCGTCAACGACAAGCTGGTCGTCCGACTCCAGAGCCCGCTGCCTCCGCAGCGGATCTCTACTCTGGAGCAAGACTTCACCGACTTGCTCCGCCCCGGTGGCCGGATCCGCCTGTCTGGGCCACTGCCAGCCGAGGCCGACCAGCCGCATCTTGCACACCTGCCGCGGCTCGTCATCGACTTCAGCCGCCGCGACTTCGCTCGCCTGCGCCGGCTCATCGACGCCGTCAACGAATGATGGCTGCGGTCCGGCCCGTTTGGGTCTGTGGTCAGTGCCGTCTTCGACCGAGATACTGAGCAAAGTCCCTGCCTTTGCTCCAGATCATGGCCTGCAGGTGCCTTTCTAGTGTTTCCTGTCTCGCTGGTAAATTGATTCGGGGAACTTCCACGCCATGAGCGATGCACTTGCCTATCTGGTCAAAGCCCGCCCTGATGCAATGACGGGCTATTTCAAGTTTCTCAAGCTGGCCGGTACCCACCTGGACCCCAAGACCCGGGATCTGATCTCTGTCATCACCAAGGTGGCGGTGCAAACCGAGAACGGGTTCCGGCAGTACCTCAGCCGTGCCCTGCGCGAGGGCTGTACCCCCAATGAAGTGCTGGACGCTCTGCTGATGGCTTTCCCCGTCCTGGGACTTGCCAAGATCGTGTGGGCGGTGGACATCCTGCTGGACATGGATATCCCGGAGTTCCGCCCGGAGATGCTGGACACCACACCGCGCTGGCACGAGGTTGCAGTCCTGGACGAGGTAGCCCTCGGCGAGACGACCTATCTGCACTGCGACGGGCGCGACTTGTTCGTCTACCGAACCGCGGATGTAATCAACGTCTACGACAGCCGCTGCCCCCATCAGGTAACCAACATTCCGGATCTGGCGCTGGAGAACGGAAAGCTGACCTGTCCGAAGCACCACTGGGCTTTCGACATCGAGTCGGGCCAGTGCACCGAGAAGGGCGACCGCCCACTGCACCGCTTCGAGCACAAGGTCGACGATGGGCGCCTGATGGCCTTCTGGTGACCGAGGGGCCTTCGACCCTTCGGTTTTAAGGTACCGCTGTTGCATCAGTCGCCGACCACAGGTCGGCGACTGTCCGGTTCACGTTTGCCGCCTACACCATTCCCACTACTCCCGCCACCCTCACCACCCTCGCCAACCTTGCCACTCCCGCTACTCCCGCTAGTCCCGCCACTCTCGCCACACAGACCTCACCAAAACTTCACCCTGCTACGGGTCCACTCGACTACCATGTGATCATCTGCATGGCTGACCCGCGAGGGGGGAGCTGATGTACCTGCCGTGTGTCTCTATGGCGCTGACCGGGTAAAGTCCAGCTCCCGAGGATACCGCCTGCATGCCGTCAACCGACGCCTCCCCACAGAGCCCGCTTCTCGTCTACGACGGCGACTGCGGGTTCTGTGCTTGGTGGGTACGGTACTGGCAGCGCATGACCGGGGACCGGGTACGCTACGCACCGTATCAGGAGGTGGCGCAGCAGTATCCTGCAATTCCCCTGGCCGAATTTCGGCGGGCCGTGCAGCTCATCGCTGCGGACGGGAGTATTCGCAGCGGCGCGGCGGCGACCTTCGGGGTACTGAGCCAGGCGCCTGGGCGGGGCTTCTGGCTCTGGCTGTACCAAGCCGTACCTGGCTTCGCCACGGCCAGCGAGGCACTGTACCGGCTCGCCGCCCGTCACCGGGAGCGCCTGTTCCGGCCCACCCTCTGGCTGTGGGGCCGGGAGCCGCAGCCCGCGGCGTACTCCGTGGTCTCGTGGCTGTTCCTGCGGGCACTGGCCCTCATCTATCTGGCTGCCTTCGTGTCCCTGGGAGTACAAGTCCTGGGGCTTGTGGGTTCCGACGGCATCCTGCCGGCCGCCGATTTCCTGGCTTCCGCCCGCGCTCTAGGGCCGGCGCGTTACTGGGACATTCCCACGGTATTCTGGCTAAGCGTGTCCGACGCCACGCTGCAGGCGGCATGCTGGGCCGGCGCGATCGCCTCCGTCACCTTGCTGCTGGGCGTGTTCCAGCGCACCAGCCTGATAATCCTGTACCTGCTGTACCTGTCGCTGTTCTATGCCGGACAGATCTTCACCGGCTATCAGTGGGACGTGCTGCTGTTGGAAGCCGGGTTTCTCGCCATCTTTCTGCCCACCGGCTCCCGGGCCGTACCGTGGCTGATGCGCTGGCTGCTGTTTCGCTTCATGCTGGGCTCGGGCGTCGTCAAGCTGGCCAGCCATGATCCCACCTGGGCCAACCTGACGGCCCTGAGCTACCACTTTCAGACCCAGCCGCTGCCCACCCCCGTGGCCTGGTACGCCAACCAGCTTCCGGGCTGGTTCTTGCAGGCGGCGGTGGTGGGCGTATTCATCGTCGAGCTGATACTGCCCTTCTTCGTTTTCCTGCCACGCCGCGCCAGAGGGCTGGCCGCCTGGGGATTCCTGCTCCTGCAAGGACTGATCCTGCTCACCGGCAACTACAACTTCTTCAATCTGCTCGCCATGAGCCTGTGCCTTTTTCTGTTCGACGACCAGGCATTCGGCAGGGTGCTGCCGAATGCCTTCTTGCGATGGATCAAGGGCGGGTCCCGGGTATTTCGCATCCCGTTTCTGGACCGGGGGCTCATCGGGGCTACGCTTGTTTGTGCGGTGTTGTTCGGCGGGCTGCAGCTTGTGGCCGACGTGAGTGACGGTAGGCTCATTCGCTCCGCGCAGCAGTTGTATGGAGTCATCGAGCCCCTGCACATCGTGAATCCGTACGGCGTATTTGCGGTCATGACCACGCGGCGGCTGGAGATCATCGTGGAAGGCTCCATGGACGGCACGCATTGGAAGCCATACCGGTTCCGGTACAAGCCGGGGGACATCAACCGGGCGCCGACGTGGAACATTCCGCATCAGCCGCGGCTGGACTGGCAGATGTGGTTTGCCGCGCTGGGTCCGTACTGGCAAAGTCCCTGGTTCGACCGCTTCCTCGACCGGTTGCTGCAGAATGCGCCTCCCGTCGCGGCGCTGCTGCGCAGCAATCCTTTTCCGGACACGCCCCCGAGGTATCTGCGCACCACGTTGTACGAGTACCAGTTCTCGGACTGGGCCATCCGGCACAAATTCGACCACTGGTGGATCCGGCGCAAGCTGGGTGCGTACGGGCCGACGCTGAGCCGCTAATCCTGCATTGTCACGTACGGGGCCGGCGATCCGCAGAGTCTTTCCGCCCCCACCGGGTAGGAGCGGGCGATAGCCCGCGAATGGCTCTCGCACGGCCTGGCGTGTGTTCGCGGCCTCACGGCCGCTCCTACAGGCCACCCATCTCAACGTAGGAGCGGGCGTTAGCCCGCGAATGGCTCTGGCACGGCTTGGTGCTCGTTCGCGGCCTCACGGCCGCTCCTACAGGCCATCCCTGTCCCATCAGCGACGGGCCGCCTGCTGCGCCCCAACTCCGTATGATGCAACTTCTCGCCGTCCCTGGCGCGACTCTTCGAGTTTCAATGCCCCCCCGCCCAGGCCTCCATGGCTGGGCGTTCGCCAGGCTGCGTTTGTTCACTGGACAAACCGCCGTGACCCACCCCCCTCTCGGGCAGCTTCCGCCTTCGGCTGCGATGCTCGGCGCGGCTAACGGGGCAAGAGGGGGGAGACAGCAACGGGAACACGTCCACGGATGGCGTGTGGCGCGTTTGCCCGCGCTCCGGCTATCGCCGCTCCGCCAAAATATTTGAGGGGATACATGAACTCCGCCCCGCCCATCTCAAACCGGCCCACGTAACGGCACACACGTGCCGCCTGTCTAATGTTGTTGCTGCCCCGGCGGTCTACTTGGTAGCTCCTCGCTTTCCAGCCGTCGCCCTTCCGTCATGTACCAGGTCTGAACGTCCCGGCCAACACCAGCTTCGAATGGCCGTGCAGAAGCTTAGGAGGCTGACGGAAATTATGTTGCCATCTTCGGACTGCGGAGGTAAGGCCGCTG
>CAYWTP010000081.1:0-13488 GCA_964461215.1 uncultured Ectothiorhodospiraceae bacterium | reverse complement strand
CGACGAATTTCTCACGCTGGCCGCCTACGAGCGGCTGCCCTGACGGGCATGACAATCAACTACGACATGACCACAACCGGAGCCAGACAGATGATGAAGCGAGACGAGCAGATCCAGGCGCTGCAGCAGGACTGGAAGGACAATCCCCGCTGGAACGCAATGCGCCGCGACTATTCGGCCGCCGACGTGGTGCGCCTGCGCGGCTCCGTACAGGCCGAGCATACCTTCGCCCGCCGCGGCGCGCAGAGGCTGTGGGAGCTGGTGCACGGCGGTGCCAAGAAGGGCTACGTGAATTGTCTGGGGGCGCTCACCGGCGGCCAGGCGGTGCAGCAGGCCAAGGCCGGACTGGAGGCAATCTATCTATCGGGCTGGCAGGTAGCCGCCGACAACAACACCTCCGAGTCCATGTACCCGGACCAGTCCTTGTATGCCTACGACTCCGTGCCCACGGTGGTGCGCCGAATCAACAACGCCTTCAAGCGCGCCGACGAGATCCAGTGGGCCCGCGGGGTAGAGCCGGGCGATCCCGGCTACGTGGACTACTTCCTGCCCGTGGTGGCCGACGCCGAGGCAGGCTTCGGCGGCGTGCTCAACGCCTTCGAGCTGATGAAGAACATGATTGCGGCCGGGGCCGCCGGCGTGCACTTCGAGGATCAGCTCGCCTCCGTGAAGAAGTGCGGACACATGGGCGGTAAGGTTCTGGTCCCGACCCAGGAGGCGATCCAGAAGCTGACCGCGGCCCGCCTGGCCGCCGACGTCATGGGCGTGCCCACGGTGGTGCTGGCCCGCACCGACGCGGAGGCCGCCAGCCTGATTACCTCCAATGTGGACGAGCGAGACCGCCCTTTTCTCACCGGCGAGCGCTGCCCGGAAGGCTTCTATCGCACCCGGCCCGGCCTGGAGCAAGCCATCGCCCGGGGAGTGGCCTATGCACCCTATGCCGACCTGGTGTGGTGCGAGACCGGCACGCCCGACCTGGAGTTTGCCCGCCGCTTCGCCGAGGCAGTCAAGCGGAACAACCCCGGCAAGGCCCTGGCCTATAACTGCAGCCCGTCCTTCAACTGGCGCAAGAACCTGGACGAGACCGCTATCGCCCGCTTCCAGCGCGAGCTGGGCGCCATGGGCTATACATACCAGTTCATCACCCTGGCCGGCATCCACAGCATGTGGTTCAGCATGTTCGACCTGGCCCGGCGCTACGCCGACGAAGGCATGCGTGCCTACGTGGAGATGGTGCAGGAGCCGGAGTTCGCCGCCGCCGACCGCGGCTACACCTTCGTGGCCCATCAGCAGGAGGTGGGCGCGGGCTACTTCGACACCGTCACCAACACCATCCAGGGCGGGCGGTCCTCGGTCACCGCGCTCAAGGGCTCCACGGAGGAGGCCCAGTTCGAGAAGGCGGTGGGCGCGTAAGCGCCGGCAAGCGACGACACGGGGCGTCCCCCATGCACTACGCCACCGCCGACCTAAGTGACGCCCACGAGGACGAGGTGCAGATCTGCGATCCCGTCCTGCAGGACTTCGGGGGCCGCCCCGGCTTTTGGGGCGCGGTAGCCACCGTGCAGTGCTTCGAGGACAACTCCCGGGTCAGGGAAGCGTTGGCGCGGCCCGGCGACGGGCGGGTGCTGGTGGTGGACGGAGGCGGCTCCACCCGCTGCGCCCTGCTGGGCGACCGGCTGGCGGGGATGGCCCTGGACAACGGCTGGGCCGGGGTCCTGGTGCATGGCTGTGTGCGCGACAGCGCGGCGATCCGGAGCATGAACCTGGGAGTCCGGGCACTGGCAAGCCATCCCCGCCGGAGCCACAAGCGCGGCGAGGGTACCACGGCGGTTCCGGTACGCTTCGCTGGGGCGACCTTCGTGCCCGGGTGTGTGGTCTACTGCGACGCGGACGGCATCCTCGTCGCTCCCCGGGCGCTGCTCTGAGGCAGCCATGGCCTGGGAGCTGGCAAAGCAGATCGCGCACCGGATCCTGGACGGCTTCGAGCGTCACTACAGCCGCTTTCAGCAGATCACCGGTGGTGCGCGCGAGCGTTTCGAGGCCACCGACTGGCAGAGCGTGCAGCGAGTATCGCGGGAGCGCATCGACTTCTACGACCGCCAGGTCACTCAGACCACCACCGCGCTGCGCAGCCGCTTCCCCATCACTCCGCTGGACGAGGCCTTATGGCAGCGCATCAAGATCGAGTACGTACGTCTGCTCCATCTGCACAAGCAGCCGGAGCTGGCCGAGACCTTCTACAACTCGGTGTTCTGTCACCTGTTCGCCCGGCGCTACTACAACAACCAGAACATCTTCGTGCGGCCGGCCGTCTCCTCCGAGCACCTGGAGCTGGAGGTGCCCACCTATGCCAGCTACTACCCGGCACGGGACGGCTTCGCACGGGTCCTGTGCACCATCTTGAAGAGCTTCGGCTTCACCCTACCCTACGAGAATTCCAGGCGCGACGTGCGCAATCTGCTGCGGGCGGTGCGCGGCCGGATGCCGGCCGGCGCCGTGCGCCAGCAGAACTTCCAGATCTCGGTGCTGAATTGTCCGTTCTTCCGCAACAAGGCGGCCTACTTGATCGGCAAGGCCGTGAACGGTGCCGACGAGATCCCGTTCGCGATCCCCATCCTCAACAACGAGCGGGGCGCGCTGTACGTGGACACCCTGCTGGCCGGAGAGGCGGAGCTGGCCAACCTCTTCAGCTTCGCCCGCTCCTACTTCATGGTGGACACCGAGGTGCCCTCGGCCGTCGTGGAATTCCTGCTGCGCGTGCTGCCGTGCAAGACCAAGGCGGATCTGTACACCGCCATCGGCCTGCAGAAGCACGGCAAGACCGAGTTCTATCGGGACTTCCTGCGCCATCTGCGCCACTCCAGCGATGACTTCGTGATCGCGCCGGGCGCCCGTGGCATGGTCATGAGCGTCTTCACCCTGCCCTCCTACCCCTACGTGTTCAAGGTCATCAAGGATCGCTTCCCGGCTCCCAAGGACACCACCCGCGAGGCCGTCATGGCCAAGTACCGGCTGGTCAAGCTGCACGACCGGGTGGGCCGGATGGCCGATTCCTTGGAGTACTCGGACGCCGCATTCCCCCTGCGCCGGTTCTCGCCGGAGCTGCTGGCCGAACTCACCCGGGAGGCCGCCTCCAGCATCGAGATCGACGGCGAGCAGCTGGTGATCAAGCACCTGTATATCGAGCGGCGCATGATTCCGCTCAACGTCTACCTTCAGAGCGCCGACGCGGGCCAGCTTGTCCGGGCGGTGGAGGACTATGGGCGGGCCATCAAGCAGCTTGCCGCCGCCAACATCTTTCCCGGTGATCTGCTCCTGAAGAACTTCGGCGTCACCCGTCAGGGGCGGGTCGTGTTCTACGACTATGACGAGATCTGCTACCTCACGCAGTGCAACTTCCGCCGCATACCCACGGCGCCCTACCCCGAGTATGAGATGTCTGACGAGCCCTGGTATTCGGTGGGGCCGGCGGACGTGTTTCCCGAGGAGTTCGGCACCTTCCTGCTGGTCGATCCCGGCGTCAGGCAGGCGTTCCTGGGCCTGCACCGGGACCTGCTGGACGCGGATTACTGGCGGCAGCGGCAGGCTAGTGTGGACGCCGGCGTGCTGGAAGACGTATTCCCCTACCCGGAGGCCAAGCGCTTCCCACGCCATCCAGAGCAGACCGCGGCGCCCCCGCGCGCCGAGCCGGAGATGCCGGCCGCCGCCTGCGGCTAGCGCCCGGCGCCGAGACCCAGAGGGCGTAAGGGCCACGGCCGCGGTTCCTCTCGCGAATCTACGCTCCCCCAGGATAAGGGCCTCTGCACTGGTGCAGACACGGTCGACCTGTAGGCCGAAGGCCAGTGATTGTCTCGCACAAAGGCGCCTAAGCAATCCGGCGGTCTGCATCGATCACTGCCGCGCCACGCCCTTCAGTGCGCGGAGCCGCGTCCGATAATGTGTGTACCGATCCACTTGAGAGCCGCCGGGGACGATACCATGCCAAGATCCACCTTAGCTGCGCTGTTTGCCATTCTCACCTTTGCCGCCTCCACCACCCTGCCCTTCCAGGCTTTCGCCACAGGAGGGGACCTCAAAGAGGTGCTGGCTCGCGGCGAGCTCCGTCACATCGGGATCCCGTACGCAAACTTCGTGACCGGAAGCGGCGATGGGCTGGACGTGGAGCTGATGCAGGCCTTTGCCGCCCACCTGGGTGTCAAGTACCGCTTCGTGGAGAGCAACTGGAAGGACGTGATCACTGACCTGACTGGCAAGCGCATCAGCCGCGACGGGAACCAGGTCACGGTGGTCGGCTCTGGCCCGGTCAAGGGCGACGTGGTGGCCAACGGCTTCACCATTCTCCCGTGGCGCCAGAAGGTCGTGAACTTCTCCGAGCCTACCTTTCCGTCCGGGGTCTGGCTAATCGCCCGCGCCGATCTGCCCATCACCCCGGTGGACGGCAGTGGGAACCATGCCGTGGACGTGGCCCACGTCAAGAGTAAGCTCCGGGGCATGGACGTGCTGGCGATGGAGAACACCTGCCTGGATCCGAGGCTCTACAATCTGGCCACGACCGGGGCGGACATCCGGCTCTACACCCGCAGCACCAACCTGAACGAGATGGTTCCGGCGATCCTGCGCAAAGACGCCCGAACCACCCTGCTGGACGTGCCCGACACCTTGATCGCGCTGGAGAAGTGGCCGGGGCTCATCAAGGTGGTAGGGCCGGTATCGCAGCCGCAGCTAATGGGTGCGGCCTTCCGCAAGGACTCCCCGGCACTGCGGGCGGCGTTCAATGAGTTTCTCGCGCAGATCAGGCGCGACGGCACCTACCGCAAGCTGGTCGCCAAGTACTACCCGGCCATCTTCGTGTACTTCGACGACTTCTTCCCGCACTGAGCTTGGACCACGGCCAGGGGGGGCGGCGGTGCTTCAGATGGTCCATCGAAGGTGGAACCTGCGGGCTCTACTGATCGGGCTCGCCATGACCGTCTATGCCGGGACCTTGCTCACCACCAACTACCTCTCGGAGAAGGAGCTCCACGAGGCCGCGGCCGTGCGGCTGCAGCTCGAGACCGAGGAGCTTGCACATACCGTGGGGTTCCTGGCCGGCCAGTGGAAGAACGACGTCAAGGTGCTGGCCGAGGCCCCGGAGCTGACCCACTACTTCACCAACAAAGCGCTGAAGATGTCCATGTCCTATGGACTGAGGGCGAACCTGTACCGGATTCGCGAGCTGCTGGTCCGGTTCGTGAAGGACCGCAGCGTGGGTGATACGCCGCTGGTCAAGCGTGCCTTGTTCATGGAGGCCGACGGCCGTGTGCTCGCCGACACCGACGGCCTGGGGCAGTCAAATCCGGTGCCGGAAGCATGGCGGGAGCTGCTCTCCGAACCGGGATCCGAACCCCGGATGGTGCCGGATCTGGCCGGCTCGGAGCTGCTTCTCACCGCCCCCTTCTATTTCAAGTCCCAGCACGCGGGCCAGCTTCTAGTGTGGGTCTCCGCCGAAACCGTCAGCGCCTCCGTGCTGCGCGGCACCGACGGCTCGACTACCGCCGGGCACTATGTCCTGACGGACGGCGGACGCGTCATACTCCCACCACACCTGGACCCGGTCCGGCGCGCCGGACTTTCCCAGGA
Organism: uncultured Ectothiorhodospiraceae bacterium; assembly: GCA_964461215.1. Classification (GTDB taxonomy): domain Bacteria; phylum Pseudomonadota; class Gammaproteobacteria; order JAABTG01; family JAABTG01; genus CAYWTP01. Next base: position 7,869 of record CAYWTP010000081.1, on the reverse strand, counting down.
GTTCCAGCACGCTCGCGGAAAGGGCGTGCACGTGTTCGCGGCCGTCGCGAAATCCGAGCCACCCGGCGCCCTGGCGGGTGCCGTGGCGAAGGCCCCTGGGACTCCGCTGTGGGTCATGATTGTGCGCCGGAAGCAGGAAGTGTTTCCGGCCCGCACCTCCTGGGCAGTCATGATTACGGTCGGCGCTCTGCCGGTACTGTTCGCCTTGAGCTACCTGATCGTATGGCGCTTCCGCCGGGCCAATCTGCTGCTGCAGGAACGCTTCGAAGTATCCACCCGGCAACGCGAGACGCTGGAGCAGGAGATACAGCGCCGCGAGCAGATCGAAGCGGAGCTGCGCCGGAAGCAGGCTCAGGTACTGCGACAGACGCGGGAGCTGCGGGAGGCCATGGACGAGACGCACCGGCTTGCCTTTTACGACGGCCTCACCGGCCTCGCCAACCGGCTCCTGTTCCGGGACCGGTTCGAGCAAGCGCTGCTGCACGCGCACCGCGAGCGGCTACCCCTGGCACTGCTGTTTCTGGACCTGGATCGCTTCAAGCGCATCAACGACACCCTGGGTCACCACATCGGCGATCTGCTCCTCAAGGAGGTCGCTCAGCGTATGGAGCATTGCGTGCGCGCCTCGGACTACATCTCACCCATCAGCGAGCCTGATCTGGACCTGATGGTGGCGCGCCAGGGGGGCGACGAGTTCACGGTCCTGCTCCTGAGCGTCAAGCATCCCCAGGACGCCTCCAAGGTAGCCCAGCGCCTGCTCGACGCGGTCTCGGCGCCCATGACTCTGGAGGGGTACGAGGTCTCGGTCGGCACCAGCGTCGGCATCGCCCTCTATCCCTTGGACGGAAACGACGTGACGACTCTGATCAAGAACGCCGACGCCGCCATGTACAGTGCAAAGGCGCGCGGGGGCAATACCGTCCGGTTCTATGACGCCTCCATGAACGCCGTGGCCCTGCAACGCCTGCAGGTCGAGTCCGAGCTGCGCCGGGCTCTGCAGCGCGATGAGCTGGAGGTGTACTTCCAGCCTCAGGTCGAGCTGAGCTCGTCGACGGTGGTCGGGGTGGAGGCGCTGGTGCGCTGGCGGCATCCCGAGCGGGGGATCGTCCTTCCAGGTGAGTTCATTCCCACCGCCGAGGAAACCGGCCTGATCGTGCCCTTGACCGAGCTGGTGCTGCGCCAGGCCTGCGCCCGGATGGTAGCCTTGACGGAGAGCACCGGCCACCGCCTGCGCGTGGCGGTCAACCTGTCCGGCTACAACTTCTTTAAGCAGGACGTTTACGATCTGGTCACCCGGGTACTGAATGACACCGGGCTTGCGCCCGGCCGGCTCGAGGTGGAGCTGACCGAGAGCATGCTGATGGAGAACCGCGAGGAAGCCAACGAGAGCCTGCAGCGGCTGAACGATATCGGCGTACAGACGGCCATCGACGACTTTGGTACCGGATACTCATCGCTGAACTACCTGAAGAGCTTTCCCATCCAGTCCCTCAAGATTGACCGCTCGTTCATACGCAACCTGGAGACCGATGCCAACGACGCGGCCATCGTCCGCACCATCACCGCCATGGCCCACAGCCTGGGCCTTAAGACCATCGCCGAAGGGGTAGAGACCGAGGCCCAGCTCGCTTTCCTACAGGAGCTGGGCTGTGAAGCGGTGCAAGGCTACATTTATAGCCGCCCGCTTCCCTTTGATGGCCTGATGGAGTACCTCGACCAAAACGCCGGCGGCACGCCCTATGTGCTGCAGCTCTCCTCGGCGACGGCGAGCTGAGCGGCGTGGCTGGGGGCCACCTTGAATATTTCACCAGCTCGGCACCGGGCCGGGGTAAGTTGCTGAGGCGGTGATGAAATTCCCAGCCCCCTGCGCGCCGGGCTCACGGGCCGGCCATGGCTGGAGGTCGGAGCTGCCGCCACAGATAGATGACCGCGCCGGCCAGAACCACACTCCCGAACAGAAACACCTGCGTCAGGGTGGCGGCCACGACGCCGGTGGCGCCGTCACCGCCCACGGCGGACAAGGCCAGAAAGAACGCATACTGAAACGTGCCCAGGTAGCCGGGGGCAGTGGGTATGAGAGTGCTGAGGCTCACGGCACCGGTAATCACCATGGCCGCCGGCGCGCCCAGGGAGACTTCCAGGGACCTCAGAACGCACCACAGCGCGGCCGCCTCGCCCAGCCAGACCAGCGGCGACATGCCGGCGCTGGCACTGGCGGTGGCCAGCCCTACCCCGGCAATGCTGCGGCGAAACGCCGAAAGCCGGCGGCCGAGAAACGCGGGTAGGCGGTCACTGAAGTGCATGCGATGACCGCGCCCAATCAGTAGCATGACCAGGAAGAGCAGCCCGAACAGTCCGGCGCCAACGCCGGCCACCTGCCACAGCAAGGCGCGCTGGGCGATCTGTGCTCCGGCGCCGGCCCCGCTGAGCAGCAGCCCCAGCCAGAGAAACCCCACCACGGTGGCACCATCCAAGGCCCGCTCAATCACGATCGAGCCCAGCACCTCGGACCGGGAGATCCCCAGGCGCCGCTTCGCGTAGTCCGCCCGAAACAGCTCTCCCAGCCGGGCGGGCAGCACGTTGTTGACGGCGTAGCCCAGGACCAGGGTTTCGGCCACGCCCGGCAAGCGGATCCGGGAGTCGAGCCGGCGCAGCAGCAGATGCCAGCGCAGGGAGCGCACTGCCATGGTTGCCAGATACACTGCCAATGCCGCGGCTATCCAGCGGCCCCGGGCCGTCAAAGCCAGATCCCGCAGATCCTCGATCTCGTAGTCCCGGAACGCCAGCCACAAGAACATGCAGCCAATGCCCACACCGGCCAGTGCTTGCAACATGCGTCCGTGCCGTCGCAGCCGGTTCATGCTGCGACGGTACGGCGACGCCGGTACAAGCTTGTCAGCATGGCCACCGCAGACAGCGCCATCACGTACACGAACGGGAGCGCTGGAACCGAGTAGCGGGGAAACGGCGCGCCGACCATGTGGACCGCCGTGTAGTAGATCAGCAGCAGGCTGCAGGCGCGCAGGCCCAGGAGCGCTCCCGGAGGAGATCTCGCAGTCAGACCGGGAAGCCAGGCGAGCACGGCACCCACCGCCGCCAGCAGCAGCAGCGGCCCGTGCAGCAAGTGCATGAGCCGGTGCGTGGCCTCGAACAGGGCATTGCCGGCGTAAGGGGTCTTGCTCACCGGATAGACGAAGGTGTCACCCATCCCCTGCACGGTGTTCCATGACCATAGCTGCTCGGGCTTACCCAGCAAGTACCATTGCAGGTGGCGCAGCGGCTCTTCCCGGAAGCGCCGGGCGATCTCCGCCAGCACCGATGTCATGCTTTTCCGGATCTCGGCTGAACGCGGGTCGTAGCGGTAGGGAATCCCGTAGCTGCGCGGGTCGCCTCTGTACATGAAATCAGGATACATGCCGTGGTGCAGCGTATCGATCTTGAGGCGGTCCTCGCCCAGGGTGCCCAGGCTGAGCTCGTTACGTATCAGCCAAGGGCCAAAGGCCAGGATAAACCCGGCCACCATTAGAGCCGCGGCGGTGCGCCGCCGCGCCACGCCGGTGCTGAAGAAGGTCAATAGCCCCAGCGGAATAATGAGGTATTGCACCGTCGGTCGCGTGAGTGCCGCAGCGCCCAGGAGGGCTCCCGCCACCAGCCACGCCCGCTTGTCCCCCCGGCCACCGGCCGCCAACAAGGCAAATCCCAAGCCCAGGACAAAGGCGAACAGCGTCTCGCTCAGGACGTAGACTCCGGCATTTACCAGATGCGGACTCAGCGCGGTCAGCAAGGCCGCGACCAGGGCGCCCCAGGCGGGCAGCAAGCCCTTGGCGAACCAATACACGACCATGATCAACCCGGCGCCCAGAAGCGCCTGCACCAGGTTGATATTCATCAGCATCCGGTGAGTCGGCGTGTCACCGATCAGGGGCACCAGGAACAGCGGGTAGCCCGGAGAGCGGTAAGCGTCCGGCTTCACGATGGCATCGGGACTGCCCAGGCCTGCCGGGTCATCGGAGTAGACCCCGTGATGCCGCAGATTATAGGCATACATGTAGTACTGGCCGGCATCGGCACGGAGCGGCGCTTCGACGTCGGTACCTACGGCTGCCAGAACCCGTAGTCCCAACCCAGCCACGGTGATGACGAGCAGGGCCAGCAGCGGCAGCCGCCTGTGCGGGCGGGCCTCGGACTCACTCAAGGCTGGTATGGCTTGCACCGGCGACAACCTACTCGATGATCTTGTTGATGGGCAGCTCGATGATGCCGCGGGCTCCCACCTCATAGAGCCGTGGAATCAGGTCGCGCACCAGCTTCTCCTCCACGACGGTGCTGATATCCACCCAATTCTCATCGGCCAGGGTGGAGACGGTGGGCGTACCGAGGGCCGGAAGGATGTCCAGTACACGCTGGACCGCGGCACGCGGCACGTTCATGGCCAGGGACACGCGGGTGGCAGCGGCGATGGCGCCTTTGAGCAGCATGAGCAGCCGATCGATCTTGCCCCGCTTCCAGGTCTCTTCCAGCGAGCGGTGGTTGGCAATCAGCCGCGGCGTGCTCTCCAGCACCACGTGCATGACCTTCAGGTTGTTGGCCCGCAAGCTGGAGCCGGTTTCGGAGACATCGACGATAGCGTCGGCCAGAATGGGGGGCTTGACCTCGGTGGCGCCCCACGAGAATTCCACCGACGCGCTCACCCCACGCTCGTCCAGGAAGCGCTTGGTCATACCCACCGCTTCGGTGGCAATGTGCTTGCCCTCCAGATCCCCAACGGTGCGAAAGGGCGAGTCCTCCTTGGAGGCCATGACCCAGCGCACCGTCCCGTAGTTGGGCCAGGGCGCCCGCAGATCGGCCAGCTCGGCCACGTCGGCGCCGGTCTCCAGGATCCAATCCAGGCCGGTGATCGCGCAGTCCAGCACCCCCTGCTCCACGTAACGGGCCATCTCCTGGGGACGGATCAGAATGCACTGGATCTCGGGATCGTCGACTTCGGGATAGTAGGAGCGCCCCGAGATCCGCAGACTGTAGCCCGCCAGGTTGAAGAGCTTCTGGGTCGTGTCCTGGAGGCTGCCCTTGGGGATCCCCAGGCGCAGGCAAGGCTCGGGTGGATTCATGGTTGATGAAGGCTCCTGTTTGATCGGACCCGCCGCATCGGCTCTCACTGGCCGCACTCCCGGCCCGCGGCAGGAGTGCGCAGTTTATCCATTTCCGCCGGCGGATTCCTGCGCGATCTCGCGCCGGTGGCGCAAGGCTGGGCTTCACGCTGTACAATGCGCTCCCCGCCCCTACGGGGCACGCAGGCGAGGATCAGCTTGGTGAATGCGGTCAACCTGCTGGGTACGGCGGCCGGAAGCCTCACCACCGTCGCCTTCATCCCCCAGGTTCTGAAGATCTGGCGGTCCCGCTCGGGACGGGACATCTCTCTGGGCACCTTCGCCCTGTTCAGCCTGGGTGTTGGCCTATGGCTGCTTTACGGCATCGCCATCGGCTCCCTGCCCGTGATTGTCGCCAACGGCGTGACCCTGGGATTGGCCCTGACAGTGCTCGTGCTCAAGCTGCACTTCGACCGGGCCGTGGAGAGCCTGGGAGGGTCTCGCGCAGAGGCGCAAAGACGCTGAGGAAAGCGAGCAGCCGGGAACCATGTATCGCTCTCCCTGCAACAGCTCGTAGCGCCGATCCATGGACTCGGGCAGGCTCTTGTGTCGCGACAGGTATAGGGCATGTAGGGGCGGGACCGTGCTCATACCGATGGCCTCCCCAGTAGTCCTGCGTACCGTCTAGCGCGGCGCGAGCCGACCGGCACCCCCGCCAACCTTGCCGCCCTTGCCACGTGCCGCTGTCTCGGCGCAAAACCGGGCTACCTGCTCCAGCATCCGGGCCAGGAGCCGGTTGCTGGCGGTCACGCCTCCGAAGGGATCGTCGCTGGGGGCCGGCTCGGCATCCTGGAAGGTCCGGGTGGCCAGCACGCGGCGGGTTCTCAAGTCCACCATCTGGGTCCGCAGGGCCAGCCGCACCCGGCTCGGCTTGGTGGTAAAGTCCTGATACAGGAGCAGGATCTCCGTATCCAAGCGCACATCCGCCACCACGTTGTTGGGGCCGGCAACCACGGCCGAGAAGCGGCCCGAGGACTCCAGAGCCTGGACCAGAAGCGGCTGCAGCATGCGGGCCGGGGGTGCCGCCCAGCCGTTGCGCGCGAAATGGCTCAGCTCATAGGGCCGCTTCACGTACACCATGCGCGCGGAGTCGTAACCGGGCCGCGCCGTCGGGGAGGTAACGATCAGAGCGGGTCCCACAGGCGCCAACGCAGGCGCCAGGTTCTCCAGAGCCAGGATGTGCGTCTGAACCGTCGGGCCTGCGAGGCGCTGAGGCAGCGTGGTGCAACCGCCGAGAAGCACGCCCAGCAGCGCCAGTCCGAGCCAGACGCAGCGACCGGTCTTGTTATCCATGGGCTTCATTCTCCCGGTCCGGGCGGCAGGCGCTGGCGCCCGAACAGCAGCATGTTGGGATCCCGCTCCATCTCCCTGCCCAGACGCTCCAGGGTGCGGCTGAGATCCTGCAGCTCGACCAGCAGCGCATTCACCCGCGCCAAGCTGTCGCCCGAGGAGCGTACCAGCGCCTGCTGGGTATCGGCGACCATCCGGTCCACACCGCCGGCGGCCCGGCTGATGTTGCCCATGGCCTGGCGCACCGCAGCGACGCCGCCATTCACACCGCTGACCATCTCCGGCAGCTTCTGGCTGACCTGGGCCGCATTCGCCAAGATCGCCGATACGTTCTTCAGATCCTGCTCCAGGGCGTCGGCGCGGGTCGACAGCACGCCGGTGACCTTCTCCGCGTTGCGCAGGGTTGCGGCGAAGGCCTGCTGATTGTCGTTGCTGAGCAGCGTATTGACCCGCTCGGCCACCGCGCTGAGATCACCGGCTGCCGTGGTCATGCTGCCCACCAGGCTGGAAACGGCCTTGTCCAGGCGCACCAGCAGCGACGGACCGGTCTTGATCACCGGGTACTGCTGCTCCGTGCCCGCTCGCAGGTCCGGCGCGTCCCTGCTGCCGCCGGTAAGCTCCACGTAGGCCAGGCCCGTAATCCCCTGGGTCGCCAGGATGGCCACCGTGTCCACCTTGACCGGAGTTCCGCGCTGGATATCCAGGAGCAGGCGGACCCGCTCCGGATTGTCGTGGTCCAGGGCGATCTCGCGCACCTCGCCCACGTCCACGCCGCGGTACTTGACCTTGGCCTTGAGATTCAGGCCCGAGACGGACTCGGTCATGTAGGCGGCGTAGGTGTCGTAGACCTTTGCGGTGCGTCCGGCGGTCAGCCAGACCAGGGCGCCGATAAGCGCGCTGCCCAGCACCAGCACGAACAGCCCCACCAGGGTGTAGTTTACCTTTGACTCCATGCGGACTCCTTCGCCGCGCGCCCCCGTGGGCCCCGGAAGTAGGCCCGGATCAGGGGATGCTCAGATTCGCTCAGGGCCTTCATGCTGTCCAGCCCGATGACCTTCTTCTCTCCCAGGAAGGCGACCCGGTCCGTGGTGCGCCACAGGGAATCCAGATCGTGGGTGACGATGACTACGGTCAGACCCAGCGATTCACGAAGCTGGAGGATCAGCTCGTCCAGCGCGTTGGCGCTCACCGGGTCCAGGCCGGCGCTGGGCTCGTCGAAGAACAGCACCTCCGGGTCCAGCGCCAGGGCCCTGGCGACGGCCGCCCGCTTGATCATGCCGCCGCTGAGCTGCCGCGGATAGCGTCCCGCCGCCTCTGCCGGCAGTCCCGCCAGCGCAATCTTGAGCAGCGCGATCTCGCGGATCAGGCGCTCGGACAGATCCGTGTGCTCGCGCAGTGGCGTAGCGACATTCTCCAACAACGTGAGGGAGCT
>CAYWTP010000080.1:0-13512 GCA_964461215.1 uncultured Ectothiorhodospiraceae bacterium | reverse complement strand
GGCAGGCGTAGAAGCAGTAGCCGCAGCCGATGCACAGGTCCTTGTCGTGCAGCACGATGCCGTCGGCGGTGGTATAGAAGCAGTCCACCGGACACACGGCAGCACAAGGAGCGTCGGTACAGTGCATGCAGGCCACCGAGATGGACTTCTCCCCGGGCACACCGTCGTCCAGGGTGACGACCCGGCGCCGATTCACGCCCCAGGGGACGTCGTTCGCGTTCTTGCAGGCCGTTACGCAGCCGTTGCACTCGATGCAGCGCTCGGCATCGCAGAGGAATTTCATTCGTGCCATGAGTCTTCTCCCGTCGCGCTCAGGCCGCGGAGATGCGGCAGAGGGTGGCCTTGGTCTCCTGCATCTGGGTTACCGCGTCATACCCGTAGGTGGTCGCCGTGTTGCACGCCTCACCGCGCACATACGGCGCGGTGCCCTCGGGGTACTTGTCGACCAGATCCTTGCCTTCGAACCAGCCGCCGAAGTGGAACGGGGTCCAGACCACGCCGCGTCCGACCCTGGGCGTAATCATCGCCATGACCTTGATGCGCCCGCCCTCGGGACCTTCGAGCCACACCATCTGGCCGTCGTGCACGCCGCGGTCGTTGGCATCGGCCGGGTTGATCTCGACGTACATGTTCTGCTGCAGCTCCGCCAGCCAGACGTTGGATCGCGTCTCTTCGCCGCCACCCTCGTACTCGGTAAGGCGCCCGCTGATGAAGATCAGCGGATAGTCCCCGGAGTAGTCCTTGGCCTGGATCGACTGATACAGAGTGGGCAGCCGCCAGAATGCCTTGCGGTCGGCGTAGGTGGGATAGCTCGCGACCAGATCGTGGCGGGGGGTGTACAAGGGCTCGCGGTGCACCGGCACCGGATCCGGGAACTGCCAGACCACGCAGCGGGCCTTGGCGTTGCCGAAGGGCGCGCAGCCGTGCTTGATCGCCACCCGCTGAATGCCGCCCGAAAGATCCGTCTTCCAGTTCCGGCCCTCGGCCGCGGACTGCTCCTCCGGCGTGAGGTCAGGCCACCAGCCTAGCTGCTTGAGCATGTCCGCCGTGAACTCCGGATAACCGTCCTTGATCTCGGAGCCCACCGGGTAGGAGCCGTCGGCCAGCAGCGAGACACCGTTGTGCTCCACGCCGAAGCGGGTGCGGAAGCACAGGCCGCCCTGGGCGACCGGCTTGCTGGGGTCATACAGGATCGGTGTTCCCGGGTGCTTCATCTCCGGGGTGCCCCAGCAGGGCCACGGCAGGCCGTAATACTCGCCATCCAGCGGCCCTCCTTCGGCGCGCAGGGTGGTGGTGTTGAAGGTGTGCCGGTACTTGGTGTGGTCCTTGAGCCGCTCCGGGCTCTGCCCCGTATAGCCGATGGTCCAGGTGCCGTGGTTGATCTCGCGCAGGATGTCCTCGATCAGGGGCTCGTCGTTGTCGACTTTGATGTGCTTGAACATCTCGTCGGCGAAGCCGAGCTTCTTGGCCAGCTTGTACAGGATCACGTGGTCGGGCAGGGATTCGAACAAGGGCTCGATTACCTTCTCCCGCCACTGGATCGAGCGGTTGGACGCCGTCACCGAGCCGTAGGTCTCGTACTGGGTGCAGGTGGGCAGCAGGTAGACCCCGTTCTTGCGGTCGCTCATTACCGAGAGGTGGGTGGGGAAGGGATCGGAGATGACCACCAGCTCCAGCTTGGGACTCTCCAGGGCGCGCTTCATGTCGGGTCCGCGGGTCTGACTGTTGACGGCGTGGCCCTGGAACATGATGGCGTGGAAATTGTCCTTCTGCTGGAAGTCGTCCTGATTCTCCAGGATGCCGTCGATCCAGCGCGACACCGGCACCCCCGGCGTGTTCATGGTGAAGGATTCCTTGGCGCCTTCCATGTATTTCTTGGACATGTCGAAGCGGTTCTTCAGCCAGTCGTAGTCCACGTCCCACACCCGGGCCCAGTGCTTCCAGGACCCCTCCGCCAGTCCGTAGTACCCCGGCAGGGTATGACAGTTCGGCCCCACGTCCGTGGCGCCCTGTACGTTATCGTGGCCGCGGAAGATGTTGGCGCCGCCGCCGGCCACTCCGATGTTACCCAGGGCGAGCTGGAAGATGCAGTAGGCCCGGGTATTGTTGTTGCCGATGTGGTGCTGGGTGCCGCCCATGCACCAGACGATGGTCCCGGGACGGTTCTCGGCCATGGTCTTGGCGCACTGGTGCATCTCGGTCTCCGGCACGCCGGTGACGTTCTCCACCGTCTTGGGGTCCCACTTCTTGACCTCCTCGCGTACATCGTCCAGGCCATAGACCCGCTGCTTGATGTACTCCTTGTCCTCCCAGCCGTTCTGGAACACGTGCCACAGCAAGCCCCAGATGAAGGCGGTGTCGGTACCGGGGCGCAGGCGGATGTATTGATCGGCGTGGGCCGCGGTGCGGGTGAAGCGGGGATCGACCACGATCATCTTGGCGCCGTTCTCCCTGCCCCGCAGGATGTGCTGCATGGCCACGGGGTGGGCCTCGGCGGCGTTGCTGCCTACGAACAACATGGCCTTGCAGTTGTGCATGTCGTTGTAGGAGTTGGTCATGGCACCGTAGCCCCAGGTGTTGGCCACGCCGGCCACGGTCGTGGAATGGCAGATGCGAGCCTGGTGGTCCACGTTGTTGGAGCCCCAGAAGGCGGCGAATTTGCGCTGCAGGTACGATCCTTCGTTGCTGGCCTTGGAAGAGCCGCAAAAGAACAAGGCGTCCGGTCCGGACTTCTCGCGGATCTCCAGCAGCTTGTCACCGACGTCGTTGATCGCCTGGTCCCAGGAGATGCGCTGCCACTTGCCATCGACCAGCTTCATGGGATACTTCACCCGCTTGTCGCCGTGGCCGTGCTCACGCACCGAAGCTCCCTTGGCACAGTGCGAGCCCAGATTCAGCGGCGAAGCAAAGTCTGGCTCCTGACTGGTCCACACCCCGTTCTGGACCTCTGCGATGACGCCGCAGCCCACCGAGCAGTGGGTACACACGCTGCGCCGCTGCACCTTCTCGACCCCGGCCTGCGGGGGATTGATGCCGGCCTGGGCCTTGCGCATCATTCTCGGGGCCAGCATGGATGCCACGGCGACGCCTCCCGCGGCCAGACCCGAGCGTTTGAGCAGGGTCCGCCGGTCGATCAGTCCGGACAACAGCCCACCGCCGGCCACAGTCGCCGGGGCCGATACCGAGGCGCTCTTCTTTATCAGCTTCATCGCTCAGTCCTCCTACCAGGCCGCACGCTTCAGAACGCGGCCTTGCTGTAGTATTCGCGCACGTGTGCCGTCTCCCGGTAGCCCGACGGACCGGCCTCGGCAGCGGCCTGCCCGGGCCCCGGCTCCGGCGCTCCGGCCGCCGCCAACCGCGAGGTCAGGGCGGTGCCGACGGCACCGCCGGCCACGGCCATCTGCTTCAGGAAGACGCGACGGCTGTGCCGAGTCGTAGCGGATGTCTTGCCCATGGCTAGCTCCTCCAACAAGGTCTGTAGTGCTTGTGGCCGCCGCCTGCCCTGCTCAGGCCGGCAACGCCCAATAACGTCGCTCCAATTGCACGAACTGCTGGCCGAGGTAGCCTACGGCACGATAGAGCGCCGCGGACCCGGCCTCCTGGAGATCGGCAAAGAACATCTCGAGCCAGGGAGCCAGGTGCTCGGCGAAGAAGGCCTTGGCCGCGTCCTCGGCCTGCGCGTCGTTCTCCTCCGACAGCAGCAGCCCCATGACCTCGCACAGGGAAGCGGCATGGTCCTCGGGCTCGTGCACGTCGGCCTGGCGCTCGAATCCGAGCCGGATCAGGTCGGCCCGGAGCCGGGCCAGGGGCCTGTCCATGAGAAATCCCGTCAGGTACCAGGAGCCGTAGGGAACCACTTCGCCGCGGGTGATGCCGATGAACAAGGCGTGGTACTCGTCCGCCACTGCCTGCGCCTTGGTACGGCGGGCGGCGAGACCGAGCATCCGCCAGGCCGGCGCCAGGCCATTTCCGGGCTCTTCCGGTACTTCGATAGCGGCCAGCACGTCCAGCATCTCCTCGGTGGGCGCTGCCGACAACAAGGCCGCCAGCAGACCATAGGTGTTGGCACGCAGGGCACAATCGGACAGCGGTGCCCCGCAGACCGCTCCAATCTTCTCAACAGCCACTGCTTGCGGCGCGTTCATCGGCAAGGTTTCCTCCAGTCGGGTATGGCAGAGGCAAGAGACAGGCCATCAGGGCAGGGAAAATAACGAAAAATACGGAAGGATCCGAACAAGGGATCGCTCGCCCTGCTTTGCCGGATTCAATTCCGCAGGTTTGCAACAGAAGCCCTGACAGGCTCCCCACTCAGCAAGTGCGACGAGGCGCGATCAGGGTTGACCACCGCCGGCGAACATCTCTCGTACGCGACAGTCCTCGCACATTTGCAGGCGCCGCAACGCCACCTCGTCCTGGTACATCCAGTGGCCTTTGAGCTTCTCGGTAATCCTGCGCATCATGCTCCTGGTCGCGAAAGGCTTGCCGCAGCGCACGCAGCAGAAGGGCTGCTCCTCATTCAGGATGCGCGGCTGGCTCCGCAGCTCGGGAGCCAGCACCATGCGCGGCAGCAGCCGCACCGCATCCTCCGGGCAAGCCGCCGCACACATCCCGCATTGCACGCAATTGGCTTCCTGGAACACCAGTTGCGGCGACTCCGTGCCGCTGGTGATGGCGGCCGACGGGCACACCGCGGCGCAGGCCATACACAAGGTGCAGGTGTCCCGGTCTACCAGCACCTCCCCAAAAGGTGCTCCCGGAGCCAGCGTCACGGCATCCGGGCGCTGCGGAGCATGCTCGTAGAGGTGGCCCAGGGCCAGGCCCAGACTCGTGCGCTTCTCGTCGAATCCCTGAAAGCCGGCGTCGGGCAGCGACAGCGCCCGGCCGGAGGCGCCCAGCATGACGAGGCGGCGAGCGGCGTCCTGCTCCTCCACCAAGGACAGTACCTCGGCGGGATAGCCCATGCCGGACAGCACCGCCTGCCCCAGCTCCACCTCACGGGTGAGCGCCCGCCGTACCGAGGGCGGCGTATTCGCCGGCACCAGCAGTGCAACCCATCCGGCGCCGAAGGTTAGGGCGCTCAGCCAGCTCTCCAGACCAGCCGAGCCGATTTCCTCAAGCTCGACCGGTACCACCACCCCGGGGATCTCCACGCCCGGCCCGGCGAGCCACTCCCGGCCGGCATCCCGGTCATGAAACAGCAGGCCCGGGCGGCAGTCCGGAAGCATCTGGCGGAACGCGCGCAGAGCCTTGCGCAAGGCATCGATGAACACCGACGGGGGCGGGCAAGCATAGATCAGGGCACCGGTGGGACAGACCGTGGCGCAGCTTCCGGCTCCCTGGCACAGGTGAGGATCGACCTGGATGCGTTCACCGATGGAACGGATTGCCGCGGTGGGACACACCTCCAGGCACCGCGTGCATCCCGACAGGCCGCGCTCCCCGTGAGCACAGATGGCCGGGTCATAGGCAAAGAACTTCGGCTTCTCGAACTCCCCCACCATGTCCGGGATCGCAGTCAGTGCGTTCTCCAGCGCCTGGGCGTCGGCGCCGGGGGCGTAATAGCCAAACGGGGGGATTTCGGACCCGAGAGCGGGGGGTATACCCAGGTCGAGAACCAGGTCGAAGCCGCCCTCGCGACCAGCCATGGGAGTGATGTCCACCGCACCGTCAGCGTTGACGGCGGTGGCCTGGAACGCCCCTAGGTGGCCCTCCAGGGTGGCCAGCGCCGCGCGCAGCACCGGTAGCGATTCGATGGGCTCCGCCTCCGGCCCGCCGGGACTCGCCAGCACCGTGCACTCCAGGAATGCGCTCTTGAGCCGCCGTGCGGCCGCTACGGCGGAAGGCTCCGGGCCGATGACGAGCACCCGGCTCCCCGAGGTATATCCAACCGCGGTGGTCTCATAGGAGCCAAAGTCGCGCAGGGCCTTGAGCGCTGCCTCCCGGGCCCGTCCCAGGTCCGACGAGGCGGGGAGCCCCAGGCCGGTAGCTTCTCGTACGGCTGCAGACATGGCGTTTGTCCCCTGGGGCTGCTCAGCCGGATGTGGTGGGCTCGTCGGGCGCTTCCGGGGTCCGGTCCTCGGCAGCCGCCTCCCGGAAGTCCTCCGCCGCCGGCTCCAAGCGGGATTGGCTGAGGGTCTGGCGGGCCTCGCGTTCCATCCGGTCTCTCAGGCCCGCCGTGATGAGGTCGCCCAGGGGGCGGAATTCGGTGTAGTCCTCCGCGTAGTCGTCCAGCCCGTCGGTCACGTTGTAAACGGGCAGCGAGAAGACTCTGCGCAGCGCAGCCCGGCGCAGGCTCTCGCTCACCTCGGGCGACAGGAACCCGGACACGTCGCTACCCGCGTCCAGGGAGTCCACCGGGGGCAGATCGGCGTCGCGCGGCGGCGCGGCGGCTGGAGCCGGCTCCGCGGTTGCTGGCGGGTCGCGGCTCGCCTGCTTGCGCCGCGACCAGCGTTCCAGGAACGCCTCATCGGCGCGCCGCTCCTCGCGCTCAGGGCCGGGCGTGCGGTGGGGGGGGTGTCGTGCCACTGTCCGCCTCCTCGGTCCAGCTCTTGCGCTTGCGCTTGCGGGGTGGCTCCGGCCGGTAGTTGGCCACTACGTAGTCCTCCAGCCGGCGATACACCTCGGGGGGCATGGGCACGGAGAACACGGTCTCATCGGCCTCCATGAACGCTCCCGCCTCATCGTAGTTGGCGCTCACGACAAACGGAGCCAAATCTCCATCCGGCCCCGGGCGGCAGCCGATGAACAACGACGGTGTCTTGCCCACCAGGTTGTACCAGTAGCTCTCGGCGCTGTCGCGGTGAAGCCCCAGCACCAGCCCCGTCCACATGATCTGCTCCACGCCGTCCTCACCTTGGTGCACGCACTGGTGCCGGGGCGTGCCGGCTGCAACGGCCTCACCGGCCAGCACGCCAACGGCCTCCCACTTGGGAAACGACCACTGCCCCTGACGGCCCATGCTCCGCTGCATCACTACGGAGACGGGGAGTCGCTCGGGGCCACGCCCACCATCGTCGTGCATGCTCAGCCTCCTCGTGCCTTACCTGCTGCCCATCGAGAGGGCAAATCCCGTACCACACGCTGCGCGCCCCGTACACGGGACGCGTGCGTGCCCCCGGTGGGTCATTTTGACCAACTCCGCGCACGCCACCGCGTCATTTCTACCCAGCGCCTGCGTGAACCTCCGCGCCGCGGGTGAGATATGCGGCCCGGGGCCAGGGTATGTTTCTTGCTTGAACGGGCCCGACGGGCGGCGCTTGAACATGGTGGGAGGCTAGGATGGGCTTTACCGAAGACGACGGCTCTCTCCAGATCCACGGTGGTCTGCGGCGGATGGCCGAAGGGGCCAGGCCGGCCGCCGACGGTGGGGCCGGGGTGAGCGGCCTCGGCCCGCGGGTGCCCGAGCCGACCGCCGAGCCGCGTTCCTTTCCGCGTTTCATGAGCGTTCGCCAGGTTGCGGAGTACCTTCAGATCAACGAGAAGAAGATCTATGCCCTGGCGAGTGAGGGAAAGATCCCCGGCACCAAGGTCACAGGCAAGTGGCTATTCCCCAGGGACTTGGTGGACCGCTGGCTGCTGGAGTCCAGCCACGGCGGCATCCTGACGGACCGCCTGATCCTGGCGGGCAGTGACGACCCGCTGCTGCGCCGCGTCGTACTGCGCCTGGCCGACGCGGCTCAGGCAACGGCCCTGGTGAGTTACAGCCCGACCGGCACGCGGCTGGGGCTGTCATTGCTCGCGAATCACCGCGCCGACGCCTGTGCCCTGCACTGGGGGCCGGTAGCGGAGAGCCACCTGCGCCATCCGGCCTTGCTGAGGCAATTTCCCAACGGCCGCCAATGGATTCTGGTGCGGATCTGCCACCGTGAGCAAGGACTGCTGGTGTCGCGCAAGGCCGCCTACGGGGACCCGGACCTTGAGGCTCTGCTGCAGCGGCCCCTGCGCTGGGTGTTCCGCCAGGAGGGGGCCGGCTCCCAGCGCTTCCTGCAGGAGACGGCCGTGCGCCTTGACCTGGACCTGGCCCGAATCAGACCCCTCTACCGGGCCCAATCCGAGCACGCCGCCGCCGCCTGGCTCGCCATGGGGCAAGCCGACATCGCTCCGGGAACCCGCGGCGCTGCCACTGAGTTCGGTCTGGATTTCCACCCCATGGGCTGGGAGGCCCTGGACCTGGCCCTGTTCCGCGGCATCTACTTCCGCGCCCTGTTTCAGGAGCTGCTCCAGAGCCTGAAGTCGCCGGAGGTAGAGGACGAGGCGGGCCTGCTGGGTGGCTACAACCTGTCCGAGACGGGGCGCATGGTCTGGAGCGACGGCGGCTGAACTGGTGTAGGAGCGAGCTTGCTCGCGAACCGCCCGGGTGGGGGACGGGGATCGCAAGGTCGGCGAGCGGTAGCGAGGGCGGCGGGAGTAACGGAGAGCGGGCCCTCGGACCTTGATTCTCGGGCCTCAAGGCTCAGGCCTCACCCGGCAGCCCACCCCCGGCCGGCAGATGGACCTCGAAGCACGCACCTGCGCCGGGCCGGGAGGATACCGTGATGCTGCCGCCCCAGGCCTTCACCAGACCGTAGCTCACGGACAGCCCCAGCCCCGTGCCATCACGCCCCTTGGTGGTGAAGAAGGGGTCGAAGACCCGGTTCAGGTGCTCCGGCAGGATACCGGCACCGTCGTCGGCCACCGCGATGACCACGCCTCCCGCCGTACGCGGTCGCGTCGAGACGCGTACCGTGCCGCCCGGGGCGAGTGCATGGATAGCGTTGACGATGATGTTGACCAGCACCTGCTGCAGCTCGTGGCGGCGGACCATCACCTGCCGCTCCTCCCCCAGGTTGGTGACGATCCGCGCCCGCCTCTCCCCGGCCTCGTGCTGCACCAGGACCAGCGTGTCGTTGATGGCTGCATTTACGTCTACCGCTTCCAGCTCGCCGTCGGCACGCACCTCCCGGGAATACTGCAAGAGCCGGCCGACGATGGATCGGATCCGCGACACCTGCTCGTAGATGAGGTCGATCTCTTCGCGCACGACGTCGGCATGCTCCCCCAGCTCACCCTCGAGCACCTCCACGTTCCCCAGAATCACCGCCGTGGGATTATTGATCTCATGGGCCACCCCGGCGGTCAGCTCTCCCAGTGCAGCCAGCTTCTCGGCCTCCATGAGCTGATGCCGGGTCTGATGCAGGAGGGCGACCGTGCGTTCCAGGCGCTGGTTCTGCTCCCGCAGCTCCCGGGTACGGTCGGAGACCTTGCCTTCCAGCTCGTCGGCGGCACGCCGCAGCTCCTCGCTGCGGCTGGAGAGTAGATCCAGCATACGGTCGAACTCGCGGGCCAGCTCGCCCAGCTCGTCCCGGGATTTCACGTCACCGATGCGCCGCGCTTCCCCTGCCTGGGTGGCCCGCACGATCTCGGTCATGGCCTCCACGGGACGGAAGATGCTGCGCGCACCGCGCACCGCCAGCACCGCACCCAGCCCCGCCGTGCCCAGCAGTAGCAGGAGCAATACCGTCATGGCCTGCAGATAAGCCTGGCGGTAGGGGGCCTCGGGAAAGCCCGTGGCGAGCATGCCGACACGCTTGCCGTTCACGTCCTCCACCGGGGAGTAGCCGGAGATGAACCAGTCGTCGATGACGAGGCTCCTGGCCACCAGGGGCTCGCCCTGCTCCAGCACCTGCCGGCGTACATCATCGGATGCCAGGGTGCCCAGGGCTCGCTCGCCTTCGCGCAGAGGCAGATTCGTGGCCACCCGCACGTCGCCCAGGTATACGGTAACGGCCCCCCAGGCGCCCTCGGGCACACTGCCCGGCCCGTAGACCAGATCCCGTATCGCGTCCACCAGCGCAAAGTTGCGGCTCAGCAATATGCCGCCGTCGAGCACTGCGGCGACACCGCCGCTGCGGTTGCGCACCGGCACCACGGCACGCAGCAGCAGACCCTGGTCCTCCATCCGGCGTTTTAGTGAGGCGGCGTGGGGGGTTTCCACCAGCGCCATGCGTGCACGCTCGCGCAGCGAAGGGCCTTCCCGCTGCAGGTACTCGTCGTCGAACACCTCGACCCCCACACCCGGGATTCCCCACACGGCGGCGCGCTCGGTCAGCGGCGAGGGCTGGCTCGCGGCCTCGCCGCTGGCGGGCTCTTGCAGCAGCCAGTGACCGTCCGGGCCGGTGAGATGCAGAAAGCCGAAGCCCGCCGTATCGCGCAGAGTGCTCACCTGGTCCGCCAGCCGGCTCAGATCTCCGCCGTCCAGTGCCGTGCGAAACTCGTAGGAGTTGGCCAGTCCCTCGAGCTTGCTCAGATAATCGTGTTGCCTGCGCTCGAAGACGTCGTGGACGACGGCCAGATCGGTGTTCACCTTGCGCAGCAGTCCCTTGTAGAAGAACTGCCCCGCCCACAGCAGCGACAGGGCCATGATGGCGGGCACCACCACCAGGATGGGGAAGAGGACCAGCAGCAGCAGCCTGCGCCGGAGGCTGTTTGCAATATGCATTACGGGAGCCCCAGGGTGACCCGGTCCGCGGCAAGACGGTGCCACCGAATGTTCCGGCGGACCCTGCTCCGGCTCTTTGGCGAGGACCGGATCATGTGCTAAGCCCGCAGCATGGATGCGACCCCGAGGAGCGCGCGCCGGGACCACGCGTGCCCGGTGCCGGGCCCCGGAACCTACCCCCTAGAGCTCATCGGCTCCGCAGCCGACCAGCGGTTGAGCTTGCGGTCCAGCGTCTTGCGCGAGAGCCCCAGCCGGCGGGCCGCCTCGGACTTGTTGCCGCCCGCGCGGTCCAGCACCCGGCGTATGTGGGCTCGCTCGACTTGCTCCAGGGTCCAGTCGGCGGCAGCCGGCGGCAGAGATCCCGCCCCGGGAGCCGGCGATTCGGAGACCCCGTGCTCCTCGGCCCTGAAGCAATCCCCAGGTAGCTTGCCCAGCAGCAGCGCCCGCTCGATCACGTTGCGCAGCTCACGGATGTTGCCGGGCCAGCCGTAGCTCTGCAGCTTATGGAGATCCGGCTGACCCAGGCGCAGTGGCGGCACACCGATCTCCGGCGCCAACCGCGCGCAGAAATGGGCCGCCAGCTCCGGGATGTCCTCCAGGTGATCGCGCAGAGGCGGAACCACGATGTCCAGCACATTCAGCCGGAAGTACAGATCCTGGCGGAACCGGCCCACCCGGACCTCGTCGGACAGGTGCCGATTGGTTGCCGCGATCACCCGCACGTCCACAGGAATCTCCCGGTCCGAGCCCACCGGCCGGATCGTTCGTGTCTCAAGCACCCGCAGAAGCTGAGCCTGCATGGCGGTGGGCAGCTCACTGACCTCGTCCAGGAAGAGGGTACCTCCATGGGCGTAGCTGAAAAGGCCTTCGCGATTGGCGTGGGCGCCGGTGAAGGCGCCCCGGGTGTGGCCGAAGAGCTCACTCTCCAGCAGCTCGGGCGAGATGGCGCCGCAGTTGACCGGAACGAACTCTCCGTTGCGGCCGCTCAGGCTGTGAATCGCCTGAGCCACGAGCTCCTTTCCGGCTCCGGTCTCACCCTCGATCAACACCGTGGATGCGGTGGGCGCCACGCGCCGCAGCACCTCACACACATCGCGTATGGCCGCGCTCGTGCCGATTATTCCATCCACGGGCTGGGGCGCGGCGCGCCGTAGCAGGTAGTTGGCCCGGGCCATCTGCCTGCCCTCCAGGCAGCGGCGCAAGGAAGCCAGCATCTGCTCCACCCGGAACGGCTTGAGGATGAAGTCCGCGGCGCCGGCGCGCAAGGCTGCCACGGCAGTGTCCGTATCCGCGAACGCAGTCATGAGGATGACGTCGATCTGCTCGCCCTGGGCTCGCAGATCCCGCAGCCAGTCGAGACCCGACCGGCCTGCAAGCCGAATATCCATGACTACCACGTCGAAATGACAGCGGCTGCGCAGGGCCTCCGCCGTCTCCACGCTGTCAGCCACTTCAACCAGGGCGAGCTGCTTTCCCAGCGACTTCTTCAGGAAGCTGCGCATCCCGATCTCATCGTCCACCACCAGCACCGAAGCCCCCCCGGCATCCGGTACCGACGGCGGCCGGCCATCGGCGGGCAAGAGCCGGGAGCTGGATGCTACTGGCATAACGCTCTTCTCCAGTGAAGCCAGATCAGGATGCTCGCCTGCGACATTTTGACTCGACAGACGCGCTCAACAGGACAAAACGGCGCAGCTCGCGGTCCGTAGCCTGCCCAAATCGGTAAGTATATGGCACATTTTCCTGGCTTAATCCATGTTGAGTTAGAATCCCAACGCGCCGGCTTGTTCCCGCCGCCGACTGAGCCCGATCAACGCGGGTGGCAGACTCGCCCGCAGCAGTTATGCTAAATATGTCGCCCTGAAGCCGCGGCGCGGATTCCCCGTAGCAGTATCGGGGTCATTCGGATACTACGGCGTCCCGCCGAAGGGGAACCACCGGGCCGCTGCGACGCCAAATTGGGTATGCCGCGCACAGGGCCGGAAGTGCCGGCGCTGCCACCGAGGAGAACCGGATCGCATGAATACCGACGCTTCTCAGCCGCCCAGGCTGGTCGATCGTTTCGGCCGCCACGTCTCCTATGTGCGTATTTCGGTCACGGACCGCTGCGACTTCCGTTGTGTCTACTGCATGGAAGAGGACATGGAGTTCTCGCCCAGGGCTCAGGTGCTGACCCTGGAAGAGATCCTGGCCGTAGCCACCGCGTTCAGCGATCTCGGTGTCAGCCGGATCCGTCTCACCGGCGGCGAGCCGCTGGTACGGCGCAACGTGATGTGGCTGGTCCGGGAGATGGGCCGGCTGCCGAATCTGCACGAGTTGGTGCTGACCACCAACGGCTCGCAGCTCGAGCGCTACGCCGGACAGCTACGCGAGGCGGGCGTATGTCGCATCAACGTCAGCCTGGACAGCCTGCGTCCGGATCGCTTTCGCGCCATCACCCGGGTCGGCGATCTGAGCAAGGTGCTGCGCGGGATCGAGGCCGCCCGGGGAGCGGGCTTTCAGAACGTCAAGATCAACGCCGTCATCCTCAAGCATCGCAACCATGATGAGATCCTGGACCTGGTGCAGTTCGCCATCGACCGGAACATGGACATTTCCTTCATCGAAGAGATGCCGCTGGGCACCGTGGGCGATCATGATCGGGCGGAGGTCTACTACTCCAGCGATCAGGTCAAGCGTGACATCGAGCAGCGCTTCGAGCTGGTACCCACGACCGAGCGCACCGGCGGCCCCGCGCGCTACTTCAAGATCCCCGGCACGGGGACGCGGGTCGGTTTCATCTCGCCCCACAGCCACAACTTCTGCTCCACCTGCAACCGCGTGCGGGTCACTACGGAAGGCCGCCTGCTGCTGTGTCTGGGACAGGAGCACTCGGTGGATCTGCGCCGGATCCTGCGCTCCCACCCCGGGGAGATGGAGCCGCTGAAGCAAGCGATCGTCCAATCCATGGACATCAAGCCCCACGGGCACGACTTCGACCTGACCTCCCAGCCCGTGATTCTGAGGCACATGAATGTCACCGGAGGCTGAGACGG
>CAYWTP010000079.1:0-13533 GCA_964461215.1 uncultured Ectothiorhodospiraceae bacterium | reverse complement strand
CTACCTCCGGCCCGCGGCCTACGGTCCACATTCCGTACGCTGCTAGCCGGCATCTGCCAGCTTGACGCCCTCCAGGGAGCCTAGGTCATTGTGCTCGATGATCCCGCGGATGAGGCGCACGTATTCCTCACCTCGGGCGGAGTACTTCTCCAGGCCGTTCGCAAGCGCCTCGCCCTTGAGCGGGAGCCCCTGGGCCCGCTGCCGGCTCCGGATGTCGCGTAGCTTGTCGTACGCGGGATGGGAATTCAGGGTATGCATGTAGAACCGCACCGATTCCCGCAAACTGTCGAACTTGCGCACCAGATGCTTCTTGCCGGTGGTCCGCTTGCGGGGCACCATGCCCTCGCTCTCGTCGTAGGTCCAGATCCCGAACAGGTTGCTGCCTTCCCTGGCGAACCGGGATTTCCCCCAGGCGCTCTCGTTAGCTGCCTGGGCCAGGGCCAGGGAAACCGGCAGCACGTCGACACGGCGGCGCAGCATCCTGCGGGCTCCGGGATCGGTGATGGGATCGTCGGCAACACGGTACTTCCCGGCCAGGCTCCGCAGCCACCCTTTCTGGTTGTTCGACAAGGCCGCGCCGGACTCCACGTTCTTGAGTAGAGACAGCATGCGGTGGCGGGTACGCGCCAGGGACTCGTTCTCCATCAGCACCAGCGGCAACAGCATGCGCAGGAACATAGCCTTACGCTGCTCGGGATCGTCTGCCTTGCCATAGTTGGCGGGAAGCCGCGGGATCTCGATACGCGGCACGCTGGCCCCGTCCAAGCGGTAGTGAAGCAGCGTTTCCAGGTCGTCCCGCGCCTGGGTGCGGGTGCTTTCCCCGACCGCGGGCTGGGCCGCCGGAGGCTCCGGCGGTGCTTGTTCCCGCACCGTGGCCGGCTGCCGCACAGGTGCGGTGGCAGGTGCTCCGTAATACGGATACCGTGGGCCGGGATAGTAGATAGGCTGGGCCGTTCCGGCAGGCGGATAGCCATAGTAACGGGGCATGGCATACGCCGGCATGCGATAGCCCTGGGGGGCATACCCATATCCGTATCCATACCCGTAGGGCCCCGGACCCATGCTTTGCACGGCCTGGGCGCTGGTAATCGCCAGGAAGGTGGCGGCAATGGTAGGCAGCAAGCTTTTCATTGGGGGAGTCACATATCGGAATATTCTGAATTGCTAATATACTACACGCGCTAACATGGGGCGTCAATTGGCGGTAGGGAAAAGGAGAAAGGCGTGAGGCGTGAGGAGTGAGACGTACGGCGGGCTCGGCGCCTGCTCCCAGCAGCGCTCTACCTCCTGCGTCCATGCGGTCGTCCCTGGATTCCGTGGCAGATCCTCTCTCCGCCTCCCCCCTCACATCTTGATCGCTTCAGCGCGCAACCACCACCGGGCACGTGGTGCGCTGTAGTAAGCTCTCAAGTGACTCGGGGCGGCAGGGGGCGGCGTCCGCGGCCAGTACCAGAAGCCGGCCGCCGTGGGCTTGCACGGCCTGCACCAGGATGTGGGGATCCAGCGACGGCAGCTCGATGATGCGTGGTCGCAGGCCTCGACGGGCCAGCCGTTCCGAGGCTTGACCACCCAGGCGCAGGGCCGACTCCGGGTTGGCCGGGGGCAGCAGCACCAAAAGGTTTTGGTGGTCCTCCCGAGCGAATGCGGCCGCCAGGTCCAGAGCCCTGAGAGACGTCCCGGAGCCGTGGAACAGGGTCACGACCGGGCGCCCGACGGTGTGGCCTGGAGCCAGGAAGAGCACGCTGCGCGATGATCGTTCGGCTAGCGCGCGCGCGGTTGAGCCCACGGTTGCCCGCCGGCCCAGTGCCCGCCCGGCCGTACCCATCACCAGCAGATCCGCCTCCTCGGCGGCCGCCAGCACTTCGCTATCCACCCGTCCACGGGCTACTCGCAAGGACCAGCGCACCCGCAACGGCGTGGCCGCGGTCGCGATGGCGCGTCGGATCTGCTCGGCCTCCGCCTTCAGTGCCCGTTCCATCCCGCGGCTGTCGATGCGCTTGGCAACCGGACCACCAGCCAGCAGCTCGCAGGCGAAGGGCAGGCCCGCCAGCCGCAGCAGATTGGCATCCTCGACGAACAGGGCGACCAGCTCCGCGTTCAGCTCCGCAGCAAGGCGGGCCGCCGCCTCCAGCGCCGCCCTGCCGCAGGCGGAGGTGTCGACGGCAACCAGGATGCGATTCAGGCCTTCTTCACTGGTCCGCGTCGTCACCGCTTGACCCCCGCATCGTCGCGGAAAAGGTCTGGGCCAGCACCGTCAGCTCCGCCAGGCGCGCCTGCACCCGCCCGTTCACCGTGTCCGGCGGGTACACACCGTCGGCGTCGGCTTCTCCGGCGGGCAGTCCCATGAGCAGCTCGATGGCCTGGTCGACGTCGCGCACGGGATATACGTGGAACCGGCGCGCCGCCGCGGCTTCTACCACGTCCCCGCGCAGCATCAGGTCTTTCACGTTGGCAGCGGGAATGAGCACGCCTTGTTTTCCGTTCAGGCCCTTGGCACTGCACACGTCGAAGAAGCCCTCGACCTTCTCGTTCACGCCGCCGATGGGCTGCACC
Organism: uncultured Ectothiorhodospiraceae bacterium; assembly: GCA_964461215.1. GTDB lineage: Bacteria > Pseudomonadota > Gammaproteobacteria > JAABTG01 > JAABTG01 > CAYWTP01. Next base: position 10,980 of record CAYWTP010000079.1, on the reverse strand, counting down.
TCTCCCTGCTGGTTCACCGATCCGGTCACCGCCAGGGACTGCTTGACCGGGATCTCCGCCAGCGCCGAGAGCAGGGCACACAGCTCGGCCAGCGAGGCGCTGTCGCCCTCCACCATGCCGTAGGACTGCTCGAAGACCAGGCTGGAGGAGAAGGACAGAGGTTGATTCTTCGCAAAACGCGTGGCCAGGAGCTGACTCAGAATGAGCACGCCCTTGGAGTGGATGGCGCCGCTCAGCTCCACCTCCCGTTCGATGTCGATCATCTTCCCGTCGCCCAGGCGTGCGGTGGCGGTGATGCGCGAGGGCTGGCCGAAGCTGAAGTCGCCGAGCTGGATCACCGACAGGCCGTTGACTTGGCCGGACTTGCCACCTGTGGTATCGATGAGCAGGGTGCCGCGGCGGATCGCCTCGTGGAGCTTGTCGCGGACCCGATCCAGGCGGTAGATCTGCTTGTCGATGGCCTTCTGTACATCCTCCCGGGCAACCACGGCATGCTCGGCCAGGCGTGCCCAGTGGTCGGATTCCCGCAGCAGATCCGCGATGCTGCGCATGTGGGTGGACAGCTTCTCCGAATCACCGGCCAGGCGCGCCCCATGCTCGATGACCCGCGCCACTGCCCGGCGGTCGAAGGCCAGCATGTTCTCGCGCCGGGCCAGGGTGGCGATGAGCCGCGCGTAGAGCAGGTGGCTCGCTTCATCGCGGTCGGTGTCCTCGTCGAAGTCCGCCCCCACCTTGAACAGCTCGGCGAAATCGGGGTCGTAATCGCGCAGCAGGTAGTAGAGCATTCGGTCGCCCACCAGTACCAGCTTGAAGTCCAGGGGAATGGGGGCGGGATCCAGCGATACCGTGCTGATGAGACTGAGCATCTCCCCCAGGGACTCGATGCGGATCTTCTGGGTGGACAGGGCGCGCTTCAGGCCCTCCCAGGCGTAAGGGGCCATGAGCACCTTGTGGGCGTCCAGCACCAGGTAGCCGCCGGTGGCCCGGTGCAGGGCCCCGGGCTTGAGCAGTGTAAAGTCGGTGGTCAGAGTACCCATCTGCGCCAGGTGCTCCGTGCGGCCCACCAGGTTCTGGTAGGTGGGGTTGTCCTCGAAAACCACGGGTGCGCCGTCGGCAGCGGGGTGATCTACCAGTACGTTCACGCGGTAGCGCCGGAAGGACGGTGCGGCAGAGGTGGGCAGTCCCAGTAGTGGGGGACGCTCATCCTCGCTCTTGCGGAAGTCGTCGATATTCTCCACCACGTCCTGCTCCACCGCTTCCAGATATGCAAGCACCTCCGGCAGATCGGCATAATCCGTCTTCACGTCCTCCATCAGGTGGCCGACCGCGAACATGGCCACCTCCCGGATCAGCTCCTTGAGCTTGTTGCGGATCTCGCGCTGCCAGCGTGGTATCTGATGCAGCAGCTTCTTCAGCTTGTCCTGCAGCTCCGCGATGATCTTCTCCACGCGCTGCCGCTCTTGCTCCGGAAGCTTCTCGTAGTCGGCGGGGCTGATGACTTCCCCCTTGTCATCCATGGGGCCGAAGGCAAAGCCGGTGGGCGTGTGCATGAAGGCGATGCTCTGCCGGGAAGCCTCCTGCCCCAGCTCGCTGAAGGCGGTGGCCTGGCGCTCCTTGAGCTCCTCTTCGAGCTCCTGCATCCGGGTCCGGTGCTGCTCACTCTCGAAGGCCGCGGGCACGGCGCTGCGCAGGTCCTCCACGAGCTGATCCATGCTCTGGCGCAGCTTCGCCGCCCTGCCGGGCGGCAGCCGCAGGGCGCGGGGCTTGTGGGACTGCTCGAAGTCGTTGACATAGCACCAGTCGTCGGGCGCGGGCAGCTCCTGCGCCTTGTGTTGCAGAAACCCGCGCAGCACCGTGTGCTTGCCCAGGCCGGGGGGGCCCAGAACAAAGAGATTGTAGCCTTGGCGGTGGATCCCGATCCCGAAGCGCACGGCATCCAGGGCGCGTTCCTGACCGATGATCTGGTTGAGATCTTCGAGCTGCTCGGTGGTATCGAACGGCAGGGTGTCGGCGGTGCAGCTTCGGTAAAGCAGCTCGGGCGGCAGGCGGCGGGGTTTGGTCATTCTCCGTGGATCCTGGCTGACGGGCGTTGGCGTTGACCACTGCTGCCTTGCTGTGGCGCGCCGACACTTTAGCATGCCGAACTGCCTGCTAGAATGGCGGGCGCGGGAGGCTGGTGTCCTGACCGCGCCCAATCAGACATCGGAGGCAGGCATGGCAGATGACTTCGTCAAGGTCGCGGTAACGGGTGAGCTGCCCGCGGGCGCACTGAAGCGGGTGCGGTGGCGCAATCACGGCGTGCTGCTGGCCAACGTGGACGGAGACTTCTACGCCGTCGGCGAGCTGTGTCCCCACGAGGATGCGCCGCTACACCTGGGTTATCTGAAGGGCTGCGACCTGCACTGTCCGCTGCACGGCAGCTACTTCGACGTGCGCACCGGCAAGGTGAAGATGGACCCGGCCGTGGATGATCTCACCGCCTACCCCGTGCGACTGGAGGGAGATGACATCCTCATCGGCGCGCGCGCCGGTGAGGATGCGTAGGAGCGGGCGTTAGCCCGCGAACGGCGGGAGTGGCGACATTGGCGAGAGCGGCAAGGTTGGCGTAGGAGCGAGCTTTCTCGCGAACGGACTCTTGGACGGGGGCGGGCGGTACCCACTGGACACGCGTCAGACCCCATCACATCCTGCCTCACGCCTAAGCCCCAACAACCGGCAGCGCCACCCGCACCATGGTGCCTTCTTCGGCACCCGAGGTAATGTCCAGCTCGCCGCCGTGGGCGTCCACCATGCGCTGGACGATGCTCAGACCCAGACCGGTGCCCTGGCGCTTGGTGGTAAAGAACGGCTGTGGCAGGCGCGAGAGGATCTGCGCAGGGATTGGCTCGCCCGGGTTGTGCACCGCCAGCCCCAGTGTTCGGCTACCGGGACCGTGCTCCACGCTCCAGGCGATGGTGCTGCCAGCGGGTGCCGCCTCGCAGGCGTTGCGGGCCAGGTTCAGGAATATCTGGGTCAGCCGGTCCCGGTCGGCCATGACCGGCGGGCACTGCTCCGGTGCCTGCAACACGAATCGCTGGCTTCTGGCCTCGGGCAGATCGCGGTTGGCTTCCAGGAATGTCTCCAGCGCGCCCTTCAGATCCACCGGCTCCTGCTCCAGGGCCAGCGGCTTGGCATAGAGCAGAATGTCCTCGAGCAAGCGCTCCAGCCGGGCGGCCTCGCCGGCGGCCAGGTCGGCCCGCTTGCGCGCCGGCTCGGGCAGATCTCGCTCACGCAGATACTCCAGGGCCAGGCCTATGGTGGACAGAGGATTGCGGATCTCGTGGACGATTCCCGAGGCAAACTCGCCGATGGCGGCCAGCCGGGCCTGCTCTACCAGCTTCACCGTCCTGCCGATGGTGGGCGTGACCAGGTGCGCGATGTTCTTCAGGAAATCCAGGTGCTCGACCGTGTAGGCCCCCGGCCGGCGCGTGGCGAAGGCGAGCACTCCGGGGACCACGCACTGCTCCCCCAGGGGCAGGAAGATGGCGCTCTGCATGCCTTTGGTTGCCAGCTCCCCAAGGAACAGCAGATGTTCGTCTTGGGTGGCGCCGCCTGGGACGTCGGGGATGTGTACCGGCTCGCCCAGGCTCATCGCCTGCTGCAAGATGGTGTGCTCGAGCGCAAAGCGCTTGTGCTCCCCGATCTCTGCGTGTCCGTCTACGAACGCGCGGTCCAGCACGATGGATTTGCCGTCCGGGCTCGCGAACAAGGAGCCTACCCAGTCGATGGGCAGAAACGCGTTGAACTCCTCCTGGACGAAGCGCAGCGTGCTGTCCAGGTCGCTGCCGCCCTGAATGCGCTCGATCAGCCGGAAGATGGCATACAAGCGGTGCGATAAGTGGTTGAAAGCGTCGGTCATCCAGCCGATCTCGTTGTCCACGCTCACCGTCACCTGATGGCCGAAGTCGCCTCTGGCCACTTCCCCGAAACCCCTTACGGCACTTCCCAGTGGGCGCAGCACGTGCAGGTAGAACCAGAGCAGGATCGAGCCGCTGACGACAAGCGACAGCACCAGCACCACCCGGTTGATGAGCGCGATTTGCTCCAGGTGCCGGCTCACCAGGCGCTGGTACGCCGTGAACAGCCTGTTGGTGGCTTCCTCCAGCTCCTGGTGATGGGCCACCACCTGCTGTGATGCATCCTCCAGCCGGGGCTGCTCCGGGTTGTCGCCCAGGGCGGTCGTGAGCCTCTGGCGGAAGTCGGCCCAGGTATCTTCCAGGTCCTTGACGGCACCCTGGGCCTCCTCGTCCAGGGGCAGGTACACCGGTCCCGGCAGGCCCGTCAGCTCTGGCGGAAAGCTGCCGCTCATGAAGGCGCTGCTGCTGTGGTCGAAGGTTGCCATGTGCGCCATCAGATCTTGGTAGTACAGCCTCAGATCGCGTGAGTACGTGGCATAGTCACGCGGTGCATTCTTCAGGTAATTCATGGCCTGCATGGCCAGGTACTGGGTGGTGAGCTGGAGCTTGCCCGCCAGATTGAGAATGACGTCGTCGTTGCGGCGCTGGTCGATGGCGTAGAAGGTATAGCTGATGGCGCCGCTGAACAACAGCAGAAGCAGAAGCAGGGCGGCGGAGATCTGGAGCTTGAGGGTATGCCAAAAGCCGGAGGTCACGGACGAAGTATTCCTCGTGGCCCTGGGAGCGCGGTAGGCCGGATAATCACGCGGCGACAGGTGCTAACGGTTCCAGGTGTCCCTGCTGACGAACATGGTGAGGTTCCAAACCCATTCTACGGTATCGTGTTTGAGGATGTATATGGAGCCGTCGTTGCCCTCAACTTTGTAATAATGTTGCTCGCTATCCAGCCAGCGGTCGATCACGTCCACGACCTCGACGGGGTGGTGGCCCAGATAGAACCTGCGGGGCGGCGTCTCGCCCGCGTGTCCCGACTCGCATTCGACCTGTATGCGCATGGCTCCGCCCCTTGAAAGCGCACATCCAATCACTGAATGGACCATCGGGCATTTGGCATGTTCCGGAGACGCCATGCGGTTTCCCACCGCAGAGCAGCGACTGACCCGGCTCCGGGAGGACGCCGGCCGGGGGGAGGCCCGCGCCCAGCGGCTGCTGGCCTTGCGCTATCAGCGTGGTCGGGGCGTGTCCCGCGACGAGATCCTGGCGCTGCGCTGGATGCGCCGGGCCGCCGAGCAGGGCTTCGTGCTCGCCGTGCGCGGCCTGGGCGAGTTCCTGGAGCAGGGGGTGGGCTGCGAGCCGGACCTGGGCGCTGCCGCCAGCCTCTATCGACTGGCCGGCGCCCACGGCGACCCGGTGGCCCGACAGCACCTGAAGCGGCTGGGCCGGGAGAGGTGAGATGCAAGCCGTTGCAGGAGCTACAGGAAGCTTGGTCCGCGTCAATCCGGGACTCAAGCACCGCGACGTCCGGCTGTGGCGCCGACGCCTCTCCAAGGGCGATGCGGTTCTGGACCCGGACCACCATTCCCTCGATCGGCTCGACGTGGCTCCTTTCATGGAAAAAGGCGCCGTCGCCGGTGGAATGCAGGTCTTATAATCGCTCAGCCCGAACATCAGCTCGCTCTTCTCGACTAAGTCGCCAGCTTTGCCTGGGTCCGGCAAGCTCTTCTGAGTGTTGCCCCTCGGTTTGTTGGGGAATACCCTCTCTAACGAGCCGTTCCGCCCATCTCGGGTCGCCGCAGTGCCGGCGGGGTAGACAATTGGCAGCCCGGGACGAGGTGTTTCTTTCCCATTTTTGGTCAGCTCCCTATGATTCTCGACGCATTCTTCAAGCCCAAATGGCAGCACGCGAGTTCTGAGGTCCGCCGGGCGGCGGTGGCGGGCATGGCAGGCTCCGATCCGGCCTTGTTACGCCTGGCGCAGGAGGACGCGGATCCGGGGGTGCGACTTGTCGCCGTGGAGAAGCTGACGGGGCTGGACCTGCTTCATCACCTGTGGATGCAGGATCCCGAAGCCCGGGTACGGGAAGCGGCCGCGCTGCGGCTGCGGGCGGTGCTGGCCGGACATGCCGCCGACGGTCCGGCCTTGGACCAGCGTCTGGAAAAGCTCAATCGGCTCTCGGAGCCGGACCTTGCTGCTTTTCTGCTGCGGCAGGCGCGCGAGCCCCGGATGCGACTGGCGGCGATGGACCAGGTGCACGAGGATGTTCTCTTGCAGCCCGTTGCGCTGGAGGATCCGGCTCTGGAGGTGAGGCTGGCCGCGGTGGAGCGGGTGCGGGCGGCGGAGGTGCTGGAGACCATCGCCAGGGAGTCGCGCAAGCGTGACAAGCGGATCAGCCGGCGGGCCGGCGAGCGCTTCGATGCCATGGTCGCGGCGCGCCGCCGGGTGGAGCGATGCCAGCAGGCCTGCTCGGAGCTGGAGAGCCTCGCGCAGGGCGCTCTGGAGCCCATTGCCGTGCTGCGGGTCCAGCGGCTGGTCAAAGAGTGGGAGGACTTGGCCGGCGTTGCCGACGAGGAGCAACGCCGTCGCTTTACTCAGGCCGGGGAGCGTTTCGAGGCCCGGCGTCGCGATCTGGAGGCGCAGCAGGCGCGGGCGCTGGCGATCTGTGAGCGGCTGGAGGCGCTTGTCCGGGAGCTGGAGCAAGTCGCCGAGCCCACCTCGGACCCGGTGTCACGGGCGCAGGCCGAGCTGGCGGCCTTGGAGGCTGAGTGGCAGGAAGTGGAGCCAGCGTCCGGCCGGGACTTTCAGCCCCGCTTTCAGGCGGGCTTGGCGGCCGTGCGGGCCACGCGCGAGCGGTTGCTTCGCGACCATCAACTTGCCGAGCGGATGCAGGCGCTGATTGCCCGGATCTCCCGTCGCCTGGAGGACAAGGATGCCCTGCGCGAGCAGGATTTGAAGGATTTCAAGCGGCGTTGGAGCAACCTGGACCGACCTGCATCCGAGGCCTTGGCGCAAGCGCTCGAGGTCCGGTTCCAGGAGGTCTTGGAGTCCATGCGGGGGCGCCTCAAGCGCCAGGCCGAGCGCCGCGAGCATGAGATCGAGGTTCTGGAGCAGTGGCTGGGCGAGCTGGATGGGCACTTGAGCCGGGGCGAGCTGCAGCCGGCCATTTCCCTGCATGACAAGATCCGTCATCGGCTGCAAAAGGCCGAGGGGGTTCCGCCCGCCCGGCGGGCGGGGCTCTCCGCGCGGCTGCACGAGGCAAGGCCCAGGCTGGACGAGCTTCGGGGCTGGCGGCGCTGGGGAACGGGTCAGGCGAGGGAGGGCCTGTGCGCCGAAGTGGAGAGCCTTAGCGGACAGGATGTGGATCCCGCGGATGTCGGCGCTCGGGTCCGCGCCGCGCGTGCCCAGTGGCAGCACATGGACCGGGAGGAGGGCCCGGCTCCCGCGGAGCTGTGGCAGCGTTTCGATCAGGCCTGCACCCGTGCCTACGAGCCGGTTCAGGCCTATGTCGAGGAGCAGTCCCGGCTCCAGGAGCAGAGTCTGCAGGGCAAGCGCGAGCTGTGTGCCGGCCTGGACGAATTCGAGCGGACCGTCGATTGGACCAACCCCGATTGGGCTCAGGTCGAGCGTACCGTTCAGGATGCGCGCCGGCGCTGGCGAGAGTTCGGTCCCGTGCCGCGCAAGCACGTCAAGGGCATCGAGAAGGTCTACCGAGAGGTCATGAAGCGCCTGGACGGCCGCCTGCACCAGGAGCGCGAGCAGGAGATCGAACGGCGGAAGAAGCTCATCGACCGGGCGCAAGCGCTCATCCAGGTCGAGGACCTGCGTGCCGCCCTGAGCGAGGCCCGCGATCTACAGTCCCGGTGGCAGCCGACGGTACGAGGCCGGCGGCGTGAGGAAGAGGCCTTGTGGCGGGACTTCAGAACCGCCTGCGACGCGGTATTTGCCCGGAGGGACTCGGAGCGCGAAGCGGCCCGGGCCGAGCGGCAGTCGAACTTGGCCCGTAAGGTGGCCCTGTGCGAGGAGATCGAGACTTTGACCAGGGCGCCGGCGGAAGAGCTGGCCCGAGCCGTCGGGCGCATGGCTGCCATCGGTGCCGAGTGGGACGGGGCGGGGCAGGTCGCCAAGGCCGACCAGCAGGCTATCGAGCGGCGCTACCGGGTGGCTTGTGAAGCCTTCGCGCAGCGCCGGCGGGAGGCCCTGGAAGCCCAGTCGCGGGCCGAGCTGGAGGGCATGCGCCTGCGGGCCGAGCTGTGCGATCGGCTAGAGGCATTGATCATCGACGACGAGCGGTCGTCCGACCTGGCAGCCGCCGTGCACGAGGCCCAGGTCCAGTGGTCGGCACTGGCGCCCCTGGGCGATGACGTGGAGGGTCCCTTGCGCAGACGGTTTGAGGCTGCGGCCGGCGCGCTGGAGCGGGGCGGGGAGGCGCGCCAGGCTCTGTTGGATGCCCTGGGTAGCAACATCGACCTGCGCCGGGACCTGTGTCTGAGAGCGGAGGTTCTGGCGGGTGTGGAGTCCCCGCCGGAATTTGCCCAGGCCCGTATGGCGCTGCAGGTCTCGCGGCTGTCGCAGACCCTGGGCGGGCAGGGCTCGCAGGAGGAGGCGCAGGGGCTGCGGGAACTCTTCTGGCAGTGGTGCCGCGTCGGTCCGGTACCTCGCGAGCACCACGCTGAGCTGGAAGCACGGTTTCGCAACGCCATTGCCGGCAGACTCTGATCCGGCGAATAGTTGGCAGCGCCATCGACCCCGAGTCCGAGGCCTCAAGTCCGAAGCCCGTAGAACCTGTCGACCCATTCACGTCCGTGGCTGTGCATCGTGTAGCCGCCGTTGCGGTTGGAGTATGATTGGTTCTGCTTTGTCACCTCCAGACCGCCTCTCAAGCCGGGGCAAAGCTTAATGTGACAAAGTAGAATTAGCAGGAGCGCCGGAATTGCAGCAGCTCAGGACCGTGCGGGGGGGTGGTGGCTGGTGAGATGGCTCAGCGGTACAGTGGTCTTAAGTCAAGGTGCGGGCGCGTTCGTTGGGGGGCTGGCAGCAATGTGTTTCGGAGGATTGTCATGATCAGAAAGTTTAGCGTGGCTGTGCTGGCCGCAGCGGTAACCCTTAGCGGCTGTGCCGAAGGCGGTGGGGTCCGCAACCAGGACGCGGGGGCCGTGGTGGGCGGCGTGCTGGGTGGCGTGCTCGGATCCAACGTCGGCAAGGGCGGCGGCAAGACAGCGGCGATCATCGCCGGTACGCTGGCTGGTGCCGTTATCGGCGGCAAGGTCGGGCAGTACATGGACGAGCAGGACCGGATGAAGGCTCAGAGTGCGCTGGAGAGCAGCCGGACCGGGCAGCCGGTCGCCTGGAGCAACCCGGATACCAATGCCCGTTACGAGGTGACTCCGACGCGGACCTACACGTCCATGGAGAACTCGCCATGCCGGGACTACACCATGGACGCGTGGATTGAGGGCAGGAAGGAGACCGTGAGGGGTACCGCCTGTCGCCAGCCGGACGGGACGTGGAAGACCATGTGAGCCATGATCCGCGGGCCCGGTACTGCCACGACCCCGGCACACTTGCGACCGTGCCGGCGCTCTGTTGGTCCGGCGCTTTCCCACGACTCAGGGCGACGTGGGTGCGGGTTTAGGTGAGGTCCGCCTGTTCCACTCATGTCCTCCGACCGCACGCCCATGACAGCTGACTCCGCGGGGCGAGACGCCCGCCGGAGGATCTTGGTGGCGGATTATCGGGATCAGGATACGGCCCAGCGGGCGGTCGAGCGGCTCATCGAGCGGGAATTTCCCATGGACAGCTTGTCCGTCCTGGGGCGGGCCGCAGCCTCTGGAGACGATCCCCTGGGCGTGTACTATGCCGGCGTGGGAGAGCGGGTGAAGGCCTGGGGTGCCCACGGCGCCCTCTGGGGCGGTTTGTGGGGGCTTCTGGCCGGGGCTGCCGGCACGTTCGTGGTGCCGGGGGTGGGCGCCGTGCTGGCCGCCGGCCCGGTGGTGGAGGCTATTGCCGCGGGCTTGGCCGGGGCGACGCTGACCGGGGGTGCCATGGCCGGCGCCGCGGCCCTGTCGCAGGTCGCGGTTGCACTGCACCGCATGGGTGTTCCACCGGAACGCCTGGCGGCTCTCCACGCGGCCATCGAGCAGGGCCGCTACCTGGTGCTGCTGCGCCTGCACGCCGGGCAGGCCGAACGCTGGCGCCGTGAGCTTGCCTGGAGCGGCGCCGACGAGGTGGAGGACTTTCCCTACTATCCTTAGCAATATGGCTGGTGTTCCCACCTTCCGGAGCAGATTCATTGGATGGCATCATGGCTTCCATGCAGGGGTTAGAAAGAACCGTTGAGGACCGGCACGTGCCGGTGGCCGTTCTATTCGCGGACATCGCCGGCAGCACGCGCTTGTATGACACCTTGGGCAATGATATCGCCAAGGAGCTGGTTGGAAATTGCATCTCGGTGTTGGCCAAAGTCATCAGCGAGAATCATGGCACCGTCATCAAGACCATCGGTGACGAGGTGATGTGCACCTTTCCCGATGCCGGTCACGCGGCGCGCGCTGCAGGCGAGATGCACCTCGGGGTGCGCAATACGTTCAAGGAAGGGATCGGCCACGTGGACAGCATGCACATCAGCGTTGGTCTGCATCTCGGGCCGGTACTGCGGGAGCAGGGCGACGGCGATTATCCGGCTTCCGTGTCCATCCGCGGCTACAACCCGACCACCCGGGGTCACGCGGTACAGGTCAAGCGGGCGGCCCAGGCGCTCAGGCGGGCACAGGCGCCGCTTTTCTACGTCGGCGGGGGTATCCACATATCCGGGGCGTCCGATGTGCTGCGGGCAGTGGTCAGGAAGAGCGGAGTGCCGGTCGTGCACTCCCTCATGGGCACGGGGGCTGTTCCCTCCGACGACCCTCTCTGCCTCGGAATGCTCGGGATGCACGGAAGTTTTGCGGCCAACATGGCGGTGACCCACGCCGACCTTCTGTTCGGTATCGGGGTGCGTTTCGACGACCGGGCCACGGGCAAGGTGGCCATGTTCCTGACCCTGCCGCGCGTCGTCGGCCCCTCCGACGAGGGCGAGGAGATCGTCGCGCTC
>CAYWTP010000078.1:0-13554 GCA_964461215.1 uncultured Ectothiorhodospiraceae bacterium | reverse complement strand
CAGGCCGCTGCCCTGCCCTACCCCCTTGGTGGTGAAAAACGGATCGAACACACTACCCATGGCGGACGGTGCGATACCCGGACCATCGTCCTGCACCCGCAGGATCAGCCGGGCACCCGTGGAACGCACCACCACTCGCACGGTACCCTCGCCGGAGCTGGCCTGAATGGCGTTCATGAGGAGATTCACCAGCACCTGCTGCAGCAGGCCCGGGTCGCCGTGCACCTCGGTGTCCGCCTCCAGCTCGGTGGCAATCCGCACCCCGCGCTCGCGCGCCTGCTGGGCGACCAGCGCCAGGGTGTCCTGCAGCCATGGTCGCACCGGGAAACGCTCGTAGGTGGGAGGCACCTGGCGGGCGAAGTTGAGCACGGCACGGGTGATCCGGGTCGCGCGCTCGGCCTCCTCGCGCACCGCAGCCACGTCACGGTGCAGCCGTTGGTCCCCCTCGGGCAGCGCCCGAAGGATCAGCTTGGTCAGCGACAGGATGTTGTTCAGGGGGTTGTTCACCTCGTGTCCGATGCCGGCGGCAAGCTGACCGATGGAGGCCAGCTTGGCGTTGCGCAGCAGCGCCTCCTGCGCCTGCTCGCGGTCCTGCTCGGCGCGCTCCAAGGCGTCGGCCATGCTGTTGAAGGCCTCGCCCGCGCGGCGCACCTCGTCGGGCGCCTTGAGGGTCAGGCGCCGGCGCCGGTCACCACGCGCGTACTCGGCCAAAGCCCGCGCCAGCTCCCGCATGGGCCTGCCCAGGGTGCGCGCCCCGAGCTGGGTCACCCCAAGCGAGAAGACCAGGGCCATGAGCAGGGTTACCCAGGTGACGCCGTGGATGTGCTGAAATGGCTGCGACAGCTCGCTGGTCCTGATGCGGGTCAGGACGACCCAGCTCAGCAGGCGGTTCGGATAGGGCAGGTACTCCTGATAGTAGACGCGCTCGGTGTCACCCCGATTGCGCATACGGCCGTAAGGCTCCGACTGCACGGAGCGGTACACCTGCGGGTATAAGTCCTGCAGCCGTCGCGAGGGGTCGTGCGCCGAGGTAAACGCGACGGCCTTGCGGTCGTCGTACAGGATCAGCCCGTCACGCCCCGGATTGGGGGGGTCCACCTCGGCGATTAGAATGTCGCCCCCATGCACGCGCGGCATGACCGCCAGGATCCGATCGATGGGGCTCTGATTCAGGTGGGCCGAGACGTAGCCTACGACGCGGCCGCCATAGGCCAGGGGGACCACGGCGTCCAGGAACGGCGAAGGCCCCGCCCCGGCGGTGGTGCTTGCATTGGGAAGGGACACGTAGGCCACCTCGCCCGGCGGCGTGGCCGTCAGGGACGCGATGGCGGCCGTGCTGGCCGGCTCCGGCTCCACGTAGGGAAACTCGTCGAGCCCTTCCACCACCGCCGGCGCGGCCCGGCCACTCTGGACCTTGATCAGCGTGTTGCCCTGGACGTCCAGCACCCGCACCCAGGTCAGGCTGGGCATCACGGTTTCGAATGCCTCCAGGAAGCGGTCGAGGCGCTGCCGGCGCTGCACGTACTGCGGATGCGAGATCCCGCTCGCAACGCGGTCCAGCACCGGCAGAAACGCCTGGACCGCCGGCACCTTGGCGATGCCCTGGAGCACCTCGCGCTCCAGGATCATGCGCCGTCCGATCTCGGAGGTCAGGTTGCCGAGGCTGTCGCTGATGTCACGCTCGGCACGCTCCACGTAGAGGCGCTCGCTGTAGGCGGTCGCGAATACTCCGATGCCGACCAGGGGCACGGCGGTGGCCGAGACCACCCACAGAAAGATGCTGGACTTCAGCCTCACGCAGTCATAGATCGCCGTTGGCGCCAGCCTCCATGATGGACTGGAGGGTATCGCGCACCTTGATGGCTTTGGCTTGCAGCGCGGGCGGCAGCTTTGCCGCCTTGATGAACATATCCAGGTTCATCGTGACGAGCCACGCCTTGCCCTGCTTGTCCTGGATCAAGGTAATTCGGCACGGCAGATAGGCCGAGAAGTTGATATTCTGCGCAATCATCTGGCTGGCGATGCCTGCGTCACAGAACTGGAAGATCTCCACCCGCGGGGACTTCAGACCCATGGCCTCGACCTCCTTGTACAGAGGCAGATAGGCAACCAGCTTGAAGTTCAGCGCATTGGCGCGCAGCTTCATGGAGTCCACGGCGTCGTCCATGCTGACGCCGTCGGCCAGAGGCATGCGGATCACCGTATCGTCGATGTTGAGGTGTGGCGGCTCCGCCAGGGCCGCCGGTGCCGTCAGCGCGAGCGCCAGCCACAGACAAAGGGAAGGGATAAGTCTCATCGGGTGTCCTCCGGATTCAGTATGAAGTGGGTCGGCGGGGTCAGACCGGATAGTCGGCGATGCCGGGGTTGCCGGCGACGTTCTTGAGCTTGGGCGTGTTCAGCTTCTTCACCTTGGCCACCTCTTCACGCCGCAGATATTCGGCCACGACCTCCCAGATGGGTGCCCCCGGCGACTGGGAGCCCACGGTAGCCCAGCCCGCCACGACATACTTCTTGTCGGCCTCCACCGGTTTGCCGTTGTCCAGGGTCATGGCGGAGATGCGCTTGCCTACGCCGGCCGTCGGATCGCACACGTAGTCCAGACCACCCACGCGCACCATGTCACCGCCCTGCTGATAGTACGGATCGGCGTTGAAGAGGTTGTCGCACACGTCCTCCAGGATCAGCTTGACGTCGGCTCCGGTCATCTCCCGGCGGTAGGTCTCGGGGTAGGTGATACAGGTCTGGTCCAGCACATTCTCCATCGTGATCTTCTGCCCAGGCAGCACCGTCGTGCCCCACCGGAATCCCGGCGACAAGGAGATCTCAGCGTCCTTCACGGCGCGCAGCGCGTCGCAGATGATCTGATCAAAAGTGCCGTTGAAGTTACCACGCCGGTACAGAAGAGTGTCCGCCACGGCCAGCTCTTCCTTGAGGTTATCCAGGTACGGCGCCCGGGCCTTATCGATGTAGGCCGCCATCTCGGGATCCGCCGCGAGGACGTTGGCGAACACCGGCAGCAGCTTGTAGTTGTAGCCGCGCACCTTGCCCCCCCGGATGTCCAGATCCATGACGCCCAGGAACTTGCCGTTGGAGCCGGCGTTGGTGACCAGGGTGACCCCCCCGCGGTTCCTGACCTCGCTCGCCCCCGGCATGCCGTCGTGGGTATGGCCGCCGAAGATCACGTCGATGCCGGACACGACCGAGGCCATCTTCAGATCTACGTCCATGCCATTGTGCGAGAGCACGACAACCGCGTCGGGCTTGTCCTTCTCGCGGATCTGGTCCACCAGCTTCTGCATGTCGCCGTCGCGGATCCCGAAGGTCCAATCGGGAATGAAGCGCTTGGGGTTGGCGATCGGCGTGTAGGGGAAGGCCTGACCGATGACCGCCACCCGCACCCCGCCCAGGTCCTTGATGGTGTAGGGATCGAAGGCACGGCCGGTGTCCTCGTTGAAGTGGCCGAAATCGGCGAACTCGTAGTCGAACAGGGCATCCTCCTTGACCTTGACGTTCTGACACACGAACGCGCCCTTGAAGTCCTTGACGTTCTCCAGCACCTCGCGGTCCTGGTAGGTGAACTCCCAATGGCCGGTCATCACATCGACGCCCAGCAGGTTGCAAGCACCCAGCATGTCCTTGCCGCGGGTCCAGAAGGCCGTGCCCGAGCCCTGCCAGGTGTCGCCGCCGTCCATCAGCAGCGTCTTGTCCGCGCCGTAGTCCGCACGCATCTTCTTGATCAAGGTGGCCAGGTGCGCGAAGCCACCTACCTTGCCGTAGGTACGGGCCCCTTCGTCATAGTTCAGATAGGTGAAGGCGTGGGCCAGAGCGCCGCCAGGGGCGATCCCGAAGTGCTTCAGAAAGGCGGCTCCTACGAGGTGGGGAGCCTTACCCAGGGCCGCGCCAACACCGAGATTGACGTTGGGCTCGCGGAAGTAGATCGGCAGTAGCTGGGCGTGGGTGTCGGTGAGGTGCAGCAAGCGCACACTGCCCGATTTGGGCACCTCGTAGAGATCAGATGGCGCTTTCCTGGCGGCGAATACCGACCCGGGCAGCATTCCCGCGGCACCGGCAATACCCATGATGTGGAGAAACTCTCTGCGGCTGATTGACATCGTATACTTACTCCTCCGATGGTTGGCACGGGGGTGCGCGGAAGCCGACCCCCTGTCGTGGCTCGAAGTCTTTGTTTGTAGGCCCGGACCTGACTGTAGCAGCCGCCGAAGCAGGCGGGAAGGCCGTTTGGCCTGGCGCGCCTACCGGATTGCGGTCGGTGACTCTTGGCACGCCCGGGTTCACATGCGGACGCTAGCCTCCTCTACCCGATGACCGCCTCCAACGAGTCGCTCTGACCCTTGTTGTCTACCCAGGAAAGCTTCACCTTGTCGCCCTTCTTGGCACCGCCGACCTTGAAGGACAGGTAGGGATTTTGCGAGACGCCGCCGCTCCAGTAGCCGGTGAGGACGTTCTTTCCGTTGATCTCCGCCGTGATCTCCTGGATGAAGTGGGCGGGTATGTTCTGTCCGGTCTTCTTGTCCTTGCGCCCGCCCGTCTCCATCGGATGGGTCATCAGGGCCTTGACGGTCGCCATGCCGTCGCGCGCCCTGGCGCGAATCTTCATGCCTTTAGCCATTGTCCGAACCTCGCTTCGCAATCGTGTGGAGAATCAGCCGCCGCAGCCGCCGATGGTGACCTTGACCTCTTTCTTGGCCATGTACAGCTTGCCGCCCGCCTTGACCACCGCGATCAGATCCGCGGTCTTGCCCATCTTGATGCGGGTGGAGACGTAGCCCTGCGCTCCATTGCGCATATCGAACCTGGCCACCAGAGGAGCCGGATTCTTGGCGGCGATGAGGCTGATGGACTCCACGCCCGGCAGGGTGCTCGACACGGTAACCGGGACCACGGCGCCGTTCTCCGCAATGTCGGGTGCTTGTACGGTGATGGCGGTGCTCTCGACCGGGGCACCCAGGTCGTAGTCGGCGTTGATCGCGCCGTCCACGTCCTTGGCCTCAAAGGCCGCCTTCGGCCAGGCTGCCCACGCGCTGCGGGGGCTCAACAGGCCGGCGCCCACGGCGAGGCCCACGGCGCCCGCCGCCAGACTGTGGCCCAGAAGCGTTCTGCGTCGGATGTTCATTGCTCTCATGTCCTCCTGGTTGGGGTGAATCGCTGCGAACAGCGTTGCCGGCCCGAACAGCAATGGCCATGCCAGTCTGTGCATATTTCCGCATAACAAAGACTTAGCGCTTCTCGTCGATAGGAGGCCGGAGTGCCGGGCATTGCGCGATGCGACGCCACTATTGCAAACTGCAATCCACCGAACTGCCGGCGTACCGGAGAAGCCACTCCATGACCGACCAGCTCTCTGCCCCTACCAACGCGCGCGGCTCCGGCGCTGTTCGGGCCGGTGACGTATGGGGCGGCCTTGCCGCCTCCGCCGTCGTGTTGCCCCAAGCCATGGCTTTCGGTGTGGCCCTGTTCGCCCATGCGGGCACTCCGTCGGCCACTGGGGCCTTGGCCGGCCTCATTGCGGCGGCGATTCTGAGCCTCAGCTCGGGATTGGCCGGTGGCACACAGGGTCTGGTCACGGCGCCCACCGGTCCCACCCTGGTCCTGCTCGCGGGAGCCGTTGCAGCCCTGGCCGGGACCGGTCTGAGCGGCGGGGCGTTGCTCACCGGGCTGGCCGCGGTGCTGATGGCCGGCGGCCTGTTTCAGTTCCTGATCGGGCTCGCCGGCGGCGGCAAGCTCATCAAGTTCATTCCCTACCCCGTGGTGACGGGCTTCATGACGGGCACTGCGCTGTTGATGGCCATGTCCCAGGTCAAGCCCCTGTCCGGCGGCGATCTGCCCGCTTCGTGGGCGCCCTGGTGGTGGATCCCTGCAGTCACGGCTGCCGCCACCTATGTGGCGATGATCATCGGCCCTCGCCTGGTCAAGGCCGTCCCCGCCACCATCGCGGGTCTGGCCGTCGGTACCGCCGTGTTTCAGATTCTGGCGGCGCTGGGCCCGGCAGGGCCCCTGCCCGGCGGCTGGGTCATCGGCACCATCCCCGGGATCACCGACATCGAGCTCCGGGCCTCGGCGGCGGCGTTGAAGGATCTGCCCTGGACCGTGGTGCTGGGCTCGGCCCTCGCCCTGTCCGTCCTGGCCTCCCTGGACACCCTGCTGACCTCCGTGATTGCGGACGTAGAGACCGGCGCGCGTCACGATGCCCGCCGTGAGCTGATGGGTCAGGGTGTGGGGCAGATCCTCAGCGGGATCCTGGGCGGCATGGGCGGCGCCGGCACCACCGGGGCCACGGTCGTGGCGATTAAGAGCGGGGGCCGGCGCTGGGCGGGGGTGGCCACGGGCGCAACCTTCGTGCTGCTGGTACTGTTCCTGGGTCCGGCCGGCAAGCTGCTGCCCATCAGCGCCCTGGCCGGCATCATTCTGCGGGTGGCGGTGGGCATGGTGGACCTGGACGTGA
This sequence comes from uncultured Ectothiorhodospiraceae bacterium, assembly GCA_964461215.1. Classification (GTDB taxonomy): domain Bacteria; phylum Pseudomonadota; class Gammaproteobacteria; order JAABTG01; family JAABTG01; genus CAYWTP01. Next base: position 7,091 of record CAYWTP010000078.1, on the reverse strand, counting down.
TCGCCTGGCTGCGCCGCCGGCGCACCCGCACCGACGCCCTCATCACGATTCTAGTCATCACGGTGACCGTGGCCTACGACCTGATGGTGGCCGTGGGCGTAGGGGTGGTTCTGGCCGTAATCCTGTTCGTGGAGGCCCAGATCCAGGCCCCCGTCATCCACCGTCGCTCCACCGCCCGCGAGCAGCGTTCCGTCCGCAACCGGCGCCAGCGCCAGCGTGACCTGCTCGACGCCAACGGCGCGCGGATCGTCATCTACGAGCTGCGCGGGAACCTGTTCTTCGCCACCGCCGACCGGCTGCTCGAAGAGCTGGCGGCGGACCTGGACCATCGCAACTGGGTGATCATGCAACTTCAGCGGGTCAGTCAGGTGGACCTGACCGGGATCAAGATCCTGCAGCAGATTGCGCAACGCCTGGCCGGCAATGGCGGCGAGCTGCTCTTCTCGAACGTGCACAAGGCTATCGGCCTGGGGCACAAGGTGGAGAAGACCTTTCGCAAGGTCAGCCCCGGCGAGCCCGCGCCGGAGCTACACACGTTCAATGACCTGGACGAGGCCCTGGAGTACGCCGAGAACTGCTTGCTCACGGAGCTGGGAGCCGCCCCCGCTCCGGATACCGAGCCCGTGCGCCTGGAGCACGTGGATCTGTGCCGCGACATGACGGCCGAGGAGATCACGGATCTGGAGCATGCGCTCAGGCCCAAGGAGCTGCTGGATGGGACACGCTTGTTCTCCATGGGGGACCTGGGCGACGAGCTGTTCATCGTCCTGCAAGGAGCGGTTGACATCCTGCTGCCCACCACGGCCCACCACCACGTACGCCTGGAGCGCACCGGCCCTGGCAGCTTCCTGGGTGAGGTGGGCTTCCTCAAGCCCGGCCCACGCAGTGCGCACGCCGTGGCCGTGGGCCAGGTCCACCTCCTGGTGCTGGACCGCCCGGCCTTTGAGAAGCTGTCCCAGCGCAATCCGGGAGCGGCGGTCACCTTCCTGGTCGCCATCTCACAGACCATGGCCCAACGGCTGCGCTGGAGCTCCCGGGAGATTAATCGCCTGGCGCAGTGGTAGGGTGGTGGACAGCTATCAGTTGTCAGCGAGAGACTGTCAGGTCATGGCCCGTGGGCGCAACCTGCGGGTGCCGGGGGCGGAGGATCTCCCCTGCTTTGACGAATGGATCGGCGCCGGCCATCCGTTGCCGCGGGCGACTCGAGTAGCCGAGCGAGCCATGGCGTTCAAGGGGACTGAAGCACCCTATCCTTCCCCTCCCCGTCCACGGTGCGCAGGGTGACGGGGCGGCCCCATACGTGCTTGAGGTACTCCAGGACCTTGACGGCCCGGTCCAGGTCCAGGCCCCTGCCGTCGGTCTTGTAGTCGTGCTCCAGCATCAGCGAGCCATCGTTTCCCAGACCGGCCACGGCGATGCGGGGTGCGCCGAAGTTGAACCTGGGAGCCAGAATGGCTTCGCGCAGATCATTGATATCGAAGTCCGTGACCCGGATCTCGCCGTTGCTGCTCGCCTGGTAGCGGAACAGGCGCAGCTCCTCGGCAAGCTCTTCCGTGAGGTGGTTGCGAACGAAGCTGAAGTCATCGTCCTCGGACATGATGCTGCGGGCGTGCTCCAGGCCCTGCCGCTCGACGATGCGCTCCCACAGGGTGAAGCCCAGGTGGTATGGATTGATGGCCAGCGCCGTCTGCTCCTCGCCGGCGTAAGGCCGGACCACGTCGGAGTGGGTCCGGATCGCCTCCAGATACAGGGACTGGGGAAGAAAATCCGCCTCGCGCAGCAGCCTGGCGTGCCAGTAGGAGGCCCACCCCTCGTTCATGATCTGGCAGGAGAACACCGGCTGGAAGTAAAAGGACTCCTCGCGGACCATCAGAAAGATGTCGCGCTCCCAGTCCTCCATGCGCTCGCCGTAAGTGGCCACGAACCACAGCAGGTCGTACTCGGGGTGGGGTGGTAGCGGGGCACGGCGGCGCTCGTGAGCCGCGCTGCGGGCCGCCTCGCCAGGTAGCTGGCCGTAACGGGAACGGAACGGGTCGGATGAGGGCTGCGCCGCGTCCGGGAGATAGTCGGGATAGCGCTCACGCCGCAGAGGATGATTGACGTCGATGTGCTGCTCCAGGGCGAGCGCGGCATCCAGCACCCGCTCCACCCGCTCCGTCCCGTGAGCTTCGGCGAAGTCGGCGATCTGCCGGGCACGGCCTGCGGCCAGCTCCACGATGTCGTAGCCGACCTGCTCCTGGGTGCGCTGGAACAGCAGATTGTTGCGGGAGAAATCGGCATGCCCTAGGACATGAGCCACGACCAGGGTGTTCTCCTCCAGGCTGTTGTTCTGGGACAGATAGGCCCGGCCAGGGTTGCCGGGAAAAACCACCTCGAACAGCCGCGAATGGCCCATGCGGTGCTGCACGTACTGGTGTATATAGCGCACGCCGAAGGACCAGTGAGGCATGCGCACCGGCAGCCCGTAGACCGCCACCTCGGTCATGAACTCGGGCGGTACCAGCTCGAAGTCCACCGGGTAGTAATCCAGACCCTGGACCCGGGCCAGGTCCTCCAGCGAGCGGGCATAGGATTCAAGCTGCTCGCGCACCGGCTTAATCCTGGGCTTGGCGGGTGAAGAAACCACGTATGGCGTCCCACACGTCGGCTTCGCTGCGCAGGGGATAGCCTGCGGCCGGCAGTCCACGGTCGGCCAGTCGCCGGAACAGCTCGCCGGACTCGCTGTCCAGCGGCGCCCGCATGCTCAAGCCCGTCTCCACGTACCCGATGAAGCTTGCGAATTGGCTCAGCGCGCCGAGCGCCTTCAGGCTGGCCTCGCGGTCCTCCGCGAAATTCTCGCCGTCCGAAGCGTAGAACAGGTAGACGTTGTAGCGCTCGGGACTGAAGCGCTCCTGTACGATCTCCTCGGCCTTGACGAAGGCCCGTGAGGCAACGGTCCCGCCGTGCGCCGTGACCTGAAAGAACTCCTCCTCGGTGAACTCCCAAGCCTCCGTGGTGTGGGCGATGAAGGCCGTCTCGATATGCTGGTACTGCCGGCGCAGGCCCTGCAGTACCCAGAAGAAGAAAGTCTTGGCCAGCTTGCGGTCGCTCTCGGTCATGCTGGAAGAGACGTCCATGGCCAGCAGCAGCGCAGCATCGTTGCTGGGGCGCGGCTTCTTCACGAGCTGGCGGTAGCGCAGATCGTCGTCGATGAACATGGGCCCGGAGGCGTCGACGTTGCGCCGCTTAATGGCCTCCTTCAAGCTGCGCCGGCGGTCCAGGCGGGCCCTTGCCCCGCGCCGGTCCCAGCCGGTGCGCACGTAGTCATCCTCCTGTACGGTACCCGTCTTGGGCTTGAGGTTGGGCAGCTCAAGCTCCTCCCAGAGCCAGTCCACGATGTCATCGACCTTGAGCTCGATGACGAGCTCGACACCGCCACCGCCCTCCCCCGAGCCCTTGCGCCTGCCCTGGCCCGGGGAGTCCGCCGGCCGCAACACGTCGCCGGGCTGGCCCCGGCCCTGACCCACGCCGGTCTGAGACTCGGGGGCACCCAGCCGGAAGCGATAGTGCTCGAGGAAGCGTACCGGCACCTGCACCGTACGCCCGCCACTGCCGGTGAGGATCCCGGACCCGGAGACCAGATTAGGCAGGCTGCTGCGAACCGCCTCGCGGATCTTGTCGTTGTGCCGCAGCCAGTCTCTGGCACCGCGGGAGAACAGGTCGTACCAGCGCCGGCTGTCGGCACCCGGGCTTGTCGCGCTCTGGATGGGCATGGGACCTCTGGGGCTCACTCCTGGGACAACAACGTCGTCACGTAGTTGAGAGCCTCCTTCGCGCTGTGCTCGTCATAGCCGTACTCGGCGATCAGCCGCTGCTGGACCACCGAGATCTTCTGCGCCGTCTCCTCGTCGGGACGGGCGGAGGAAGCCACCAGCCGCAGCACGTCGCGGCGCTCCTCGAACAGGTATTGCTCAATGGCCTCGTGCAGGCGAGCGTGGCTGTCCAGGGTGAACTTGGAGCCGCTCTTGAAGGCAATCATGGCCTTGCGCACCACCTCCTGGCGGAAAGAGGCCTTGCCCGATTCCGAAATCCGCACCTTCTCCTCCACCGAGCGCAGGAAGCGCTCGTCGGGCGGGCGGGACTCGCCGGTGATGGGGTCGGCGACCTCGCGCTGATCCAGAGCCGCCTCCACCTCGTCCAGGTACTTGTCCAGAAGCTGCTGCGCCTCGGTCTCGAAGGAGGCAAACAAGGCCTTGTGCACGTCCTCCTTCACCCAGCGATTGTAGAAGTCCTTGCGGGAGGTCACGAGGAAATCCACCCACTGGCGCTTCTGCTTGGGATCCATGCGTGCGTCGGATTCGATTGCGTCCTTGATCGCCAGCAGCACCTCCATGCTGGTCAGGCTGGCCACCTCGCTGCGGGTGATGGCGCTGGACAGCGCGTTGAGCACGAAACGGGGGCTAACCCCCGACAGCCCTTCTTCCGGAGACTCGGCCCTGACCCTCTCCACCTCGGCTGCCGGGATCCCCTCCACGTCCTCGCCTGCGTACAGCCTGAGCTTCTTCGTCAGATCCAGATCCGCCCGCTCGGGCTTGTGCAGCCGGGTCAGGATCGCAAACACGGCTGCGGTATGCAGCGCATGGGGATCCAGATGGACATCGCGAAATGCGGCGGCCTTGGAGATCAGCTTGTCGTAAATGCGGGCCTCGTCCAGGTAGGACAGTGCATAGGGGACCTGAATGATGACCATCCGGTCGAGCAGCGCCTCATTTTCCTTTTCCTGAAGAAACTTGCGAAACTCCGCCAGGTTGGTGTGAGCGAGAATGGTCTGGTCGAGGTAGATCAACGGAAACCGGGCGACCTTGACATTCTTCTCCTGGGTCAGCGTGAGCAGCAAGTAGAGAAATTCCCGCTTCACCTTCAGGATCTCAATCATCTCCAGCAGGCCGCGATTGGCGGCGTACACCGCGCCGGACCACGACCAGGCCCGCGGATCGCCCTCGTCCCCGTACTTGGCAACCTTGGACAGGTCCACGGATCCGACCAGATCGGCGATGTCGGCCGTCGTGGGATCATGGGGAGCGTAAGTGCCCACCCCGGAGCGCTCGGCCTCGGCGATGAAGATCCGCTCCACCGGGAAACTCATGAAGTCACCGTCAAACTCGTCCTCCAGGCGCGCCTGGCTGTGGGGCGACAAGTCACCCTTGATGTCCACTCCGTAGGTCTCGCGAAAGCTGGAGCGCAGGCTGTGGGGAACCAGCAGCAGGGGGGATTCGTGAATGGGCGACCCCTTCAAGCCATACAGGGCGCCATCGTCGGTGTGGCTGTACTCTTCCAGCCCGCGCTTGAGCAGAATGACCAGGCTGGATTTTCCGCCGGAAGGGGGCCCCAGGAGCAGCAGCAGGCGCCTGCCCACCTCTGAGCCACTGCTGGCGGCCTTGAAGTACTCGACCACCCGCTCCAGCGCCCTGTCGATGCCAAACAGCTCGTGGGTGAAGAGCGCATAAGGGCTGGCCTTGTCCTCTCCCGACTGCTCGCGGTTAGCATACCAGCGCAGCATGTCCCAGATGTAGTCATGGCTGCTGCGGGCGGCCAGGCGCGGAGCCTTGTCGACAGTTTCCTCCAGATATTGCGCGAAAGTGCCTTCCCAGCGCTTTGCCCGGTGCTGCTGGGTGAAGCTCTTCAAGGACTGGATGAAGCGAGACTCGAGGTCCTTATCGGGTGTGGAATTTCCCATGGCTCCTCCTACCGCTGATCCCCGCCCCCATGTTGGAGCCTCCAGTGTTCGTTAGCTCGCACACTTCATGTATTAGATCGACCGCGTCGCCCAATTGTTCCGCGACCGAGCTGAATCCGTTGCGACGCAGCCCACAAAATCCTCAACGGGCGGGAGAGGACTAGGGGTGGGCCTTGTAGGGAGCCCCTCTTCGACTATAGTTCAAACTATCCAATGCAAGAGGAAGGCGGGTGAGTCCTTTCATCTTTGCCGCGGTGATGGTCGGGCTCGTCGCCGTGGTGGTGGTAAGCCGCCGGCAAGAGCGTCGAGCCCGCCGGCGGGATCAGGCCGCAGGCTTCCGTAGCACCGACCGAACCGCCGCGCCGGCCACGACCGTCCAGCTTCGGACCGAGGTGCATGCCGAGGTGCAGAGTCTGCTTTCGCAGCGCAGGAAGATCGAGGCGATCCGGCTCGTGCGCGAGCATACCGGCTTGGGGTTGAAGGAAGCGAAGGACTATGTGGAGCGCGCCCAGGGCGGAAACCCGTCGCCCTGAAGGCATCCGGCGGAGAGCGCTGCGAGCGAGGACCGAGCCACGCCGGACAGTAGCGTAGAGGCCAGGGTGACCCCTGGCCCCCCTCGTCAAACGCAGCATGCAGATTTCCCGCACTGCGCTCTCCTATTGCCTTCACAGCATCGCTGTCGCAAGGGAGCTGCGCGGTCATAGCTGCACCAGGCCGAGTTGCTGGTGGAGGTGCTGATACCATGACGTCCCCGCCGGTGGATGGTAGGGGCGCTGACTCCGGCGTTTGAGGTGCCGCACCATACGCTGGAGGACAAACCAGTTCATGTGCCGGAACGCCGGCCGACTGCGGCCCTTGTTGAAGTAGGCCGCCCAGCCGCTGAGCTGGAGGTTGACCTCCTCAATCAACCGCGTAATCGGCACAAAGCTCCGCCCGGCGTGGACCAGCTCCCGGATACGCGCACGCTCCCGAGCACACGCCCTGGCGCTGGGGACCATGTTGAGAAACCGCTTCGCACGCCCAAAGTGGTCGCGCTCGTACATGAAAGCGTTTGTCCATCCCTCCAGACCGCGTTTGATGGCTTGCAGCGCATCCAGCGCCGAGTGCCGCGGCCGGCAGCGTTTGGCCTTGAGGGTTTCGTGTAGGTCCTTGAGAAACCCGGCCACGCCGGCGGGTGCGCAGGCTACGTCCTTGATGCTCACGCCATCCACACCCGGTGCACCCTCGTTCGCCTGGACTCCTTCTTCCCGACCGGCCTCGCTCCCCGTGCCTCGTTACCTCCGCACGACAGGCCGCAGCTACATGTCTAACCAGCAATTTACATGGCAACCTCCTCTCAGGTCGCTAGAATGGCCAGGCTTATCCTGGCGCACCA
>CAYWTP010000077.1:0-13614 GCA_964461215.1 uncultured Ectothiorhodospiraceae bacterium | reverse complement strand
GGGAGAATCGGACGCACTACAACGCTGAAACTGGAACCGGGCATGGAAGGCTCCCCCTCTACTCGTTGTTGGTCTTGGTGAAACGCGGTGGCCCCTAGGATAGCCCATGGCGGCCCAGCCCACACTACGGGAGCTACCTCGTAGACGGGCGGCACCAAGACCATCCACCCGGGCAACGATACGCCGTGATCCTCCCACCTTTGCCGAGGTGTCAACGTTCGCCTACAAGAGTGTCAGGGATCTCCCATTCCCCCTTCCGCTCGCGATCCGTAGACTTTGACTAGCAGTATGAAGGAGCACCTTTGACAGGGACGTCGCCTTTATCCACGCGCCGGGGTTCCCCATGGAGCGCCACTCTTCGACAATCCACGGTCCTTATTGCGGCATCAGCGAGCAACGGCTGATCCGGGAGGCCGCGAGCTACGATCGCAAGGCGGCCGACCTGGAGCACTTGCATACCCGGCACGCCCGCAGCATGCTGCTCGTCTACAGGACGCTCGCCAAGCACCGGCGCGCGCTGCTCCGGGCCCTGCGAGACGGCCGGCCGGAGGCTTGGATAGAGTATGAAGACTGGACCGGGGTGGACTCGGAGCACGGCAAGGAGAGCGGGTGAAATGTGTAGCTCCCCCTATTCTGAGTACCGCCCGGACATCCGGGAGCTCCAGGAGGAGATTGCCTATTTCGAGTCCCGGATCGCGGAGCTGGCCCTAACCGGCCCCACAACCCTAAGGCTGGAGCTGCTGACGGCCTTCGAAGCGCTCATCAGCCACCGCAGGCGACACTTGGCCGACTGCCGGGTGGTCGGCTCGCGGCTGCCGGAGCAGGCCTGAGAAGCGCGTCACACTCCCCGGCAGGCCTGCCGCCAGCGTGGAGATCACGGCACCACCGCGTCAGTGCACTGCAACGGGGCAAGGGGCCCCAGAGACGCCGTCCAATGGGGCCGCACCGATCCCGAACGCCATCAGCGCGCCCAAAACAAGCCTTTGCATCTCAATGCGTTGCGTGGATTTCAATCCTTGGCACGGCTTGTGCTCGTACTCTGGCGTACGTCTCCTCCTGTGGTGGGACACACTTGACCCCGCACTCGCGGGGTTCTTTTTTGCCCCGATACCGGACGTGGGGAACCCATGGCCCTGGGCGCGGTCTATCGGCAGAACATACCGACCCGCTCACCGGCGGGGAAAGCCCCAGCCGCAAGCGGATCGCCGGCTGGCCCGTTAAGTTTCAGTTAAGGTTTTTTGTGTAGGCTTCTTGTAGCGTCTTCTTGTGGCCACAACCCCTCCTCCCTAGCTTGGCCATCCACCCCGCCTCTGTGCGGGGTTTTCTTTCTTTCTTCGGTGCGCGGCGTCCGGGGGGCACCCAACCCACCGGACGCCTCGCCTCCCGGCTCAGGCCACCCCGATTCGGTCCACGACCGCCGCCTGGGCGTCGCGACGGTTCAGAGCACTGATGATGGCCCTTAAGGAGGCCGTAACGATGTTGGTATCCATCCCCATACCCCAGACCCCCCGGCCCGTCGCGTCGCGAAGCTCAACGTAGGCTACGGCAGCGGCTCCGGCCCCCTCGCTGACGGCATGCTCGTGGTAGTCGCGCACCGTCACCCCGGCACCCAGCGCCCTGATGAAGGCGTCGATGGGACCGTTGCCCTGGCCGTGAACGGTGCGCCGGACCCCGCCGTGATCCATCTCCACCACCATGCGCACCCGGTCCGAGGCGCTGGTGTCCTCCTCCAGCTGATGGGCCAGGTAGCGGTGGGGACCCGCAGGCTCCAGATACTCTCGGCGCAGAACCCCGTAGATCTCCGCGGCACCCAGTTCCTTGCCGCTAGCGTCGGCCACTGCCTGCACCGCCTCGCGCAGGTCAATCTGAAACCGGCGGGGCAGATCGAGCCCATACTCACGTTCCAGGAGGTAGGCAATCCCGCCCTTGCCGGACTGGCTGTTCACCCGGATCACCGCCTGGTAACTGCGGCCCACGTCGGCCGGGTCCACCGGTAGATAAGGTACCTCCCAGGCGCCTTCCGGAGCCTGGGCCAGGAGTCCTTTGCGGATGGCGTCCTGATGTGATCCCGAGAACGCCGTGTAAACCAGCTCGCCCGCATAGGGGTGGCGCGGGTGCACGGGCAATCGGGTGCAATCCTCGGCGCACCGGCGCACGGCGTCGATGTCCGAAAGATCCAGGCCCGGCTGGACGCCCTGGGAAAACAAGTTCATCGCCATCGTCACCAGGCAGACGTTGCCGGTGCGCTCGCCGTTGCCGAACAAGCAGCCTTCCACCCGCTCGGCGCCGGCCATGAGGGCCAGCTCGGCCGCTGCCACGGCGGTGCCGCGGTCGTTGTGGGGATGCACGCTCAGGACGATGGACTCGCGCCGTGCCAGGTTGCGGTGCATCCACTCCACCTGGTCGGCAAAAACATTGGGCGTAGCCATCTCCACGGTGGCCGGCAGGTTGATGATCAGCTTGCGCTGGGGAGTGGGCGCCGCGGTCTGCGAGACGGCGTCGCAGATCTCCCGGGCATAGTCGGGCTCAGTGGCGGAGAACGTCTCCGGGCTGTACTCGAAGCGCCAGTCGGTTTCCGGCCGTGCCTCGGCCATGGCCTTCATTCCGGCCATGGCACTCACCGCCATCGTCATGACCTCCTCGCGCGACTTGCGGAAGACGACCCGCCGGAAGACGGGGGCCGTCGCCGTATAGACGTGCACACACGCCTGTCCGGCACCGCGCAGAGCCTCGAAGGTCCGGGCGATAAGCTCCTCCCGGGCCTGAGTCAGCGCCTGTATCCTCACGTCTCCCGGGATGCGCTCCTCTTCGATCAGCCGGCGCACGAAGTCGAACTCGATCTGTGACGCGGACGGAAAGCCGACCTCGATTTCCTTGAAGCCCACCCGCACGAGCATGTCCCACAGGCGCAGCTTGCGACCCACGTCCATGGGCTCCATGAGCGCCTGGTTGCCATCACGCAGATCGGTGGAAAGCCAGGCGGGTGCCTGCCGGACTACCTGCTCCGGCCAGGTGCGTTCGGAGAATCGTGGCGCCTGGAAACGGCTGTACTTGCGGTCGGGTTGCGTTTGCATCGATGTTCTCTCCTGAGCTGCTCTGTACACACACGGTTTGAGGGTGTGGCGAAGAGGCTGCCGGGCTGCCACGGGTTCATGGCCCGGCAACCGCTGCGCAGTCGCAGCGCGGAGAGATGGAGATGTAACCCGCTTGCTCCGGTCGCCCCGGAGGGGAAGCACCTTAACCGAACTGCACTGAAGCTCATCTTCTGTCCTGGATCACTGCTGGCCGCCCTACGGCGGCGGGGAAAACGGATTGTGGAAGGGGGAAGTGTTAGCGCGCCAGGCGCAGCAGCCCCGCCGGCAGGCTGCCGGCGAGTACGAGATCCAGGACGAACGGGCTGCGGAAGGTATTCATACGTTCTCAACATGGCAGATTTGCGCTGCGGGCGCAACCCCTTCGCGTAGGTGTGAAGCATCAAGCGTCTCGTTCAGCCGCCCGCTATCAGAGCCGCGGTGGGTTCCGTGGCCAATCTTCGGTCTTGGCGGGCACCGCCGGCAGTCACACCTCACGCCTGTGTGGACCTGCCTCAACTCCACCTTGCGCCGAAGGTATTATGCTTAGGGGTGATGAAAAGCGTCGTGGGGGATGTCTTCGCCGCAGATCCGGAGGTGTGCCATGAAGATTCTCAAAGCACTGCTGGCGGCAGCGATCGTGGGGTTGGTAACGATGCTGCCTATAGAGGCGGCCGGCGCCTGGTGGGGCGGCCCATGGAGCACTCCAGGCGGGGGGCCTTACGGAGGCTATGCAGAGCGCTACGACCTGAGTAGCCCTCCAGGTCCAAGCATTGCCGACATCCGCAGGCACCTGAGGCAGGAGTTCTACCGCAGCATGGGCATGCCGTACTGAGCCGACGCGAAGAAAGCCGCCGGCATCCTCGGTGTGCACCTGAAGCACGTCCCCAAGGAGGCCGCCGGTTGGATGCTGGGCCTCGTTGCCGCTTTGTTTGTGATTACTTACATACCCTGGGTGAGCCAGTTCCTTGTCCGTCTGCTGTACTATGCAGGCTAGGTGACTCGCTTGCAGTCCTCCCCGACAACCCCGAGTCCAAGCCCGAACAGGCGCTGGGTGGGCCGGGTACGATGGTCGGTGCGCCTGGAGCCCGGCGAAGGCCGCCCGGTGTTCTGGTCGGTAAGCTACTTCTTTGCCCTGCTGTGCGCTTACTACATCGTGCGACCCATGCGTGACGAGATGGGGATCGCCGGCGGCGTCGACAAGCTGCACTGGCTGTTCACCGGAACCTTCCTGGTGATGCTGGCCGCGGTGCCTGTGTTCGGGTGGATCAGCTCCCGCTTTCCGCGCCGGCGGTTCCTGCCCTATACCTACTTGTTCTTCATCGCCTGTCTGCTGGTGTTCTACGCGCTGTTCCGCTCCGGCCTCACCCATGCCTATGTGGCACGGGCCTTCTTCATCTGGGCGAGCGTATTCAACTTGTTCGTGGTGTCGGTGTTCTGGAGCTTCATGAACGACATCTACGACGAGGCCCAGGTCAAGCGATTGTTCGGGCTCATCGCGGCGGGCGGGACTCTCGGCGCACTCGCCGGGCCCGCGCTGACCACCCTGCTGGTGCCCCACCTGGGCCCCGCTAACCTGCTGCCGCTGTCCGCGCTGCTGCTGGGCGGGGCGGTGCTGGCCGTTCACCGCTTGAACGCCTGGCACCTCTCGCGCGACGGGGCTCGGCCCGCGGCTGAGGCGGGTGTTGCCGAGCGTCCGCTCGGCGGCGGCCTCCTGGCCGGAATCAGCCTGGTCCTGCGCTCACCGTACCTGCTGGGGATCTGCCTGCTGATGCTGCTCTTCACCACGCTGTCCACGTTCCTGTATTTCCAGCAGGCGCAGATCGTGCGTGACGCATTCGACGACCCCGGCCTGCGCACGGCGCTGTTTGCCGGCATGGATCTGGCCGTGAACACCCTGACCCTGGCCATTCAGGTCTTTCTGACGGGCAGGGTCGTAAGATTGCTGGGGCTGCGCTGGACCCTGGCGCTGGTACCGCTGCTGCTGGGCGCAGGCTTCCTCGTCCTCGGGCTGGCGCCCGTGCTGGCGGTGCTGGTGGCCGTGCAGGTGGCGCGCCGGGCGGGCAACTACGCGCTCATGCGCCCGGCCCGGGAGATGCTGTTCGTCGTGCTGGGACGGGAGGAGAAGTACAAGGCAAAGAACGTGATCGATACCGTGGTGTACCGCGGCGGCGATGCGCTCAGCGCATGGGCGTACGCGGGACTCAAGGCTCTGGGACTCGGCCTGAGCCAGATCGCCTTCCTGGCCATACCCCTGGCTGCACTCTGGGCGTGGGTCGCCTTCCGGCTCGGGCAAAGCGAGGAGAAAATCGCCGGCGCCCGCGGTCAAACACTCACCAGCATACCCTCCGGGAGGGATAAGACATGAGCAGATACCGCCCTGGCACCCACCGGCGCACCTTTCTGCGCTCGCTGGCCGGCCTCGGTCTGAGCCTGACCCTGTACCCGATGCGGCTGACGGCAGCGGGAGCCTCCCCCATCGCCAAGGCGATCCCCGCCACGGGGGAGCGCCTGCCGGTCATCGGCATGGGGACGTCCAGGACCTTCGACGTCGGCGACGATGCGCAGCGGCGGGAGGGCCTGCGCCAGGTGCTTCAGGCCTTCTTCGATGGCGGTGGTGCGGTCATCGATTCCTCCCCCATGTACGGCAGCGCAGAGCAGGTCACCGGCGACCTGCTCAGACAGGTCACGAACAAGAGTTCGCTGTTTGCCGCCACCAAGGTGTGGACCGATGGCAGGCAGGCCGGGATCCGGCAGATGCAGGAGTCCATGCGGCGCATGGGCGTGAAGGCGTTCGATCTGATGCAGATCCACAATCTGCGGGACTGGCGGGTACACCTGGAAACCCTCAAGGATTGGAAGGCGGCCGGGCGGATCCGCTACATCGGCATCACCACTTCACACGGCCGTTTCCACGATGCGCTGGAGTCCATCCTCAAGCGCGAGCCGTTCGACTTCGTGCAGCTCAGCTACAATCTCGGTAACCGCGAGGTCGAGAAGCGCCTCCTGCCCATCGCCGCCGAGCGCGGCATGGGCGTGCTGGTCAACCGCCCGTTCCAGCGCGGCCGCCTCTTCCAAGCCGTCAAGGGCAGGCCACTGCCGGATTGGGCCGGCGACATCGGCTGCACGAGCTGGGCGCAGCTCTTTCTGAAGTTCGCCGTGTCCCACCCCGCGGTAACCTGCGCGATCCCTGCGACCTCCAAGCTGGAGCACATGGCCGACAACATGGGCGCAGGCTTCGGACGCCTGCCCGACGCCGCCCTGCGCCGGCGCATGATCGGCTATCTGGAGTCCGTGTAGCCGGGACCCGCGGAGCGCTACGGCGGACTTCCGATACGGCCGGGCGCCGGGCCGGTGTAATGCAGGCCGGCTACGCCTTCGATGTCATCGCCAGGCGCCACGATCTGGTACCACATGCCTGCCCCCGGCGGGGGCGAGCCGTGCCCGGACAGGAAGCCGTCTACGTCAGCCGAGCAATTCGGGGTGCAGCTCGATGAGTAGCTGCTATTCAGCGAGCTGAATGTGCCGTTGGAGTTCAAGTCGCCCATCACCTGCGCCGTGTACAGACCGTGGTGATCGACGCTGAAGTTGGCCTCCACCGCGTAGTTGCCGAAGTCCACGTCCAGCGTACCCCCGGGACGCACGCCCGCACCCGGAGCACTCAGGCCGCCGTAGGAGTACGAAGGCGAGCCGCCGTCGATCACGTAGCGCGCCGTCACCGCCTGCCCCATGGGCGGGTTGTCCGCCACGGGGCCGTAGACCCAAGCCTCGCCTTCGTTGCCGGTATACTCGTCGACATACGAGTTGTAGCCGTCGCTGTCGTCGATGTAGAGGATGCGGCCATTGGTCCAGGCGCCCCAGAACACACTGTCGTTGCTCCCCGCACCCGCAATCGTCGCCGGGTGAGCAAGGAACTGCGCGAGATCAGTCAGGAAATTCGGATCGCCGCTCATGGGATCCGCCACCCCCGCCACCAGCCGTACCACTTCGGCCAGCGCCTCCGGATCCGTGGTCTCCAGCATCGCCTCCAGGTCGATGGTGGCCAGCTCACTGGCGCTGATGCTGGAGGTCACCGCGCCGAGCGTCATCCCCACGCTGGCGCCGGGGTTGTAGATGGCACCGATGGCTCCCACATTGGTCGCGAAAGCGTAATTCACCGGGAACGGCTCGCTGCTGATGGAGTCCGCCACCAGATTTCGCAGCACCACCACGCCCGCGCCCTGCCCGGCCTCGGCATCACCCTGGTTGACCACCGGCTGCTCGACGATGGTGCCGGAAGGCCCCTCGGGCCCGATACTCCCCTGCTCGGTGGTGTACTGCGGGGGCGAGTCCGAGCTGTCCACCACCGCATTCTGTCCCTCCTGCACCAGCAGGGATCCGGCGCCGTTCTCGATCAATACCGCCGAGATCCTCTCTGGGTCGTAGCCGACGCTGACAAGCAGCCGGCCGAGACTGTCGATGGCCGCGGAGAACAGGGTGCCACGGATGCCGATGGTAGCCACCGGGGTGCGCAGGCGGTAGGAGTCCCGATTGCGGTGTCCGATCAGGCCGGTGAGGGTGCGCAGGCCGCCCCTGAGCAGGCTGAAGAAGCTGCGTTCGCTGCCGTCCTGGCGCCCTTCGAAGCGGTAGTTCTCGATGGCGAACTCGGTGTTCGGCACCAGGGAGACGAAGGCGCCGTCGGTGAAGCGTAGCTGCGCGCGGCCGGCCTCGGTAATCACGGTCTCGCCGGAGTAGACGGTGTCGCCGCGCGCGATGCCGCGGCGCGTTCCGTCGGCCGCCTTTACCGCGACTTTGCCGTAGCTGAAGGTGACGCTGGCCGCGCGGGCGCTCGCCCAGGCCGCCGACGGGCTGAGCAGCACCACCAGCAGCAGCACCAGCCAGGAACCGGAAGAGATGTTGATCGCCTGTCTCATGACCTGCCTCCTGACTCAGAAGTCGTAGCGCGCGCTAATCGATAGCTGATGCCGATTGTAGTCGTCGAGCGGATTGTTGGAGTCGTTGCGGGTCATCTGGAAGCGCGGCCTGAGGGTCCAGCTCTTCGCCAGCTTGTAGTTGAAGCCGGCGGTGAGATCGTAGAAGTGATCCTCGCGCGCATCGCCCACCACCGGGTCCACGCCACGGTAGTAGCTGCTCTGCACGCCCGCGCTCACGATGAAATCCACGGTTCGGTCGGGGCTGTACTGCCCGGACACGCGCACGCCGTTGAATCCCCGCGCGTAGTAGGTCGCCCCGGTGCGGCGGTTCTCGTCGATGCCGTGATACGCAGAGGCGAACAGCAGCGGTGAGCCCTTGCCGCCGAAGGCGTGCGCCCACGAGCCGCCGTAGATCCACTCTCCGACGTCGCGCACCCGCGCCGTGGGATAACGCATGTTGGCGTACCGCATGAAACCCGACACCTGGTTGGCCTCGTCGACGGTGTGCTCGACCTGCAGCCCAACGCCGCCCATGTCGCGAAACACATCGCCGTCTAAATCATACTTCTGACCGAAGGCGGTGGCCATGAAGGCGTTGGAGCCGCTGAGGTAACGCACGCCGCCCCTGGCGTCGACGGATCCGGTGTCGAAGGCCTTGGAAACGTTCTCCCGGCGGTTGACGTCGGCGGCGAGAAACAGATAGAGGTTCGGCGTCTCGCTGTAGGTTACCGCCGCCCCACCCGCAGCGTTGACGAAGGAGGCGGAAGTCGAGCGGTTGGCGGCGGCCAGCGGGATCTGGGTCCCGGGCAGCGGAAACTGGCTGACGAACTGAGTATCGCTGGTCGCGGCATTGACGTTGTCGTCCACGCCGCCACCGCCCTCGACATAGAATCTCCAGGTCGTACGGCCGCGCTCGAAGCGCAGGCCGATGGCCTCCAGGTATTTGTCGACGGCCTTCTCGACCGGCGCCGGCACACGCTCCCGCTTCACCTGCTCGAACTCCTGACGGGCAAGCTTGTCGTCGCGCAGCAGGAAATAGGCTCGGCCGATCTCGGCCCGCGCCCGCGCATTGTCAGGCTGCACCGCCAGGACGCGCTCCAGGGCAAACACCGCCATCCCCGGCTTGCCCGCCTCCAGCGCGCTCAGCCCGAGCAGGAAATCGTAATCGGGCTCCCCGGCACGCTTGTCTTCCATCGGCGAGAGCAGCGCATAAGCTTGGCGCCCCTGCCCGCCGTCGAGCAGCGCCTTGGCCTTGTCCAGAACCTCGTCGGCCGACGCCCCAAAGGCAACCATCAGTCCCAGGAAGACGGCTGCCACACCACAACTGCTCCTCATGAACATGGGTCCAGCCCCCCCTCGAAAAATCCCGCTACAGCCTTTCATGGCGCCTTGGACGATCCGTGCAGTGGAGCGCCAACCCATGACGGACGGGACACGGCGCTTGTTGCGTCCACGCAACTTTATTGGCAAAAATGATACTCCATTATCCGGCACTTTTCCATAAGAACGTATTCGCCACGTAACCCATTCCGCCGCGTGCGGCTCACCCTTCGCGCCTCGGCCCTCACACCCCGCGACCAATCACAAAAGCACAAAGGAGGATCCAAGTTGTGTGGACTTCGTGCCCTTTGTGCCTTTGTGGAGTATTGTCGAGGCCGCACCCCTCAGACATATGTGCGGTACTCCGGCACATACATCCGCGCCCTCACGTCGGACAGCACGTCGTCCGGCCGGGCCTTGGCGGTGAGGCCCTTCGAGTAAGCCACCTCACAAACCGCAGCCGCAATGTAGGCCGAGACCTCCTTAATCTTGGTCAGCGGCGGATAGATCCGGCCCAGAGCCAGGTCGGATTCCTCGACCCGGGCCGCCAGGGCCTTGGCGGCGGCGGCAAACATCTGATCCGTGACCCGGCGGGCCTCGGAGGCGATGACGCCCAGCCCGACCGCAGGGAAGATGTAGGCATTGTTCCCCTGGCCGGGAACGAACGTCCGGCCCTGCCAGGTCACGGGGGCGAACGGACTGCCGCTGGCGAAGACGGCACGGCCTTCCGTCCACTCGTAGGCCTGCTCGGCGGTACATTCGGCCTTGGAGGTAGGGTTGGACAAGGCCATGACGACGGGCCTCTGGTTGATCCGGGCCATGGCCTCCAGCACCGGCCTGGTGAAGGCACCGGTCTGACCGGATGCGCCGATGATGGTGGTGGGCTTGAGGGCCTCCACGGCAGCCAGGAAATCGGCAGCCGGCGGATGCTCGTGGGCGAAACGCCGCTTGTGCTCGGGCAGATCCGTGCGGCCGGCGACCACCATCCCCTTGGAGTCCACGAACCAGCAGCGGCGCCGGGCCTCGTCCTCGGACAGCCCCTCCTCCAGCAAGGCCCCGACAATCATCTCGGCGATCCCGATACCCGCCTCCCCGGCACCCAGGAACAAGAAGGTCTGCTCGGCGAACGTGCCGCCGGCAATCCGCGGTGCCGCATACAGGCCCGCCAGCACCACGGCCCCAGTGCCCTGAATGTCGTCGTTGAACGTGCACACCCTGTCGCGATAGCGCTCCAGCAGGCGAAAGGCGTTGGCGTTGCCGAAGTCCTCGAACTGCACCAGCACCTTGGGGAAGATCTCCACTGCGGCGTGTATGAACTCGTCGACAAGCGTGTCGTAATCCCGGCCCCGAAGTCGTGGGGCCTTGCGGCCCACGTAGAGCGGGTCGTCCAGCAGCAGCCGGTTGTCGGTGCCGGCGTCCAGGACCACCGGCAGACACTGACCGGGATTCACGCCGGCACAAGCCGTGTACAAAGCCAGCTTGCCCACCGGGATCCCCATCCCGTTGGCGCCCTGGTCGCCCAGCCCCAGAATCCGCTCACCGTCGGTGACCACGATGACCCGCACGTCGTCGGCGGGCCAGTTGCGCAGCACCTCGGCTACGCGGCCGCGGTCTTCGGGGGTGATGAACACGCCGCGCGGGCGCTGCGGCAGATGACCGAGCTTCTGGCAGGCCTCGCCCACCGTCGGCGTATAGACGATCGGGAACAGCTCGTCCGGGTGCTCGGCGAGCACCCGGTAATACAAGGTCTCGTTACGGGCCTGAAGGGCCACCATATCCATGTACTGCTCAAGCGGCGTCGCCCGCCTGCGGAACGTCTCCAACACCTGCTCCACCTGCTGCTCGATGGTCGTGACATAGGGTGGCAGCAGACCCCGCAGCCCCAGAGTGTCTCGCTCGGCTTCGGTGAAGGCAGAGCCCTTGTTGAGTGCCGGATCGCGAAGCAGATCGATTCCTCGCGGGAGGTCACGGGATGGGTTGTGGCGTACCTCGGACATGGCATGATCCCCTATAGTTGAGCGTCCCCGCGCTGGAGACGGACGGCCCGGGCCGTCAAACCAGGCCCATCGGTGGCAGGCGCTTATGATACGGCGAATCCCGTCCGGAGGTGCACGACGTGGAGCGCCGGGGGGCGGTCCGACGCCTCCCCGCTCCCCGGCGCGCACCGCCCATCGCGCCTTCCTCGGGCCTAACCGCCCGTAGGAGCGAGCTTGCTCGCGAATTTCACATGCGCCAGGTTGTTCGCGAGCAAGCTCGCTCCTACGGGTAAGCGGCTCGCCGCAGCAAACCGCCATCGGACCACCGCATCCCGCTCTCCCGACCCTTCGTGCATGCCCGGTCCGGGCACATGTGGTTTAATAAGCCGGGCGTAGCTGTGCCAAGCGCTCACCCGCTGTACGCGTGTCGCCCGCGGAGAACAAGAAGCCCATGTTCCGTCTGATCCGGCTGTTCCGGACCTCCATCGGCAGCAAGCTGGTCATGGCCGTCTCGGGCCTGCTGCTGGTGATCTTCCTCCTGGGCCACATGCTGGGAAACATGAAGGTGTTCCAGGGCCAGCAGGCGCTGAACGACTATGCGGCCTGGCTTCAGGGCCATCCGCTGCTGTGGGTGTTCCGGATCGCCATGCTGACGTTTTTCGGCGGCCACGTGGTCACCGGAGCGCGTTTGGCCCTGGAGAACCGGGCGGGCAGACCCAGGCGCTACGAATGCAACACGACGGTGCAGGTGGGCATCGCCCCGCGCATTATGATCTGGACCGGGCTGCTGGTGCTGGCCTTCCTCATCTATCACCTGCTCCATCTGACGGCGGGTGTCGTGGACCCCGCCCACTCCACCCTGATGGACGCCAGCGGCCGGCCCGACGTCTATGCCCGGGTGGTGGAAAGCTTCCGCCAGCCCTGGATCGCCGGCACCTACGTGGCCGCTCTGCTGCTGCTGGGCTTTCACCTCAATCACGCCATCCTCAGCCTGCTCCAGACTCTGGGTTTCAATCACGAGAGCTACCAGACCTTCATCCGTGTCTTTGCGCCCACGTTGACCGTGCTGCTGGTAGCCGGCTTCATTTCGGTGCCGCTCTCGGTCCTGCTGGGGGTGGTGGGACTACCCGCAGGAGCATCGCCGTGAGTGGTCGGCTGGACCCGCAGGTTCCCGGCGGCCCGCTGGAGCAGAAGTGGCACCGCCACCGGGCCCAGATGAAGCTCATCAGCCCGACCAACAAGCGCAAGTACCGCGTGCTGGTGGTAGGCACCGGGCTGGCCGGCGCCTCGGCCGCCGCCACGCTGGCCGAGCTCGGCTACGAGGTGGAGTGCTTCACCTTCCACGACAGCCCTCGCCGGGCGCACTCGGTGGCGGCCCAGGGCGGCATCAACGCCGCCAAGAACTATCGCAACGACGGCGACAGCGTCGACCGCCTGTTCCGGGACACCGTCAAGGGCGGGGACTACCGCTCGCGCGAGGCCAACGTTCACCGCCTGGCGCACATCAGCAACCACATCATCGATCACTGCGTGGCGCAGGGCGTGCCCTTCGCCCGCGAGTACGGCGGCTATCTGGACAACCGCTCCTTCGGAGGCGCCCAGGTCTCGCGCACCTTCTATGCGCGGGGCCAGACAGGACAACAGCTCCTGCTGGGCTGCTACGGCGCCCTGAGCCGGCAGCTCGGCGCGGGAACCGTGCGCCTGCACCCACGCACCGAGATGCTGGACCTGGTGGTTATCGACGGCCGCGCCCGCGGCATCATCACCCGCGATCTGGTCAGCGGGCGCCTGACGCGCCACGCCGGCGACGCAGTGGTGCTGGCCACGGGCGGTTACAGCAACGTCTACTACCTGTCCACCAATGCTCTGGCCTGCAACGTCACCGCGAGCTACCGGGCCTACAAGCGTGGCGCCCTGCTCGCCAATCCCTGCTTCACTCAGATCCACCCCACCTGCATACCGGTAAGCGGTGAGCACCAGTCCAAGCTCACCCTGATGTCCGAATCGCTGCGCAACGACGGTCGCATCTGGGTACCGCTGAAGGAGGGCGACACTCGCGGTCCGGCGAGCATTCCCGAGAGTGAGCGCGACTATTACCTCGAGCGTAAGTATCCGGCTTTCGGCAATCTCTCGCCGCGGGACATCGCCTCGCGCGCGGCCAAGGAGGTGTGCGATGCCGGCCACGGCGTGGGTCCAACCGGTCACGGGGTCTATCTGGACTTCTCGGGGGCCATGGCGCGCCTGGGCAGGAGCGTCATCCGGCAGCGCTACGGCAACCTGTTCGACATGTACGAGCGCATCACCGGCGAGGACCCGTACCGGCAGCCCATGCGG
>CAYWTP010000076.1:0-13848 GCA_964461215.1 uncultured Ectothiorhodospiraceae bacterium | reverse complement strand
GGACGACGCCATCGTGGTGGTGGAGAACGTGGAGCGCATCATGACCGAGGAGGGCCTGCCGCCGAAGGAGGCCGCGCGCAAGGCCATGGACCAGATCACCGGCGCGGTCATCGCCATGACCACGGTGCTGGCCGCGGTGTTCATCCCCATGGCCCTGGTGGGCGGCAGCGTCGGGGCGATCTACCGCCAGTTCGCCCTGACCATCGCCATCTCGATGGCGATCTCCGCCCTGATGGCGCTGAGCTTCACCCCGGCGCTGTGCGCCAGCCTGCTCAAGCCGAGCCATAAGGAGCCCAACTGGTTCCTGCGCGGCTTCAATGGTTTCTATGCCTGGCTGACCCGCGGCTACCTCGGCCGGGTGGCGGGCGCCATCCGTCACGCGCCGCGCTGGATGGCGGCCTTCGCGGTGCTGGTAGCGCTGGCGGTGTTCTTGTTCACCCGGCTGCCCACCAGCTTTCTGCCGGAGGAAGATCAAGGCTATGCACTGGTGCTCGCCCAGCTACCTCCCGGCGCCAGCATCGAGCGCACCACCGGTGTGCTGCGTGAGATGGAGCTGATCGTGCAGAAGAATTCGGCGGTCGATAAGGTGCTGGACGTGGCGGGATTCAGCTTCGTGGGCCAGGGCGAGAACGTCGGTCTGGGCTTCATCCGGCTCAAGGACTGGAAGGAGCGCACCAAGCCCCAGGAGCAGATCGGCCCCTTCATCCAGTGGGCCAACGGGGCGTTGCAGAGCATCAAGGGCGCTCGGATCTTCGTGGTCAACATGCCCACCATCCGCGGCCTGGGCCGCTTCGGTGGCTTCGACTTCCGCCTGGAAGATCGCGCCGGGCTGGGCCACGACAAGCTGATGCAGGCGCGTAACAGCCTGCTGGGCGCGGCGGCCAAGCAGCCCCTGCTCTACGGCGTGCGCCCCAACCAGCTCGAAGATGCGCCCGAGGTGCATCTGCACGTGGACCGTCTCCAGGCCCAGTCCATGGGACTGTCCCTGACCGACATCTACGACGCTATCCGGCTGATGCTAGCGCCAGTATATGCCAATGATTTCAATTATAAAGGACGAGTACTTAAAGTGATGCTGGAGGCAGACTCGGACTACCGCACCCGCCCCGGAGATCTCAGCCACTATTACATTCCCAGCAGCAAGGGCGGCCTGGACGACATGGTGCCGTTGAGCAGCGTGGTCACCCCGAGCTGGGGCATGGCGCCGCCGGCCATCGATCACTACAACGGCTACGGCGCGATCCAGATCAACGGCGGCGCGGCCCCCGGCCATAGCTCCGGGCAGGCCATGGCGGCTATGGAGGAGATTGTCCAAAAGGACCTGCCGGAAGGCATCGGCTACGAGTGGTCGGGCGCGTCGTTTCAGGAGATCCTTTCCGGCCAGGAGGCCCCGGTCCTGTTCGCGCTCTCGCTGCTGGTGGTGTTCCTGGCCCTGGCTGCCCTCTACGAGAGCTGGTCCATTCCGGCCGCGGTCATGCTCGTCGTGCCCCTGGGCATGCTCGGTGCCCTGGCCTTCACCTGGGCTCGGGGACTGGAGAACGACGTCTTCTTCAAGGTGGGGCTGATTGCGGTCATCGGCCTGTCGGCCAAGAACGCGATCCTGATCATCGAGTTCGCCAACACCATGCACCAGCGGGGCATGGGCGTGCTCGAGGCCACCATGGAGGCGTGCCGGCTGCGCTTCCGGCCCATCCTCATGACCTCCATTGCCTTCATCCTGGGCGTGCTGCCCCTGGCGGTATCCACCGGGGCCGGTGCCAACAGCCGCCATGCCATCGGTACCGGGGTGATGGGTGGTATGGTCGGGGCCACCGTGCTGGGTGTGCTCTTCGTGCCGGTGTTCTTCGTGGTGGTACGCCGGCTGCTGGGCGACCGGGCGGAACCTACCGAGGCGGCGGCGCCGGCTCCTCCTCCGGTCGCCGAGTAGCCTGCACCGCAGGCGTCAGGCCTGAGGCTGTGGGCTGTGGGCTGTGGGCAAAAGGCTATTGCTACTTGCTGCGCGCTAGCCGCTAGTAGCGGGACGGCACGGCCCGCCGTCAACCCGGATTACAC
Organism: uncultured Ectothiorhodospiraceae bacterium; assembly: GCA_964461215.1. Classification (GTDB taxonomy): domain Bacteria; phylum Pseudomonadota; class Gammaproteobacteria; order JAABTG01; family JAABTG01; genus CAYWTP01. Next base: position 11,796 of record CAYWTP010000076.1, on the reverse strand, counting down.
TCCGTTGCATCCGGGCTACACACTCAGGCCTCAGGCCTGAGGCTGTATAGGCTGGAGGCTGCCTCGCTGATCGCTGGCGGCTGACCTACGGCGCCAGGAGCAGCTCGCCCTGGGCGGCGTCGAGCTTCTCGACGATCTGGCCGCCGCCCCTGGCCACGCAAGTGAGCGGGTCCTCGGCCACCCGAACCGCGATCCCGGTCTCCTCGGCCAGCAGCTTGTCCAGGCCACGCAGCAGCGCGCCGCCCCCGGTGAGCGCGATCCCCTGGGAGATGACGTCCGCGCCCAGCTCGGGCGGTGCCTTCTCCAGGGCCCGCAGCACCGCACTGACGACGCGCGACAGCGGCTCCTGCAAGGCCTCGTGGGTCTCGTTGCTGTTTACCACGAAGCTGCGCGGGGCCCCCTCGGTGAGATGGTAGCCGTGCACCCGCATCTCGGTGACTTCGCTGGCCGGATAGGCCGAGCCGATGGCGTGCTTGATCCGCTCGGCGGTGGGCTCGCCGATGGCCATACCGTGGTTGCGGCGTATGTAGTTGACGATGGCCTCGTCGAAGTAATAGCCGCCGATGCGCAGCGATTCGGCGTAGACGATGCCGTTCAGGGCGATGACCGCCACCTCCGACGTGCCCCCGCCGATGTCGACCACCAGCGACCCGCGCGCCTCGCTGACCGGCAGCCCGGCACCGATGGCGGCGGCCATGGGCTCTTCGATCAGGTAGACGGCACGCGCACCGGCCGCCTCGGCGGCCTCGCGCAGAGCACGCCGTTCGACGCCGGTTGCGCCCACCGGCGTCGCCATCAGCACGCGCGGGCTGGGGCGGGCGTATCGGTCGGCATGCACCTTGCGCACGAAGTGCTCCAGCATCTTCTGGGTGACCGCGAAGTCGGCCACGACGCCGTCCTTCAGCGGGCGAATGGTGAGGATATCGCCGGGGGTGCGGCCCAGCATGCGCTTGGCATCCTCGCCGACCGCGGCAATCGACCGGCCGGTGCCGCGGCGATCGCTCTGGCGCACCGCAATCACCGAAGGCTCGTTGAGGACGATCCCCTTGCCCTGCACATAGATCAAGGTGTTTGCGGTACCCAGATCGATGCACAGATCGTGAGAGAAGTATCCACGCAGGCGTCGAAACATATAGGTCGATCGAGAATGGCTGAATTGGCGCGGGACGCGGTTCCGCGTCAGGAAACCGGGCTGCAATATCCCGCTGCGGAATGACGGGAACGGAGCAAGTCTGCCGCCGCGAAGCTCCAAGCGATTGGCAGGACATATCCTATCACGTCCCACACGAGATTCCCGCTCTGCTCTGCCGGTTCCACCCTGCCCCCTCCTCCAACCTACCGCTACGGCCGCGCTCCGGGCGGGCAAGGCCAGGCCTGCATGAAAGCCGCCGCCGCCAGGGTGACCTTGCTCGCGTGCAGGCGTTCCGGGTGCTGGCGCAGGTAGCTCACCAGGATCCGCACCGCCCGATCGGTGGCAATACCCTCCGGCGGCGGGCAGAACATCTGTCCCCCCGGCTTGAGCATGTGGCTGATAGTCACGATCTTCGTCACCCCGCGCACGTAGCCCAGGCAGTACGAGGCCGCCTGGGCACCGTCGGCCGACAGCCCGCCGCCGCGGCCCTCCAGCACGACGACGGCGTTGGCACACTGGTCCAGCAGCTCGTGGCCATTGTCGACGGCGGCCGCCGGTGCCACGAAGCCGGCAATCCAACCCGTCAGGAGCAGCCCGGGAAGCTGCCGGATCACGGAAGAATTCGCGCGCACAACACGGGATCGAGCCGCATCCATAATAATCCTCGCCGTGCCGCTACAGCGCGACAGCCGAGCGCACCGCCTGCGCCACCGCCCGATGCACCGCCTTCTCCAGCGGATCGGGCACCAGCGAACCTTCAGGGGCCAGACGTGAGAGCGTCTCGGCCGCGGCAAAGAGCATGGCGTCCGTGATCTCCCTGGCGCCGATGTCCAGGGCACCGCGAAACAGCCCCGGAAATCCCAGCACGTTGTTCACGCTCTTGCCGTCGGCCGCGTAGCTCGCCCCGTGAGCCAGGGCCACCTCCGGCTCGATCTCCGGATCCGGATTGGTCAGGGCGAGGATGAGCTGGCCGGGACGCACCATGCGCGCCTCGATGAGATCCTTGACGCCGGTCGTGGCGATGACGATGTCGCTGTTGGCCATCAGGGCCGGCAGCGAGGATCCCTGGCCGCCCAGCCCCTCCAGGCGCTCGACGGCCCGCGGGTTGATGTCACTGCCGAGGATGTCGCCCACGCCATACGCGGCCAACAGCCGAGCGATGCCGATGCCCGCCGCGCCCAGTCCAATCTGGCCCACGGTGCTGTCCTCCAGCTCCACTCCGACCCGCCGGGTTGCGCTGAGCAGCGCCGCCAGCGTCACAACCGCGGTCCCGTCCCGATCATCGTGCAGCACCGGCTTGTCCAGACGCCGGGCCAGCTCCTCCTCGATGTAGAAGCATTCCGGAGCGGCGATGTCCTCGAGCTGTATCGCACCGAACGACGGGGCGATGGCGGCCACGGCCTCCACGATCTTGTGCGGATCGGATTCATCCAGCAGGATAGGGATCCCCGAGATCCCGACGAGCTGGTGGAACAGGGCCGCCTTGCCCTCCATCACCGGCAGCCCGGCCACCGCACCGATGTTGCCCAGACCCAGAACGGCCGTGCCGTTGGTGACGATGGCCACGGTATTGTTGAGATTGGTGTATTCCCGCGCCAGCACCGGATCGTCCCGGATCGCCAGGCAAACCCGCGCCACGCCCGGGGTGTAGATATCGCGCAGCTCCTGGACGGTGGTCACCGGGTGGCGCGACACCATCTCGATCTTGCCGCCCCGATGGCGGTTGAAGACCCGATCCGAACGCCCGATGACCTCCGCATTCGGCAGATCACCGATACGGGCCACCAGATCGTCGTCGACCCGCTCGTCGAACTCCAGGGTGATTTCCCAGACCGTCTTCTCCTGGTTGCGGCCCACCGCATCCAGGTTTTCGACGGTGAGTCCGCCGTCGCCGATGACCTGCAGCACTCTTGCCAGGCTGCCGGGCTTGTGGTCGACCTCCACCAGCAGGATCTCGGGGATCTTCATGGATGCTGTCCCAGCTTGGCCCGAAGCTCCTCGATGGCATCTTGAGCGGCCTCGCGTACCTGTGGGTCCGCGTCCTCCAGGCAGGCTTCCAGATAAGGGATCGCCTCGGGGCTGCCGCTCAGGGACAGTGCGTGGCAGGCGTCGGCCCGGATCCGGACCTCCGGGCTGCGGCTCAGTCCTCCCAGAGGCTCCACCAGGTCCACGAGTATGTCCGTGTCCTGCAGCTCCTCCAGCGTGGCGGCGATGCCCAGACGGGCATGGATCCCGGTCTCCGGGGCGGCCATCAGGGCCACGAGCGACTGCAGGTGTTCCGGGCTGTGACGCAGGATGTCCTCAACCGTCCGGCGCCGGGCCGTGGTCAGCAGGTGATTGAAGTACGCCGTCATGCCTTCCCGGCTACCGCTGCGCTCGGCCCACTCCCGCAGCTCGCCCGGAGACATCAGCCCTTCGAAGTGGAATTCGCCGAGCCGCAGCCAGGGAACGGCGCGCACCCCCAGCTCCCGCGCACGCTCCGGGGATGCTGCCACATTCACTACCTCCAGACGCGACAGGACCGCCTCCTTGATCAGTCGGCTCAGGCCCTCCAGCACCGTCGGACAATGGGGACAGCCCGGCGCCACGAACAGCAGCGCCTCGGGGCGATGGGAGTGGGTGTCGGGCGGCATGGGGGAATCCCTGGTGAATAAGCTGTGGACCGTGGACCGTCGGCTGTGGGGGCGGCTGCCCGCGGGCCGCGACCCACGGGCTCAAGACAAGCGTATGTTGTTCTTTTTCTTTACCTTGAGCCTACAGTCCACAGCCTAGAGCCCAATCATTCCGGATACCAGGTCGGCTTCTGACTATCCATGGCATTGACCAGGGTCGAGGTCTCGCGCAGGCGGCCGGCCAGTGTAGCCGCCAGGGAGCGGTAGAGACGTCCGTAGATGCTGGGATACTTCTTCAGCAGAGGCTCCATCATCTGGCCGTCGATGACCCAGGCCTCCACGAACTCGTTGGCGACGATGCTGGCGCTGGCGGGCATCTCTTCGATAAAGGACATCTCACCGAAGATCTCTCCCGGCCCCAGGCGCGCCAGCTCCAGAGGAAAACCCGCACTGCCCTTCTCCACCCGCACCTGACCGACGCGAATCACGTAGATGGCATTGTGGCGATCGCCTTCCCGCACGATCACCGAGCCCGGGCCGAAACGGGAAACGCCACCCTTCTCCAGCAATGCCTGCTCTTCCGACTCCGTCAGAAAGCGAAAAATACGCTTCATAGGGACCCAGCCTTGTGCCTCGGCGCCGTTGCGCCTTTCCTATCTATAAATAAGATGCTCCGCTCCATAAGGCAAGCGCAAGACCTCGTTGGTGCGGAGAGCACCACGTTGCGCGCGCCGTCGATCCCGCCTCCGAAGCGCGCTCCCACCCCGCAGAATGGCCGGGATTCAGAAGTTCTTACGCAGCGGCGACAGCCAGCGGTCCACCAAGCTGCCGCGGGCCCGTTCGGAAGAGTCATCCCGCGCCGGTCGGTCTCGCGCCGGCATTGCGGGCTCGCCATGGTCAGCCGCGGACGACACTGGCGCCCCACCGGCGGGCGACGGGGGCTGCACCGATTCCGGCGCGGGCGCGGGTGCTGCCGCCGCCTCGGGCGAGACGGCTTCTGGACCGGGACCCTGGACCGCCGATACGCCTGCCTGCACCTGCTCCACGATGGCAGCCGCTTGCGGCGCCGTGGACGCACCGGCGGCAGACTCCGAAGACTCCGCCGCTACCGGCGCCCGGGGTGGCGGAGCCGGTAGACCGCCCGGCATCCCGCCTCCAGGCCGCCGGGCAGACTCAACGCCGGGAGGAAACGGGGAAGGCGGTGGCGTCAACGCCTGCGACCTTGGCTGGTTCGGCTCCGGCACTGTGGCGGGCTCGGACACGCCCGTCAACGGCGGTACCGGCCGGGTGGGGCCGGGCGGAGCAACGCCTGACGGGGCGGTGGCCTTCTCGCCCGGCGCGGGCGGCGACGGCTCTACCACTGGAGTTCCAGCAGTGACAGCGGCGGCTTGCGGAGGTTGTCGGGCCGGATTCACCAGGGTCGGGCCCTCCTGTTCACCTCCGGATTTCGAAGGCTGGACGGACTCCGCCGGCGCCGGCTCAGTTCCGACACCCTTCCCTTCCGACCCCGGATGCCGGGCGGGCTCAGCCGGCATGGGAGCAGGTTGGACGGCCGCCCCTTCCGACCTCGAAGGCTCGGCTGGCTCGACCGGGGGGCTGGCGGCCTTGGAGCCGGCCGGCACGGCTGACCCGGAAGGCGAGGATCTTGCGGCACTGCGCGAGCTCTCTTCCCGGAGCTGCTGCTCGACGGCGCGGCTGCGCACCATTGCCTCAACCGCGGCATCATGCGCAGGTGGGCCGGCCGGCGGCACACTCGCCGCCTCTCCACCTTCGGCGCCTTCCGCGGCCGGCTCGGAAGCACTGGGCTCGGGCCCCCAATAGCGGGCACCTTCGTCGGCGGAGGGCGGAGCCCGGCGCTCCATGGACGGCATCTCACCTGCCCAGAAGCCGGGAACGGCGGGCCCGTACCACCGGTATGCGGGACCGGGGCCGTAGGGCGGGTAGCCATGGGGCAGTGCCCACCCGTTGTAGCGCGGATAGCCCGGCCAGTAGAGATAGGGCCGGACGACGGGGCCGTAGTAGCGGGCGACCCACGGTGGCGGCGCTGCAATCCCGGATGCGGAGTAAAGTAGCAACGCGGCCAGCCCGGTGAGCCTTGCCGCGGCAGACGGGTTGAATGCTCTACTCACGTCGGTCTCCTGCTTGGTTTCGGTGCAGCCACCCCCGTACGTGCGGGCCCATACCATAACAGAGGTGCAGCTCCCGTTCACGGCAGGCGGCGCTTCCCGCCACACGGGTGCGCGGGCGTGGAGGCTCAGACCGGCGGTGCTCCGCGAGGTTCCCCCGCTTCAGCGGTGCTCGGCGTCCGCGGTATCCGTCCGGAGCAGGGCTTCGACGATGGCCAGGAGCCGGCGCTCGTTGCCCATGGCGGCGAACATCAGGAGCAAGCCGCAGACGAGCAGAACGCCACATCCCAGGACGGCCACAGGTGCCAGCACGGCCAGCATCGCGAGGGTGCCGCCGCCGAGGGTGCCTTCATTCATGGCATGCACCACGGCGTAAGGATTCACGAGCAGCGGCACCCGGTAGAACAGATAGCTCCAGGTAGCTACGGTGATGAGAAGCATGCTCCACCCCGCCAGCGGCCACCACCGGATCATTGCCGCGCGCCGATCCAGGTAACGGCGCTGCTCCCGGCTAGGCACGTCCACCCGCCCCTGGGCTTCAGGACTCTTGTCTTCTACCTCAGTCACCGCAATCCCCTTGTTGAGTCGGCCGCCCACGGGGCTTGGCGATCCCCTGCTGATGGGCACTTCCGATGCCCGCCCCGCTCCCTATTGCCCGTCCCGCCGCTTGGCACCGGCAATTCGTGCCGAGATCCCCTGCACGGTCAAGGGGTGGTCGCCCGGCGAAGCGGCGGTAAGCCGCGACCGCTCCATATAGGTGTGCAGCTCCGTGCGCAGGTGCGCCCGCATGTCGTGGCCGCTGCGGCGCTTGCGCTCCGCGCGCAAGGTCTCGATGGCGATCGGCGCCACCACCACCTTCTCGCCCGGTCCGGGATCGGCTTGCGCCAGAATGCGCCCGTCGTAGTCCACCACCATGCTACCCCCGGGCCAGCTGAAGGGGGCGTAGTGCTCCAGGCTGGCACCCTGGTTGGCAGCCACCACGTACACCGTGTTCTCCACGGCCCGGGCCCGGTTGAACAGGCTCCACCAGTCCAGAGGCGGCGTCGCACCCCACGGATCCATGTATGCCGACACCCGGATGATCACTTCGGCGCCGTTGAAAGCGATCTGGCGAATAGTCTCAGGAAACAGCCAATCATAGCAGATCGCCACTCCCAACCGCCCTATTGCCGTATCGACCACGGGGAACGGATCGTCCCGGTAGCCGGCGATGTCGTGGGGACTGGCGTGCAGCTCCCAGGGAATCCAGGGGTTCACCTTGCGGTATGTGGAGAGCACGCCTTGCGGCCCAATCAGGGCGGTGGTGTTGAAGACCACATCCGGATGGTCCGGATGGGCTTCGAGGAAGCTGCCGGTCTGGATGTAGCAGCCATACTGGGCACACAGGCGCGCATAGCGCTCGGTGTACTCGTTGGGCACCGGTACGGCCAGCTCGCTGCGCAGCTTGGCTACGCTGTCGTAGATCGGCGCGGCATGGGCAAACTCGGGAAACACCAGCAGGCGGACGTCGAAGAAGGGCTCGTAGCCGACGATTGTCTGCTCCGCGATGGCACACATGCGCGCGGTGCGCCCGGCAATCTCCCGGCGGTGGCTCGGACATGGGAAGTCGGTCTGACATGCGGCGGCGTAGTAGAGATCTGGCATGGCTTGGCGATTGTGCTCGTTAGCAGGGTGGCAAGATACGGCAACGGCTCGACCGACCGCGGGCTGCCGGAAGCATCAGAGTATCACCCCGTCTCGCGGTCCGGCCTCTGGTCCCGGCCGACCAGTGACGTGAATTCCTCGAATTTGCCCCCGGGTCCCCGGGGGATGGCATCCAGGTAGGTGAAGCGGATGCGGAAGGGATGATCCAACGACGCCACCATATGGGTCTTCAAGGCCGTCTCCTCGGCCTCCGACAGGGGACGCGCAACCACCAGCAGCACCTCGATTTCCTCGGTGCTGTGCTGGATGAACTTGAACTGCTCTACCGGCGCGATCTCGCCGTACTTCATAAAGCCCACGAGGGGCCAGCGCTGCTCCCCGGAGGGCAGGATGAGGAGATTGCGTTCCCGACCCAGGATGCGGTTGATGACGGGCAGGCCCCGTCCGCAGGCACACTGCTCGCCGGCCTCGGCCAGATCCCCTACCTCGTAGCGGACCAGCGGCATGGCGAAGCTGTGCAGACCGGTAACCACGACCCGACCGATCTGCCCCGGTGCGCAGGGCCGGTCTGAATCGTCCAGGATCTCGACCAGCACGCTCTCGGACTGCACGTGGTAGCGGGCATGCCGGGGGCATTGCAGGGCGATGTAGCCCATCTCCTGGGAGCTGTAAGCATCCACCAGCGGCACGCCCCAGGCCTCCCGGCAAGCCTGCCGCAGCTCGACGGTCACGGTCTCCCCCACCGTGCGTACCTCGCGCAGGCGCGGTAGCCCGACCCCGTGGACTGCGCAGTACCTTGCCAGCGCCATCAGATTGGAGGGCATCGTGAGCAGGTAGTCCGGCTCGAATTCCCGCAACCACCGGATCTGGTCGGCAACTCCCAGCCCCATGCCCAACAGACCCGAGGGACCGGTCCGGTAGACACCGTCCGTGGCGCTGCCCCAGCCGTCTCTCAGGGCCGGCTGCGTCTCGGGCCCAAAAGCCCGGATGGCGGCAAGCCGGCCCGCGTAATCCCGCCCGTGCCATGCGTGGTCCCGCAGCGTGAGCACGCGCCAGAGAAAGTTGTTCAGTGCCGTGCCGGTGATCCGCACCGGCTCTCCGGTGGAGCCGGACGTCTGAAGCTCATAGGTACGGCCATGCTCGGCCGGAGTCCGACGGCTCTTCAGATCGCCCCGCTGCACCTCCCGGCGGGACAGAATCGGCACGCGGGCCCACGTTTCGCGGTCCAGACGGCGATAGGGATCAATCCCTGCGGCCGCGATCCGCTCCCGATAGAACGGTACCGTCTCGCAGGCGTGGCGCAGCAGCATCTGGAGCTGGCCGAGCTGGGCCTGCTGAATCGTCTTGGGGTCCCACCACTGTGAGTACTCGAGCTGATACAGCATCGCCAGCACCGACGCTGCCGCCGGAGTCGGGATAGCGGGCCACTCGATGCCGGCGACACTGCTAATCGGGGTGAGATCCATGCGTCGAGGTCACTGCGTTCGCTGTAGTCTTCAGGCACCGGCAGCCCGCGGCTCCAGGGACATTATCGGGAAGCGCTCGCCCAGCTCATAGCTGGGAAAGTGGCAGGTACGGACGAGGAATCGCTCCGCGCACAGTTCATGTACCTGGGCCAAGGTAGGAAACCTGTACCGCGCGTCCGAGTCGCGGTAAGCGTGCATGGAGGCCACCACGGCGTGCGGCCAGCCCGTCAGCCGGCACAGCTCCGCCTCCGCGATTCCGCATGCTTGCCACGCCTCCCAGACGTCACCCAGGCGCACGCCGTCGCTCCCCTCTCCATGCAACACCATGGCCAGACGCCATTTGAAGACATGAAAGCTGCCGATGCGTCCCGCCCGCAGATCGGCCAGCACCGCATCCACGGACTCGGACCGGTCGGGCCGCACGTGGAACCGATTGATCAGCCGGCCGCCCGGTCGTAGCAAGCGGGAGACCGCCAGCAAGATCTCCCGGTATCCGCTCGGCCAGGCAAACATGGTGAATACGCCATCACCCACCACGATGTCGGCAAATCCGTCCCGAAGCGGCATAGCACGCCAGTCCGCGGCAACCACACCGGCTGCAAACCGCGCCGAGGCTGGCCAGACGTGGCGGATCATGTCCAAGGACCGGTCGACCCCAATGACCTGGCTGCCCTCGGGCCAGCTCCAGGACGGCACCTCCGGCGTGACCCCCATCAGCACCGCCACGGCAGAAGCCCCGGCATGGAACGTGCTCCAGGCCCGCACCTCCCGCTCCATCAGCGTCACGTCCTCCGGCGACGGGCGCAGGGGCGGCGTCATGCTGTCCCACCGGGAGGCGTAGATGCTCCAGTGATCTCGGGTTACGGACACCGCCTTCCTCAGTAGCCCAGGTCAATCAGTCCCCACGGGCGTCACGGGACCCTGCAATGATCCCCGGTAAGACACCCGACAAAGCCGGCCGGATTCTCCTCACGGAACGGCGTGCCTGGCGAGGAAGCTATCGAGCTGGTTGGCAAAGGCCTGGCGGTCGCCTTTGCCGAAGGCGGCCGGGCCGCCGGTATTCACGCCGCTGTCCCGGAGCCCGGCCATGAAGTTGCGCATGGACAGACGCTCCCGAATGTTGTCCTGCGTGTAAAGCTCGCCCCTGAAGTCCAGGGCGTGCCCGCCTTTGTCGATCACGTTGGCTGCAAGTGGGATATCGGCGGTGACCACCAGGTCGCCGGCCTGTAGCTGCTTGACGATAGCGTTGTCCGCCACGTCGAATCCGCCGGGTACCTGGATGGTCTGGATGTAGGGTGACGGCGGGACCCGCGGGCGTTGGTTGGCAACCAGCGTCATGGGTATACGCAAGCGCTTGACCGCACGAAACAATATTTCCTTGATGACTGCCGGACACGCGTCCGCGTCGACCCAGATGTGCATTGTCTCTCTCCGACGGCAACTCAGCCTTGGACAAATCCCCGGCCTGCCAGCCTCAGCCCATAGCGTTCCTGCTGCAGCGTTTGCACGGCGCCCGGGCGCGCCGCCCGCACCAGCCTGAGCGCCTCCTCCGGGGCCGTGCCCAGCTCCACCAGCAGCCCTGGCTACGGTGGTCCCGGTGCGGCCCAGCCCGCCCAGGCAATGCGCGAGGATATTGCGTCAGCAAGGCCCTGCGCAGTGCCCACAACGCTGTTCCAGACCACGAAACCCATCCGATTACCCGCCCCTATAGCCAACGCTGCCTCGAACAATAATACGCCGTGAGGCTGGCAGAGCGAATGGATTCCAGGGTTCAGGCTGTGGGCTGTAGAGCGAATACAGAGCCGGCACCGCTCCACACCCTCCCAACCATGCCCCTACCCTGTCTCCGCGCCCCGTGACGCCTCCTCCTCATGCCTCACTCCTCACGCCTAAGGTCTCACATTGCGTTAAAGTAATGCGTTTCAGTCTCCACCGCCCGAGAAACTTAGCCAAATCGTCCACATGGTGCTCGAAGCTCTCACGTCTGCCGACGCCCTGAAGCCCCAGTTCGACCGCGGCACCTTTGCCCGGGGCAAGGTGTGCTTTCAGGAGGGCCGGGTCGTGGAGTCACGGCTCCAGACCCAACGTAGTCACGACATTCTGACGGGGCGGGCACGCGGCTCCGGGAACAAGTTGTACGAGGTCTATGTCCTTGTCGAGAGCTCCAAGGCCGGGATCTCGGTGGACGGGGACTGCAGCTGCCCCGAGGGCTACAACTGCGAGCACGTGGTAGCGGTGCTGCTGCACCAGATACAGATGCAGCGCGGGCTGCAAGGACCCATGGAGAATCGCGGTCCGCGGTCCGCCGGGGGCACCACCTCGGCGGCCGTCGCGCAGTGGCTGGCGCGCGTCGACCAGGCGCTGGCCCCTGCCGGCCAGGTCGTCTATCCGGGCAATCAACCCTATCGCCTGATCTATCTGTTGGAGCCCGAAGAGCATCCGGATGGCAGCGGCACGCTGTACGTCTCTGCCGTGACCTGCCGGTGGCTCAAGAACGGCGGCTACGGCAGGCCCACGCCGTTCTATGCCGAGCGGGCCTGGCAGCCGCATCCGCCAACGTACCTGTTGCCCGAGGACGTGGCCTTGATCCGCCAGTTGTCCCCCGAGCCCTTTCTGCCTGCGCGCCAGCGGCTGGCCCTGCCGGCTCAGAACGGGGCCGAGCTGTTGGCCCGGCTGCTGCGCACCGGCCGTTGCCATTGGCAGAGCAAGGACACACCGGCCCTGATCCTAGGACCCGCGCGCCCCGGCGAGCCGGAGTGGGTGCTGAGCGAGGACGGCCGCCAGCGTCTGGTGTTTCAGGTCGATCCCCCCGCAAC
>CAYWTP010000075.1:11212-13916 GCA_964461215.1 uncultured Ectothiorhodospiraceae bacterium | reverse complement strand
GTTGACGATGAACTCCGGATGCTGGTGCGAGGCCACGATGGCGGCCACGCGCGGCTCCGGATGGTACTCCTGGGTGTCGACCGTCATGCCGCGGGTGGACACGATCTCCAGCGGCTCCAGGGTGTCGCCCTCCATGATCGTGTACTGCGGCGGCCAGTAGGATCCGGCAATCGCGTATTTGTCCTCGTAGCCGTGGTACTTGGAGGTTTCGACCGAGCGCGCCTCAAGACCGACCTTGACGACCGCCACCGTGTCCGGCTTCGCCATCCACAGGTCGATGAGATTGACCACGGCGTCGCGGCCGATGACGTACAGGTAGCGCCCGGAAGCCGACAGACGGGAGATGTGCACGGCGTAGCCGGTGTCGATGGTGTTGATGATCTTCTTGGTGTCGCCGTCGATCAGGGCTATCTTGCCGGCGTCGCGCAGGGTTACGGAGAAGACGTTGTCCAGGTTGTAGCCGTTCATCTTCTTAGTGGGCCGCTTCTCGGGCGCCACCAGCACCTTCCAGGAACTCTTCATCTCCTTCATGCCCCATTCCGGGGGCTTGGGCGGCTCGTGCTGGAGGAAGCGGGCCATGAGGTCGATGTCCTTGTCCGACAGCTCGCCGGAGGTCCCCCAGTTCGGCATCCCGGCGGGGGAGCCGAAGTTGATGAACACCTTCAGGTAGTCGGTGCCCCGCTGCATGGTGATGTCGGGCGTCAGCGGCTTGCCGGTGGCGCCTTTGCGCAGCACGCCATGGCAGCCGGCACAGCGTTGAAAGTAGATCTCCTTGGCGCGGTCGAACTCCGCCTCGGTCATAGGCGGGGCCTTCGGCTTGATGGTCTCTTCGGCCTCCCCCGGTGGGACCGCCGAGGGCGGACCCATGTAGCGCATCTCGCCCGGTGTAGTCTTGGGGTGCCCGGAGCTCTGCAGCTCGGCCGCCAGTGCCGTGCCCATGCACAGCGCCAGCGCCGAGAGCGCGGCCACGCGGAAAATCTGCTTCAGGGTGTTGCCGGTCATGAAGGTCCTCCTTTGATTCCTGGCGAGTCAGCCTCAAGGTCGGGGCTATTGTGGTCAGGCGGCTCGCCGGATGGCCTTGATGTATGTCAATCGCGTTGATGCATATCAATCCGGGTGGCGTGATTTTGGGCTCGATGGAATGCGCAATTCGGCGCCATCTGATCGGTAAGGAACAGATCATACGTAGGATCTTTAGGCCATGCCGTCCATGTGAGGCCCGCAGGACACGCCGTGAACACGTCCGTGTGGGCTCGGTCGCAGCATCCCTGCTGCTCACGGTCCTGCAAACCTCACATGGACACCGCGTACTTGGCTTAAGAACTAACCTATGAGGAACAGATAGCCCACCAGCTCGTCGCCCCGATACGCCGGTGCCGCGGGCGGCTCGCCGCCAAGCTCTCCCAGCCGGTCAGCGCCTGGGAAGCAGTCTCGGGCGATGGGAAGCAGAAGCACCGCTCCCAGCCAGTCGCATTCCCCTGCGGGCTTTGATGCACATCATGAGCCCACCGCCGAGAGCCGGTAGGTGAACGCCGCCTCAGAACCACACCTCCGGATAGCGCCGCGTCGCGGGGATGTTGTTCACCAGCAACGCCACCGCGAGCAGAATCACGGCCCCCAGGCCGGCCGGTATGACAACGTACAGGAATCCCAGGTGGTGGACCTTGTCGCTGCCGATGACGGCGATGAGTGCAGTCGCACCGCCGGGAGGATGCAGCGTCTTGGTGTAGTGCATCGCCGCAATGGCCGTCGCCACAGCAACCGCCTCCGCCAGCCACATCTGGCCGTGCAGAAGCTTGAACACCGCCACCCCGATGACCGCCGAGATGAGATGCCCGCCCACCAGGTTCCGGGGCTGGGCCAGGGGGCTGCGGACCGCACCGTAGGCCAACACCGCCGATGCCCCGAAAGAGCCGATCAGCATCACGTAGTCCGTGCCCTCGAAGACCAGGTGATTGAGCAATCCCACCGCGCCGATACCCAGAAACGCCCCCATCCAGGACCAGAAGATCTCGCTGGCACTGACCCGGGGCGGGCTTCCACGGGTGGTCCCCCTCATCTTCTCGAAATAGCTCACGCCACGGTCTCCAAGTGGGCGGCATGGATAAAATCCTTTCGGGCCAACATGCCGGCCAGACGGCCCTGGGCGTCCACCACCGGCATGCGGCGACCTCCGTGCTCCTTGAACGCACGCATGATGGCGACGAAATCGGCATCCTCGGCCACCGTGGTCACCGGCGTGGTCATGGCCTGCTCCACGCGGGTCTCGTGGCAGCGATGGCTGACGGTCTGAGACTCGGCCAGGTACTTGATGAGGAATTCCATAAACGTCTTGGCGCCCAGCCGTTCCAGGTAATCGGTCTCCGACATGATTCCCACCACCCGGCGCTGCGCATCGACCACCGGAATGCTCTTCAATCCCTGCTCGGCCATGAGGCGGGCCGTCTGGTCGAGCAGCGTGTCGGGAGTCACCGCGACGAGGCTGCGGCTCATTACGTCTGCGGCCCGTAAGCGCCCGACCAGCCGCTGGAGCGCATGCTCATGGGCCAGCAGATAGATCTGGTGGAAATCCTCCGTCGTAATGTCGACGTAGCCGGACACATGGGCCATCGCGTCGTAGATGTCCTCGTCCGAGATGTCCACATTGATCCGGACCGCGGCGGCAGCCGGTGGCACGTTCTTCTCATTCATCGCTCTGGCCTCA
>CAYWTP010000075.1:1376-11202 GCA_964461215.1 uncultured Ectothiorhodospiraceae bacterium | reverse complement strand
CGGCCACCGGGGCAGATCAGTGGTACGGCATCCGTGATCGGCTAAGGATTCAGGGCCGGGGGCCCGACCGGCACGAGCCTCCGGGACACGCCGCAAATACATCCTTGTAGGCTCGACGGTCACTCCGCCTCGCGCCGGTCAGGCCTTAACCGAACACAAATGTGTGGTACGGGCACATCATAGCCGAGCATTTTAATATTGCATGCCCGATACCACAATTACCCGGCTCCGCAACGCGTGCGCTGCGGGAAGAAGAACCGGCAATGTTCAAGGTCCGGGGTCCGGCCCCGGGGACGCTCCGGACGCGTCGTTCTGGATTGCGGCCGTTGCCGCGGGGGATGTCAGCCGGTCCCGGATACGATCCTCGGCCACCCCCAGTAAGTCCCTGGCGGGGCGGCCATCCTGCTCCAGGGGCGGAAGCACCGTGCAGCGCAAACGCACGCCGAAGGGGATGGGCCGCATGCCGTAACGTACCAGCTCCCAGGAGCCTTCGATGGCCACGGGGACGATCAGAGCCGTGGGCAGGCTGCGCAGGAGCTGGCGGAAACCCGCTGCGTTGAAGGGCTTCATCGCGCCGTCCCGGGCGCGGGTCCCCTCCGGAAAGATGCAGGCCGTGTAGCCATGCGTCTCGATGTAGTCGCCGAAGCCCGCCAGGGCCGGCAGCGACTGGCGCGGGTCGCTGCGGTCAATGAGCACGGAGCCGCCGTGACGCAGGTTGTAGGACACGCTGGGCAAGCCCCGCCCCAGCTCAGCCTTGGCCACGAACTTGGGATGGTGCCGCCGGAACACCCAGCCCAGCAGCGGGATGTCGTACATGCTCTGGTGGTTGGATACCACCAGCAAGGGCCGGCCGGCGGGCAAGGGCTGGGAGCAATCGAGCTCGATGTGCGTCCCCACCAGCCTAAGGCTTTGCAGCAGCGACAGGTTGAGCCAGTCCACCACCCGCTTGTGGGCCCCGTAGCCGAACACCCGGGCTATGACCTGGAGCGGATGGAACAGCAGCAGGACGGCGGCGAAGGCGGCCAGTTGCGGGAGCGTCAGCACCCAGCCCAGCGCCTTCGCCGCCGGGCCTCCTCGCTGTGGGTCCGGCGTAGGGTGGGAAGCGGTGTTCATTTAGGTAGGCTGTGGGCTCCTGGACCGAGGCTCAAGACTGAAAGCACGATTCCGCACCCATGCCGCCAATCCCAGCACTCTGGCCAAACCAGCGGCTGGCCGCCCGAGTCAGACCCCGGTGCCGGAGAGGGCGGCTGGACGCGCAATTTAGCAGAGCTTGGGACGGCACTCCTATGAGCCGGCATATCGTCTTCTTTCACCAGAGCTGTCCGGCCCAGTTCGGACCGATCTCCCAGTTTCTGCTGTCCAACTACGACGGCATCAAGGTGTCGTTTTTCTCCCAGTTCGTCAAGAAGCTCGCCCACCCCCTTCCAGCGCGCAAGGACATCCACTTTCGCGCACGACTGCAACGGCCTGCTGGCCGAACCCGCGGACGTGACGGCCATGGCCGAGCGGATCCTGGGCGTGTTGGAGCACCCGCTGCGCTAGCGCCGCCATCGCGAGGCTGCGCGGGAGACGGCCGTCAGCCGCTATGGCTTCGAAACGTGCCTGCCGGCGCTGGCGCGGTTCTACCTGGAGACGGGCTGAAGCCTCAGGCTACGGGCCAAAAGACGGGACAGTGGGCATCGGGCTAATTCGGAGCCTGCTCCACGACCTCTCCCATCCGCTTGCCAGGCTTGACCTTACCCTGATAGATCAGGGCGTTGCCGTAGCGCCGCCCTTGCTGATGTCCCTGGAGCAGAAGCTCGTTCTCGCTCCAGGTCCACAGGTTACCCTCCTTGGTGTCGATGATGAGCACCTTGGCCGTGAGCGCCCCACGGTCCCCGCTGCGCCCGCCCTGGGATAGCGAGATAGCCTGGTAGCGCCCAACCTCCTGGGCCCCGGCGGGCATCAGCGCCAGCCCGAGCATCAGACCTACGAGAATCTTCATGGACCTCACCTCCGAATAACCTCACAAGACCAGAACGCCGTAGTGGTGAACCTTGAGGGCGTTGCTACACGTCCGGGCAGCGAATACGGCTCCGCCCCCGGCCGTGTTCGTGCGCCTCTATATTTCGGCTACCTTCGCCCCGGAGTAAAGAGAAACCGAACGCAGATCAAGGCCTTCCCGTCGCGCGTCGATTTCCGGCTATACTTCGCCCATCTGCACATAAAATAAACAATTCGAGCCGCTAGGCCCCCCCAGGCAGGAGGCTGCGCGGTGCAGCCGGGCCCCGGTCCTTTCCGGCCGGAGCCATACGCCAGGAGGAGGAGCCGGCGTGGGGTGTCAACGGCCGTGGGCGGCCGGTCTCACCCTGCCTGGAAACGCGGATGCCGAAGATACGACTTGAGCCCGAAGATCTGTGGGTAGGCAAACCCGTGCCCTGGCCCGTCTATGCCACGGACGGCACTCTGCTGCTGGGCGAGGGCCAGGTTGTGCACAGCGAACGCCAGAAGCGGGTCCTGGTGGAGAAGGGGCTGCGCCCGAAAGACGAGCTGTCCGAAAAGAGTCCCCCCTCCGAGGAGCCGGAGCGGTCCTTCTGGTCACCTTTCGAGCAGCTCGCAGACACCCGGGACCGTCTGCGCAAGATTCTTCTACAGATCTGCTACGGCTACGAGCCCGAGAGTGATTTCCAGGGCCGGATCTACCGCCTAGCTAGAGATATTCAAGCACTTTGCACGGAGAACGCCGACGCCGCGCTGGGCGCCCTTATTCTCGACCAGGAGTGCGCCTACTCCAACGCGCATCCTATCCTGTGTGCCATCATCTGCGAGCTCGTGTCCAGACGGCTTCGGCTGGAGCCGGACCGGCGGCTGACCCTGGCGGCGGCGGCCCTGACCCAGAATCTCGGCATGCTGGAGCTGCAGGACGTGCTGGCCGAGCAGAGTGAACCCCTCACCGTCGAGCAGCGCGAGTGCGTCAATCAGCACCCTGCCAAAGGGGCGGCGATGCTGCGTAGCGCGGGCATATCCGACGAGGCGTGGCTGGAGGCCATACTGATGCACCACGAGCGTCCCGACGGCCAGGGCTACCCAGCCGGACGCCCGGCAGACGCGATCCCTACGCACATATGCCTGCTGTCCCTGGCCGACATGTACAGCGCCATGGTCCTGCCACGGCGATACCGCGACGGGCTCCAGGTACAGCGTGCCCTGCGGGAGATCTTCGCCCAGCGGGGCAAGGTCGTGGACGAGGCAATGGCGGAACGCTTGATCAGAGAGATCGGGGTCTATCCGCCAGGGTGCTTCGTACAACTTGCCAACGGAGACATCGGGGTCGTAATCAAGCGCTCGCTCAAGGATGCCAGTCACCCGACCGTGAATGCCGTCATCAGCGCCCGGGGCGGCCTCTACAGCCGGCCCTTGCGCCGGGACACCCATCACGAAGATCTCTACGCCATCAAGACCGTGTTGCCCCGGCAAGAATCGGTACCCATGGATCTGCCGCGCCTGTGGGGTCTGGCCCCGGGAATGTAGCCGGCCCGTGAGACCTCGCGACGTGCACGTTGGGGAACAGCGGATTTCCGTGCCAGGAGCCACCGGCCGGGGGCCGGGGGAGCGGGCCACCGGTGCGAATGGTCCCGCATGGCAGCAATACTTTCCGGAGCTGGCGTCCCCGGACACGGCGCTCCAGCGAGCCATGGAGAGCGCTCGGCTCCTGGAGGTGCCGCACGGCTCCCCGGTATTCCACGCCGGCGCCCGGTGCGAGACCTACATACTGGTGGTCCAAGGGCAGATTCGGGTCCAGGTCATCGGTGAAGGCGGGCGTGAGGTGGTGCTCTACCGCGTCCAGCCGGGACAGTCCTGTGTGCTCACCACCTGCTGCTTGCTCTCAGGAGAGACCTATCCGGCGGAAGGCCATACGGAAGGCGCGGTGCGAGCGTTGGTCTTCGACAAGACGGACTTCGACCGCGCGCTGGACACCGCCCCGGCCTTCCGCCGCCTGGTGTTCCTGAACTTGGGCCAGCGGATCGCCCAAGTGATCACGCGCATGGAAGACGTGACGTTCCGCCCGGTGGCGCAGCGGCTCGCCAGGTTGCTGCTGGCGCAGGCGCGCACCGGAACGACGGTAAACAGTACCCATCAGGCGATCGGGGTCGAACTGGGCACCGCCCGGGAGGTGGTATCCCGGCACCTCAAGCGCCTGGAAGCCGCGGGCGTGGTACGGCTCGGGCGCCTGGTCATCGAGATCACCGACCGGGCACGGCTCGAAGGGGTAGCCGCAGGAAGGCGGTGACATAGTCACTGAAGCACAGCCGGGGCCAGACCATCATGCTGCTGTGACCTCAACCGAGGACCTACCTTCCTACCCAACCGAGGAGCTCACAGCCATGAAGAAGAACACTGGCACCATCGACCGCAGCCTGCCCGTCGCCGCCGTGCGCCGTCAAGCAGATGCCCTCGGCTGGAGCCGCGTCCGCCTCTGTGCGGCCGTCAACAGATCTCTTTCCCAGTGCTCCCGGTGTCCCCCATGGTCAATTGCTTGCCGCTGGTAGGGTCCGATGCCGAAGGTAGCGCCCGGGCGCTTGTGGCGCCCGGTTTACGGGGTTAAGGTTTGCACCCCGCGCGGCGGGGCCAGACACGAGCACAAGCCATGACTGACCGTGGATTCAGGCCGCGTAGCTGGGCCGCTCCGGCGCTCATCCTTGCGGTGGCGGCCGTGCCGCTGCCAAGCGTCGTTGACCTGCATCGCTTCCGAGCTACTGAGGTGTGACCATGACTAGTGCTTCCGACACCGCGGTGCCAACGGCCCGCAAAGCCATTGCCGCCTGGCTGCTGGTGGTATGCGCCATGATCTTCGCCATGGTGATCCTGGGGGGCGTGACCCGCCTGACCGGCTCGGGGCTGTCCATGGTCCGCTGGAACCCGATCTTCGGCATCGTGCCGCCGACCAGCGAGGCCCGGTGGCAGGAGGTATTCGACCTGTACCAGCAGTCGCCCGAGTACCACAAGGTCAACGTCGGGATGGATCTGCAGGGCTTCAAAGGGATCTTCTGGCTGGAGTACCTGCACCGGGTCCTCGGCCGGCTCATCGGTATCGTGTTCTTCGTTCCGTTTCTGCTGTTTCTGCTTGCCCGCAAGATCCCGAGGTCAATGGCGCCCAAGCTGCTCACCATGTTCGTGCTGGGGGGCCTGCAAGGCCTGCTGGGCTGGTACATGGTCAAGAGCGGCCTGGTCGACAACCCCCACGTCAGCCAGTACCGGCTGACCGCGCACCTGATGTTTGCGGTCCTGATCTACGCCTACATCCTATGGGTGGCCCTCGGCCTGCTCTTTCCCGAGCGCTCCGGCGCAGGCGTTCCGCGCGGGCTGCAGCTATCGACCTATGGGGTGCTGGGACTCATCGCCCTGACCATGACCTCGGGAGCGTTCGTGGCGGGACTCAAGGCCGGGCTCGCATACAACACCTTTCCGCTCATGGCCGGAAAGCTGATCCCCCCCGGGATGGGGCTGTTCGAGCCCTGGTGGCGGAACCTGTTCGAGAACATCACTACCGTGCAGTTCGATCACCGGCTGCTGGCGATGACCGCGCTGCTCGCCGTGGTGCTGCTCTGGGCGGCGGCCCGCCGCAGCGCCCTGCCCGCGGGACTGCGCGTGGCCTATCACCTGCTGCTGGCAGTGGCGATCCTGCAGGTGTCCCTGGGGATCTCGACGCTGCTGCTGCGGGTCCCTGTCCCCCTGGCCTCCGCGCACCAAGCGACGGCTCTGGCGCTGCTTACGGTAGCCCTGGTCCTGAGCCACCGTGTGACCGCCGCCAGCGGCCACCGCCGCGCCGCCGAGACGGCGCTGGCCCAGCCTGCCTAAGAAAAGTTCCCCACAAACGCACAAGAGAACACGATCTCGTATCGGTCTCGGAGCGCGAAGCGCGTATAGTGCGAGGTATTACAGTAGGAGTAACGTCCGTGGCTATCGGAAAGAATTATGCGTTCGAGCGCAATCAGCGCGCAAAGGCAAAGGCTGCCAAGCGGGCAGCGAAGCGGGAAGGGAAGACCGCACCCAAGGCCGGCCTAACCCAGGAATCGGACGAGCGCGACCCATCGCACCATCCGGACCCTGCAGTGGAGCGTGTGGACGACGACGGAGGGTCGGCCCAAGGAGTCTAGCCCGTAAGGCACGGGATAGAGTCCTCTAGCGCTGGTGACACCCTGGACCCTAATCGACAGCGCACGGGTGCCCGGCGACGGCGCCGTGCTTCGCTTGTACCAGCGCGGTGGGGACTTCTCGATCCGGGTGGGCGGCCGGGAGCTCATGAGCAGCCGGGCTCACGGCTCCGAGGACGCTTTGGGCGACATCGTTTGCCGCAGGATCGCACGGCGGGCCCACCCCCGTATTCTGATTGGCGGCCTGGGGATGGGCTTCACCCTGGCCGCCGCGCTGTGCGTGCTTGACCCCCACGCCCGGGTGGACGTGGCCGAGTTGGTGCCGGCGGTAGTCACCTGGAATCGTGGTCCCCTGGCCGGACTGGCCGGCAACCCTCTGGACGACGGCCGGGTCACCCTGCGGCCGGTTGACGTTGCGCTCATTCTTCGCAGCGAGCCCGGCAGCTATGACGGGATCCTGCTCGACGTGGACAACGGCCCGGAGGGCCTTACCCACAAGGCCAACGATTGGCTCTATGCGCTGGATGGACTGAACGCGGCCTTCGCTGCCCTTCGCCGGGGTGGTTTGCTGGCAGTCTGGTCCGGTGGCGCCGACGCGGCATTCACCCAACGCCTGCGCAAGGTCGGGTTCGAGGTCGAGCAAGTTCGTGTGCGCGGACATGGCGGCGCAAGGGGCGCACGCTATCTCATCTGGATCGCCGCCCGGAGTGACTGACGCAAAGACGGGTGAAGCGTGAAGAATTCACCACAAAGGCACTAGAGTTGATTGCCTCGGATTGTTTCCGGCTCGTTAGCGCCATGCATGGAACGACCGGCAATCGGGGGACTCCTCCGACAGAAGGGGGGGCGCAGAAGTCAGCTTAGGGGCGATTCCTGAGCGGAAATCTCATGGGTCCGTGCTAACTCGTTGCTTCCTTGGGGCAGGCTTGCATTATCCACAAGGTCTGTGGATAAGTCTGTGAGTTAATCGCGGGAAAGACCCGGGAAAAGGCGGACTTGCTCGCTGGCCGCTAGATTTGTCAAAAAGCAACAAGACCGATATAGTCATTATGAATCAGCGTGTTACAGTATCCTGCCATACACTGATAGAAGTCGGCAGGCTTTCGGCTCGGTTGCCGCTTGTGGTTGCAGCCATTGTGTATAAGTGATCCGCGATGGACGTGGAACCCGCCTCACGGGCCGGCGGGCTCGGGAGCGGGACGGGGGACGGGCTTGCGGGGCCAGACGGCAATCAATACCTTGACCAGCGTGGCCAGTGGTATCGCGAAGAACACCCCCCAGAGGCCCCACAGGCCGCCAAACACCAGCACCGCCACGATGATCGCTATCGGATGCAGGTTGACGGCCTCGGAGAACAGCAAGGGCACCAGGACGTTGCCGTCCAAGGCCTGGATGATCCCGTAGGTCCCAATCAGCCACAGGAACTGCTCCCCCCAGCCCCATTGGAATAGAGCGACGGCCGCGACCGGGAAGGTAATCACTGCGGCGCCGATGTACGGAATGATCACCGAGAGCCCCACCAGCACGGCCAGCAGGGGTGAGTATTGCAAGCCCATCAGCTTGAACACCGCGAAGGTGGTTCCCCCGACGATGAGGATCTCCCAGAATTTACCCCGGACGTAGTTGCCGATCTGCACGTCCATCTCGTGCCATACCTGGGTGGGCAGGCTGCGGTCGCGCGGGAGCAGACCGGTTACCCAGCCCACTATCAGCACCTTGTCCTTGAGAAAGAAGAACACCAGCAGGGGCAACAGAATCAGATACACCACCAGCGCCACCAGCCCGGGCAGGGAGGCCAGGGAGATGGACAGCACGTTCTGGCCGGCGGCGCCCAGCTCCGAGCGGATGCGCGCGATCAGCTCCTCCATCTGCTGCGCCGACACGATGGCCGGGTAGCGCTCCGGAAGCTGCATCAGGAGCTGGCGGCCCTTGGCGATCATCTTGGGTGCTTCCTGGAAGAACTGTGTAATCTGCTGGGACAGCAGCGGCAGGAGTCCGAACAAGATCACCAGCAGCACGGTCAGGAAGATCAGATAGACCAAGGCCACGGCCACCATGCGCGGGACCCGCCTGCGCTCCATCTGTCGCGCCAGACCTTCCAGCAGATACGCGACCACGATGCTGGCCAGCACCGGGGCCAGCATGCGTCCCATGGTGAGGACGATCCCGAATCCTCCCAGCAGCAGCACCGCCAGTAGAATGGCCTGGGGATCGGAGAAGTAGCGGCGGAACCAGCCGCGCAGGACCTCGATCACTGGTCTTCGTCCCAGCTCTGAACCAGGGCCTGGTAGTGCGCCTCGAACATCTTCTCCAGCTCGTCGATGACGTCCGCGGCCGCTCGCCCGTGCATGACGTGCTGGGCCATGAGGCTGGACGTCTGGTTCAGCATCTGGGCCCGGTCCAGCATCGAGTAGCCGGCGGACAACCGCTTGATGGCGCCGACAACCGTTTCCTTCGCCGGGCGCGGCGCCACATTGGGCGGCGGCGGCGCCGCGGGCCTGGCCGGCTCCTCCCGCATGGAGAGAAACTCGGCGAAGGCGACGAGGGTGTCCTGATTCTGGCGCGAGAGCTGCCCGAAGAGTCGCAGCAGCCGCCGCTCCCGCGGTTTATCGGCCCTGCTCATCGCCTCACTCGGAATTCTGGTGCGTGCTGCAATAGGTGCGCGCAAAGTTGAGCAGCTCTTCCATGGACCGGACCCTGAACTTCTGCTTCTGGTGCACGAAAGCGAAAGGACGTTCAAGGGGCGGATCCAGCTTGACGGCCGCCAGAGTACCCAGCTTCAGCTCCTTGTGAATGGTCGTGCTCGACAGCACGGAGATCCCCATGCCCGCCTCCACCGCACCCTTGATGGCTTCCGGACTGCCCAGCTCCATGATCGTGTTCAGGTTGGTGGAGGAGAGGCCTGCGGCCTTCAGGTACTCGTGGATCACCTCGCGGGTGCCGGAGCCCTCTTCGCGGCAGATATACGGATATTCCAGTAGCTCGCTGGCGGTAACCCGGGGCTTCTTGGTCAGCTCGTGGCCCGGTGTCACCACGGCCACGAGCTGGTCCACGCGGCAAAGCTCGACGGCCAAATTCTTGTTGGTCACCGGGGCCTCCACCACCCCCAGATCGATCTCGTTCTCCTCGACCATGGAGACGATGTTGTCGGTGTTGTTCACCCGCAGGCGAATATTGACCTCGGGACATTGGGCCTTGAAGTCACCCAGCAGGGACGGGAGCATATACTCTGCAATCGTCGTACTCGCACCGATCATCAGGACCCCGCTGATGTCGCCGGTGAGCTCCCGTACCGAGCCTTCCATCTCGTCGTAGAGGTGGAAGATCTGGTCCGCATACCGGTAGACGCGTTCGCCGGCTTCGGTGAGGTTGATGCGGTTGTGGGTCCGGTCGAACAAGCGTGTATTGAAATACTCTTCAAGCTGACGCACCTGGAAGGTCACGGCCGGCTGGGTCATGTGCAAGGTGTCGGCGGCCTTGGTAAAGCTCAGCAGGCGGGCCACGGTATGAAAGACTTGCAGTCTACGGTCGGCCATTAATTCCCCACCCGCTGTAGTGTTATAAGGATTGGTTGTCGGCGCATAAATTATACTAGCGCCTGGACGGTAGGGGCCACTCTCTCCGCGAGGCTTGAGGCTTCAGGCCTGAGGCCTAAGGCTGTAGGCAACAAACTATCTCGCGCAGAGACGCAG
>CAYWTP010000075.1:0-1276 GCA_964461215.1 uncultured Ectothiorhodospiraceae bacterium | reverse complement strand
CGGTACATGAACGCGTAGTACATCACCGGAATCACCACCAGGGTCAGGATGGTGGAGACGAAGATCCCGAAGATCAGGGCAATGGCGAGGCCGCTGAAAATGGGGTCGTCCAGGATGAAGAAGGCACCGATCATGGCCGCCAGCCCGGTGAGCACGATGGGCTTGGCGCGTACTGCGCCGGCCCGCACCACGGCCTCATCGAACGGCATGCCGCTGCGCACCGACTCGTTGATGAAATCCACCAGCAGTATGGAGTTGCGCACGATGATGCCAGCCAGGGCGATCATCCCGATCATGGAGGTGGCCGTGAACTGAGCCCCAAGCAGGGCATGGCCCGGCAGGACGCCGATGACGGTCAGAGGGATCGGCGCCATGATGATCAGTGGCACCAGATAAGATCGGAACTGCGCCACGACCAGCAGGTAGATGAGCACCATGCCTACGGCGTAGGCGATACCCATGTCGCGGAAAGTCTCGTAGGTAACCTGCCACTCCCCGTCCCACTTCAGGCCGTAGAAATAGGGATTGTCGGGCTGCTGCGTAAGGAACTGCTTGAGCTTGTAGGCCCCTTCCACCGTAGTCGTGTTCAGCTCCCTCAGGATCTCGAACATGCCGTACAGGGGGCTGTCCAGCTTGCCGGCCATGTCACCGGTGACGTAGACCACCGGCAGCAGATCCTTGTGATATACGGGATTCTCCCGCTTGCTCTGGACCACGGACACGAACTCAGACAGCGGGATCAGGGCGCCGCTGCTGCTGCGTACCCGCAGCTCCAGCAGGGCATCCAGGCTGGCCTTGTCGGCCACCGGGAACTCGACCCGGATGGGCACCGGGTATTTCACCTGGCCGCCGTGCAGATAGCTCACGTCCTCACCGGCCAGCGCGGTGCGGATGGCAGCGACCGCGGCCTCCTGTGGTACGCCGAACAAGGCCGCCTTCTGCTGGTCGACGCGAGCCACCAGCTTGGGTGTCAGCGCCACCACGCTGTCGTCCACGTCGACGATGTCGGGGGTGGATTCGAAGATCTTGCGCACCTGCGTGGCCACGCGGATCTGTCCCGGGTAGCTCAGGCCGTAGATCTCGGCCACCAGTGGAGCCTGCACGGGAGGGCCGGGAGGCACCTCCACGATCTTGACGTCGGCATCGTAGCGCCGGCCGATCGCCTGCAGCGGCCCGCGCACGGCCTGCGCGATCTCGTGGCTCTTGCGGCTGCGATCGTGCTTGTCCACCAGGTTCACCTGAATGTCGCCGACCTCGGCGCCGCTGCGCAGATAAT
>CAYWTP010000074.1:0-14029 GCA_964461215.1 uncultured Ectothiorhodospiraceae bacterium | reverse complement strand
TGGGCGTAAATCACCCCATGGGTCCCCTGGAGCTGGCCGACCTGATCGGCCTGGACGTGTGCCTGAGCATCCTGCGGACGCTGGAGCGGGAGACCGGGGACGCCAAGTACCGCCCCGCGCCGCTGCTGGTCGCCCAGGTTGAGGCCGGCCGCCTGGGCAAGAAGGCCGGCGGAGGGTTCTTCAGCTACCGCCGCCGGGAGCAATGAGGTGACGGCCCATGGCCCACCGGGAGATGGGGGTGGCTGATGCTGTTCAATAGCTACGTGTTCCTGTTCGTGTTCCTGCCGCTGACCTTGGTTGCCGTGCACTTGGCCGGGCGCGGTGGGCCGCGGGCGGTGGCGGGGGTGCTGGTGGCGGCCTCGCTGATCTTCTATGGCTGGCACCTCCCGGGGCACGTCCTGCTGCTGACGGGCTCCGTGGCGGTGAACTACGGGATCAGCCGGGCTTTGCACCGGCGCGGCGGTCACAGGCCGCTGCTGGCCCTGGGGGTAGTGCTGAACCTGGCCCTGCTGGGCGCGTTCAAGTACCTGGACTTCCTCGTCGGCACGGTGAACGCGGCCCTGGACAGCGAGATCGCCCTGCTGCACATCATCCTGCCGCTGGCCATCTCGTTCTTCACCTTCCAGCAGATCGCGTACCTCGTGGACGTGCACAAGGGCGAGGCGAGCCCGCCCACACTGCTGGAGTACGTCTTGTTCGTGTGCTTCTTTCCCCAGCTCGTGGCGGGACCCATCGTGCACCACGCCGAGCTGGTGCCCCAGTTTCGCAGCCCGCAATTCGGCCGCCTGAGCGCCGCCGGCCTGGGCTTCGGCCTGACCTGCTTCGCCATCGGCCTCGCGAAGAAGACTCTGCTGGCGGACTCATTCGCGCCGGTGGCCAATGCGGCCTTTGCCCTGGCCGAGGGCGGCGCCGCACCCAGCTTCTTCGAGGCATGGTTCGGGACTCTGGCCTTCGGCTTCCAGATCTACTTCGATTTCTCCGGCTATTCGGACATGGCCATAGGCCTGGCCATGATGCTTGGGCTGCGGCTGCCCATCAACTTCGCTGCGCCCTACCGCGCCACCACTGTCGTGGAATTCTGGCGCCGGTGGCACATGACCCTTTCCCGCTTCCTGCGCGACTACTTGTATATACCTTTGGGCGGAAACCGACTGGGCAAGGTGCGGCGTTACGTTAACCTCATGGCCACCATGCTGCTGGGGGGGCTGTGGCATGGCGCGGCGTGGACATTCGTGTTCTGGGGTGCCCTGCACGGGGCCTACCTGGTGGCCAACCACGCCTGGCGTGCCTTGGGCATCCGCCTGCCGGCCGCTGTGGGCTGGCTGCTCACGATGATGGCGGTGTCCGTCGCCTGGGCTTTCTTCCGGGCCGAGAGCTTCGCCGGAGCCTGGTCCATGGTGGCTGGCCTGGCGGGGCTGAACGGCGTGGTGCTGGCTGAGGCCCATCGTCCGCTGCTAGGAGCTGCCGGCGAGGTGCTGGCGGGGCTCGGTGTGAGCTTCAGCGGCCTGCCTTTGGTGCGATTGAGCTATTTCGTCGTGTTCCCTCTAACGGTGGGCTTCCTCGTACTGATGCCCACCACCCAGGCCCTGATGGGCTACCTGGCGGCAGCGGGCCACTCGGCCTGGCGCCCGTCGCCCGTCCGGGCCGTGGCCGCAGGCCTTCTGCTGGCGGCCGGCACGGTGGGCATCGCCCATACCTCCCAGTTCCTGTATTTCCAGTTCTGATGGAGCCGCGGATCTACCTAGGAGCGGTCTTGGCAAGCTTCGTCGCGGGCCTCGCCCTCACGGCGGGGCTGAACTACCGCCTGGATCCGGCGCACGTGTTCGATGACGGGGCCTACGCGGCCTCGGCGGCCCGCCTGATGGCCTCCGGCCATGACGTGCTGGCGGCCAACGTCGACGAGCGCCTTCTGCAACGCCAGTACTCTCGCACCATGGAGCGGGTGCCGGAGGTGCTGATGCTGGGCTCCAGCCGCGTGATGAGCATAGACGCGTCCATGTTCCCCGGGACGCGTTTCTACAACGCTGGCGTGTCTACGGCCACCCTTCCGGACCTGCTCGCCATGGGGCGGCTGTTCGTGGACCGCCCCCGGCCGCCGCGGCTGATCGTCATCGGTGTCGATCCCTGGCTGCTGGAAGCCAAGCCCCGCAACAGTCGCTGGCAGACCCTGGCCCCGGAGTACGAGGCCATGCTCGGTCTGCTGGGCTTGAAAGACCGGCTCGAAGCCCCGCGCCGCGGTCTGGAGAGCATCCTGACGCTCATCTCCATCGCTTATCTGGAGCGGTCCTGGGAGTCGCTCGGCGGGGACTTCGGCAAGCTGTGGGACGGGAGGGACATGCAGGCGGTGGCTGCGGACCACTGGGACCGGCGGGCCTCGGTGCGCCGTGCCGACGGCTCCATCGGCTACGGGGCCGAGTTCCGGGAACGCAGCCGGCGCGAGGTGCGGAGCGCCGCCATGGAGCAGGCCGCCAAGCACATCACCGCGGTGCTGCGCGCCGATCCGCTGGCGGCTCCCAGCATCGAGGCCTTCGAGCGTTATCTGCGCTGGCTGCGCTCCAGGGGGGTGCGTGTGGTGCTCCTGCTGGCGCCGTTCTATCCCGATTACTATGCGTACCTAAGTGCCAGGGATCAGTCCCGAAGCCTGGAGCGTATCACGGACACTATGCGCGGGCTGTCGCAACATACTGGCGCAACGGTCGTCGGCAGCTTTGATCCCGGGGTTGCGGGATGCACCGCCGGGGAGTTCTGGGACGGCATGCATGCCCGCCCCGCCTGCCTGCGCCGCATCCTGCACGGCGTGGACACCCAGCGGGACGTCGGCCGATGAGCCCGTCCGCCGGGGGGAAACTCGGAGATGGCGTGCCCCTCCGGCCCGGTTGCGCGGTGCGCATCGCGGAGCCGGTCCTGAGTCGCGCCGTTCGGGGGGGGCCGTGAGCGCGGGCTTTCTGCCTTACGGCCGTCAGTGGCTGGATGAACGCGACATCGCCGCCGTGACCGAGGTCTTGCGCAGTGACTGGCTGACCACGGGTCCTGCCGTGGAGGCCTTCGAGCGGGCTCTGGCCGAGCGCCTGGACGTGCTCTTCGCCTGTGCCTGCTCCAGCGGCACCGCCGCCCTGCACCTGGCTCTGGCCGCGGCGGGCATCGGCGCCGGCGATCGGGCGATCGTGCCGTCTCTGACCTTCCTCGCCACCGCCAATGCGGTGCGCTTTCTGGATGCTGAGGTGGTGTTCGCCGATGTGGATCCAGAGACCGGTCTGATGGGTCCGGCGCAGCTCGAATCGGCCCTCGAGCGTGCCGGCGACCCACCGCCGCGGGTGGTGCTGCCGGTGGCTCTGGCGGGACAGTGCGCCGACCCGCCGGCTATCCGGACCGTCGCCGCGGCGCGGGGGATGCGCGTCATCGAGGATGCCTGCCACGCCTTGGGCAGCACCTATACGGCCGGGACGGAGAGTCACCCGGTGGGAGCGTGTCACCACAGTGATCTGGCCTGCTTCTCGTTTCATCCGGTAAAGACAATTGCCACCGGGGAAGGGGGCGCCGTGACCACCCGCGATCCGGCCCTGCACGCGAGGCTGCTGCGGCTGCGCAGCCACGGCATAATCCGCGATCCGGACCTGTTCGAATCCACTGGGCTGGCCTTCGATACCGATGGCCGGGCCAACCCCTGGTATTACGAGATGCCGGAGATCGGGTTCAACTACCGGCTCACCGACATCCAGAGCGCCCTGGGTCTGTCCCAGCTCCGGCGCCTGGACATGTTCGTGGCGCGGCGGCGGGAGCTGGTGGCGCGCTATGACGCGGCCCTCGCGCCGTTGGCGCCGGTGCTGCGCCCGGCGGGCCGGGAGCCGGGCTGCGTGCCCGGCTGGCACCTGTACGTGGTGCTGGTGGACTTCGCCGCCATCGGCTTGAGTCGGGCCCGGATCATGGCCGGCCTGGGCGAGCGCGGGATCGGCGCCCAGGTTCACTATCTGCCGGTGCACATGCAGCCTTACTACCGGCGCCGTTACGGCGAACAGAGCCTGCCCGGCGCCGAACGTTACTACGCTGGCTGTCTGAGCCTGCCGCTGTTCCCCGCCATGGCGGACGAGGACGTGGATTGGGTGGTCCAGGCGCTGGTGGAAGTCATAGGCTGAGCCGCCGGAGGAACTCGAGGTGCCAAGCATGTTCGACCGCAGGGACCTGAGCGTGGCGGTAATCGCCGCCCACCCGGACGATGAGGTGCTGGGCTGCGGCGCTACCATGGCGCGTCATGCCGCAGCCGGCCACAGGGTGCACACCCTCATCCTGGGCAGCGGCCTGGACGCCAGGGGCGATGCGCCGGAGTCGGCCCACGATGCTCTCAGGGCCCAGGCCGCGGAGGCGGCCCGGCTGCTGGGGGCGCCGCCGCCGCGCCTGGCCGATCTGCCGGACAACCGCTTCGATGAGCGGCCGCTGCTCGAGGTGATCCGGCACGTCGAGTGCTTCCTGGCGCAGATCTCACCCCAGGTGGTCTACACCCACCACCGGGGCGATCTGAACGTCGATCACCGGCTGACTCACGATGCGGTGATGACCGCTTGTCGGCCCCTGCCGGGGCCGCGCCGGATCCTCGCCTTCGAGGTCTTGTCCTCCAGCGAGTGGCAGTCCCCCCAGATGCCGGCCTTCCAGCCCACGGTGTTCCACGATGCGGCCGGGAGCCTGGAGGCCAAGCTCGCCGCCATGGCTGCCTACGCCGGTGAGCTGCGGCCCTGGCCCCATCCCCGCTCACTGGAGGGGATCCGGCACCAAGCGGCGCTGCGCGGCGCGCAGGCCGGTCTGGCGGCGGCCGAGGCCTTTGTTCTGCTGCGCGAGGTTCACTGAGGTCAGTCCGTGACGTCCCAATCCAGGCGCGCCCTGTTCTTGCTGCACAACTTCAACGACATCGACCACATGGGGCCGGTGGTGGATATGCTCCAGCGGACGGGGTGCTGGCAGTGCGATCTCGTCTTCTATCCCTTCGCGACCCACGGCTCGGTGGATTTCGATCGCGACTGGCGCCTGGCGCACCTTCGTCGGACGCACAACATCCGGATCCGCCACGCGGAGGCCGTCGATCCCCTGCACGGGCTGAGCTTGTTCCTGCACCGGGTGCGCGAGTGGCTGACGGGGTTGTGCGACCGCACGCCCCCCATCGGCCGGCTCGGGGGCCGGGACCTGCGCGGGCTGCTGCCCTGGTTTCTGGTCTGGCGCGCCTACGATCATCTGCTCGTGGCTTGGCTGTCCCACGGCTCGGGGCTGGGCCGCCGCCTGCTCGGGGAGGTTCGGCCCGACATCGTGGTGGTGGACTGGGGGCTTACCCATCTACTGGTGCATCCGGCCCTGAGGCTGGCACGGCGGCGGGGCATCCCCATCCTGGAGCTGCCCCACGGCGCTTGGACCTACGAAGGCATCTACAGCCATCCGAGCCAACTCGTTCCCGGAAAGCTGGACAAGAAGACGCGCTTTCCCCTGACGGAGTCCACCGTCATGGCCATCGACAATGTCTACAAGGGGTACCGCTCCCTGGTCCAGGGGGTGCCCGAGGGGCGGCTGCGCCTGCTGGGTCTGCCCCGGTTCACGCCCGGCTGGCTCTCGGCGCTGGCGAATATGCCCCACGCGCAGACGGACTTTCCCGGCAGCGGCAAGCCCCGGCTGGTATGGTTCACCACCTGGCTCATGGCCTGCAGGGTCGAGGAGGTCGACCGGACCCTGCAGGTGCTGGAGGCCTTCTCCGATCGCCTCGACATCGTGCTGAAGGTCCACACCCGCAACCCGGGTCACGAGGTCGCCGACTACTCGGCCCGCCTGCGCAAGGACACGCGGATCCGCGTGGTGGCCAACGAGGTGGAGTCCTTTGCCATGACCCGCTGGGCCGACTACGTCATGATCACTCAGTCGAGCATCGTCTACGACGCCTTCGTGCTGGGCAAGCCGGTGCTGTACTTGAAGTACACTCACGAGTTCGAGTGTACCTGGGAGGTGGACCGCGTGGGCGAGACCCTGCGCGACGTGGACGCCCTGCAAGCCTTGCTAGCGCGCATTGCCGAGGGCCGCTACCAGCCCTCCTATACCCACGAGGACGTGGAGCGCTACCTGAGCCTGATGGTTTACGGTGGACTGGCCGCGGACGCTGTGCTGCCGGCCTACCGGACACTGTTTGAGCAGTGCGCCGCACACGAGCCGGTGAGCGTCGGCGACACGCTGGCTCAGGGGGTTGCCCGGTGGGAGGATGCGGGCCGCCAGAGGGTGCGCACCGAGCCGCCGTCGGTTCTGGTCGATGCGAGCAAGGATGCGGTGACGGACTCCGCGCAAGCCGTGGACGGCATGTCCACCAGAGAGCAACCTACTCACGGGAGGACACGGGCGTGAGCAAGACACCGGGCAGGCCTGAT
Source organism: uncultured Ectothiorhodospiraceae bacterium (assembly GCA_964461215.1). Classification (GTDB taxonomy): domain Bacteria; phylum Pseudomonadota; class Gammaproteobacteria; order JAABTG01; family JAABTG01; genus CAYWTP01. The sequence goes on along the minus strand of CAYWTP010000074.1, from coordinate 7,640 downwards.
AATTGGGTGGAGAACCTGGGTATCGAGAATTTCGAAGGCGACGACCTCGACGAGCTGAACCAGGCGTTGGTGCCGTTTCTCGAACGCTTCGGGGTATCGAGGCCGGTAGTGCTGGTAGGCGAGAACACCTCATCGCGGGCCGTGGATCAGTTCACCCGCATCAACGGACTCGCGGTGGAGGCGGTGGACACCTTCTTCTGGGGCACCTCGGAGCGGCTGGGCACGTATCCCACACGCTTCCCCGAAGCCGATGTCTGGGCCACCCATGATGCCGTCGTCTGCCTGGATGGCAAGCCCGCGGCCTACCTCAACGCGGTGCAGTTCTGTCACCATCACGGGCTGAAGCTGCCGGTGCTGACGGACTACGGGCGCCTGCCCGCCCAGGCCTCCCAGATTGGCCTGAGCCGGGGTGAGATAGGCTCGGACATCTATGTCTACAACTACTTCAGCCGCCTGTATCGGGTGAAAGATCCCATCCAGCTCGTCTGGCAGGCCGTCTGGAGCGACGGGATCACGCGCTGGGGCACCCGCATCCTCGGCCCCAACGAGAACATCCGCATACGTCCCGAGGACCTGCACGCGAGTCCGGGGGACGGTGTCGGCACCCTCGTCTATCACGCCTATCACCCGGCTTTTGCGCGGGTACCGAACTCGCGCTTCCGCGGCTACGGCGACTACTGCGCCGCGGGTACCTGCATCACGGCGCACGGAGACGAGCTGGAGCCCAAACGCGCCGAGGCCGGAGGCTGGTTCGACGTTCACTTGGCCCTGCTCGGCGGAGAGCACGACATCGTGGCTGTGGTGCGTAACGATCCGGCAAAGCCAGAGCCGATCGCCGTGCGGCTGGTCCTGGAGTATCTGGACCGCGGTGAGGCGGCGCAGGCCGAGGTCACGGTAGCTTCGAGCGAGCTCGTCCACGCGGTCTCCCTGGCCGAGCTGTTTCACGCCGGCGAGGTTCCGCGGCAGGCGCGCGTGGTGGCGACGGTGCGGGGTAACAGCTACCGACTGGAATGGCGCGAGCGGCGCGGGGAGCCGGGCGGCCGAGGTGCCCGCTACCTGGGTAATCACGGCTCCACCAACGATATCGCCTTGCTGCCGCTGATACATCGGGAGAGTCCGCTGGCGCCCGCCCCCGAAGCGGTGCTCGGCAAGCTGGCAGGAATGGAGGCCCGGGGAGTCATGCTGTTCCCCTATCCGCTGCCGGTGCTGCCGGCGGGCAGTGGCTACCGCTACGGCTTTTCGGCCGGAAAGTTCCTGCCCCGGATCGAGACAATGAAGTACGCCGCCTTCGACGCCGACGGCACGCTGGTCGACCGTGGGGTTCTGCGGCTGCCTGGCACGCTGGCCTTCGTCGATCAGGAAGATCTGCCTTTCTGGCCGAAGCTCGCCGACAGGGGCGGGCTGGTGCTGCTCTCACCGCCGTATGTCGAGCAGCGCATGCTGACCTACCTCAACTGCAGGGAGGATCTCTGGATACGGGTGCGCAACGCTGAGGGCGGTGACGCCGACATAACCGAGTTCCAGATGCACAATCGCAACCTGCGCGGCTATACCCTGCCCATAGGCTTCGGGCAGGCCTCCGGCATGATCAAGGCCAGAACCGAGCTGATGATTCGCTATCGCTGCGAGGACGGCTTCATGACCCTGCTTACCCTGCTCAATGCCTCTCCCGAGATCGGCTTCGATCGCACCGCGTACGTGGACCTTGAGTTCAACCGCCCCGATGGCAGCGCGATGCACAAGGCGGTGGAGATCGGGCCACAGGCTCAGAAGACGCTCGACTTGGGCGAGCTGTTAGGGGAGGCGACCGAGGCCGAGCCCGGCTTCGGCTGGGTAAGGGTGGTCTCGGACAACGCGGCCCTGTCCGGCTACGCCGCGCTCTGCGATCGGCGGCACGGCGCGGTGGGACTGCAGCACCTCCTGGGGGCATAGCCGCGGGTGTGCGCATCACCATCGGAACATCAAGACGACGAGGAATGAAATGACCGATATCAGTCGCGACCGGCTGGCTCACGCGATTGCCGAGGTGGGGGATGCGCTACGCGCCGCGGATCTCCAGGGCAGGGCCTATGGCCTGCGCACCCTGATCACCTATGGGCTGTACAAACGCTTCGATGACCTGCGCTCCCGCGAAGAGCCCTTCGATCGCGCCGATTTCCTGCACGCCCTGGAGCTGGCGAAGGTGCTGGCCGGTGCCCATCCGGTGGTGCGCCAGGCCGACGTGGTCGCGGGCGGCGAAGAGAGTGTGGAAGCCTTCACCGCGGATCTCTACGCCACCTGCTGGACCTACTACTCGGACCAGCAGTTTCTCGGCATGGCGGAGCTGTTCGGGCGCCGCTTCGAGAAGAACGGCATCGGGATCGACCTTCGAGGCAAGAAGTGCATCGACATCGGCTGCGGCAGCGGCCGCTACGTCGTCGCCATGGCGCAGATGGGTGCCGCCGAGTCCTGGGGCTTCGACCTTAGTGAGCAGGCGGTGAAAGAGGGTGCCGAGCGAGCCCGGCGCCTGGGCTTCGGCGAGACCTGCCGCTTCCGCGCCGGCAGTGTCCTGGAGCTGCCGTTCGAGGACGAGAGCTTCGATTTCGTGTGCTGCAACGGCGTGCTGCATCACACCACCGATCCGGTCAAGGGCTTGGCGGAGCTGGCGCGGGTTACCCGTCGCGATGGCATCGCCTACATCATGCTCTACGGCAGCGGAGAGCTGTGGTGGGACCTTACGGACATGATGCGGGAGGTGATGTCGGTGGTGCCGAGGGGTTTTGCCTTCGGCAACCTGGATCTGCTCTCGGTGCCCCCGGGCAAGATCTTCAACTACATGGACCACATGTTTGTGCCATGCCGCGAGGTCATCAGCCATGCGGAGCTTCAGCGCCGGCTGACCGACGTGGGCTTCCGGAGCTGGCAGATCATGCGCCGGGGCGAGATGGTGGACAGTGCCGAACGCAAGTCCCGCTTTCCCGAGGACGCCGACCTAGTGGGTGAGGCTGACCTGCGTTACGTGTGCCGCTTCTGACCGACTCCGTGCTCAGCGTCGTCATTCGTAGCAGGAACGAGGCCGCCTGGATCGGGCGCTGCCTGTTCGCCTTGGCGCACCAGCGCCGCGCGCCCCTGGACGTCATTGTCGTGGACAGCGAGTCCAGCGACGAGACGGTCGCGATAGCCGAGCGCATGGGGGCGCGCGTCCTGCGCATTCGGGCCGCCGAGTTTTCCTACGGACGGGCAATCAATCTGGGCATCGCCGCGGCCCGGCACGAGGCCTGCGCCGTGCTCTCGGCCCACTGTATCCCCGTCAATGATCTGTGGGCGGACTACATGGCCGCGGCGCTGTCCGGAGACGGGTCGGTGGCGGGCGTCTATGGGCGCCAGGAGCCCCTGCCGGACTCCTCGGCCTTCGACAAGCGCGACCTGTGGCTGACCTTTCGCGAGGAGCGGATCCTGCAGAGCAAGGACATCTTCTTCCACAATGCCAACTCGGCCCTGACCAAGGCCACGTGGGAGCGCTTCCCGTTCAACGAGTCCATCAACGGACAGGAGGACCGGGAGTGGGGGCAGCGGGTGATCGCGGCCGGCTATGCGATCCGATACGAGCCTGAGGCGCGCGTGTATCACTTTCATGGCATTCACCAGGGTCGCAACGAGGCACGCGCCAACCGCGTCGTACGCGTCATCGAGCATCTGAGAAACGGCGTCATTACCTGAGGAGCTGCCGTGAGCGAAGCGCACAGAGTGGTAGCCATCATCATGGCCCGGGGCGGGTCGAAGGGGCTGCCGGGAAAGAACATCCGCCCGCTGGCGGGCAAGCCCCTGCTGGCTTATTCGATCGAGGCGGCGCTGGCATCCGGAGTGTGCGATGACGTGGTGGTGTCCACGGACTCCGAGAAGATTGCCGCCGTGGCCCGCGAACATGGCGCCTGGGTGCCCTTCATGCGGCCGCCTGAGCTGGCCACCGACGAGGCCAGGAACGAGGCGGTGCTGGTGCACGCGCTTGAGGAGCTCGAGCGCGTGCACGGGAGAGTTTACGACATCGTCGTCTATCTCCAGCCGACGGACCTCTTCCGCTCACCGGCCTGGATCCGGCAGGCGGTGGAGCTCCTGCGGTCCCGTCCGGACCTGGAGAGCGCGTTCTCGGCCTACGCAACGCCCAAGAACTACTGGACGACGGATCCGGACACCGGCGAGTGGGTGAGAGTGCTGCCGGAGATGGCGCAGTACATGACGCGGCAGAATCCGCTGCGCAGGCTGCTGTACCGGGAGGACACGGGCGTGGCCTGCGCGAGCAGGGCCGAGATCGTGCGCAGCGGACGCCGCATCGGCGACAAGGTCGAGCTCATCATCAATGAGGATCTGCGTACCATGATCGACATTCACGACGAGTTCGACCTGTGGCTGGCCGAAGCAGTGCTCCAACGATGGGGCCTGCCCGAGTGAAGCAGCGGCCGTTGTTTCCCATGCTGGTGCTGGTGGGGGTGCGTTCGGCGAGTCAGTCACGCCCACTGTTCCTGGAAGCCTTTGGGGGCGGGACCCTGTTGGACAGCACACTCGAGGCGGCCGAGCAACAGATCGGGCACGGCAACGTGCATCTGGCCGTCACGACCGACGATCTCCGCATCATCGAGTACTTGCGCGGAAGCAGGTCTCAGCCCTGGCTCACGCGCCTGCGCCCGGAGGACGAGACCCATGCCCACTATTTCGACTCACTGCGCCTGGCTTTCGAATGGGCCGAAGGCGAGACCGGTCTGGGCTTCGAAACCGCGCTGATCCTCGAGCCCAGCCACCCCTTGCGCCCCCCGCACCTGCTGGACAACGTCATCGCTCAGATGAGCAAGTCCCCGGAGCTGGACACCGTCGTTCCGGTGGTGCGCGAGTACGGCAGCATTTGGCGGCGCGAGTCGCACGGGTCACTGCAGCGCATTTCCAACTCCTTCAGCGAAGAGGTCTACCGGGAGGTGGCCGGTCTCGGCCTGCTGACCCGGGCGGCGGCGATCCGCGGCGGCGAGCCCATCGGGCACGACGTGGGCTTCGTGGTCGTCAACGAAGAGTGGTCGCTGGTGGACATCCATGGCGAGCACAGCGTCGAGATGGCCCGGCGCTTCGCACCCCTGCTCGGTACCGAGCGTTGATTCCGGCCCCGCCCGTCACGGCCTGCTGAGCCCATGTGTGGCATCGTTGGCGCATTCGGCCGTCCGGTGGACCCTGCGCGGCTCCAGACCGCGGTTAGAACCTTGGCCGCGCGCGGCCCGGACGGCAGCAACACCTGCGTGATCGCGGGGCACGGTGCAATGGGGCACACGCGCCTGGCGATACTGGATCTGCACCAGGAGGCCGATCAGCCCATGTCCGGTGCCGGCGGCCGCCTGCGTATCGTGTTCAACGGCGAGATCTACAACGCGCTGGAGCTGCGCGCCGAGATCCCGGACTATCCGTGGCACACCGATCACAGCGATACGGAGACCATCCTGGCCGCCTACTGGCGCTGGGGCATGGCCTTCGTGGAACGCCTGCGGGGCATGTTTGCCTTCGCCCTGTGGGATGCACGCGAGCGCAGGCTGGTCCTGGCGGTGGATCGCTTCTCCATCAAGCCCCTCTATCTGAAGCGGGTTCCGGGGGCGCTCGAGTTTGCCTCCACGGCCGGTGCCCTGGCCGCCCTCGGGAAGGCTCTGGCGCCCGACATGGCCGCGGTGCATAGCTTTCTGGCTGACTACCAGCTCGACGGCAGCGAGCACACTTTCTTCGAGGGGGTCACGCAGATGCCCCCCGCGACAATGGCGACGTGGCAGGAAGGGCGCTTCAGCACGCACCGTTACTGGCAGCCCGCCGAGGCGCAGGAGCAGGCGGTGACGATGGAGGAGATCGAGTCCTGGATCCGCGAATCGCTGCACGGCCACCTGCTGAGCGACGTGCCGGTGGGCGTGAACCTGTCCTCGGGCCTGGACAGCAACGTCCTGAGGCTGCTTGCCAGGGACGGGGGCCGGCCGCCCCATGCATTCACCTTCGGCTTTCCCGATACGGTGTACGATGAGGCGGCGCGCGTCTCGCTGGTGGTGCAGGAGGATGCGTGGACCGTGACGCCCATCGCGCCCGAGGACTTGTGGGCGGATTTGCTCGAGGCAACCCGTGCCACCGAGATGCCGCTGGGAGGCGTGGCCATTTATGGCCACTGGCGCAACGCCCGCGCGGCGCGGGCCGCCGGCTACAAGGTACTGCTCGCCGGTGAGGGCGCCGATGAGGTCTTCGGCGGCTACAAGTACTACGCCCAGGCCTATATTGCTTCCCTGTGGGAAGCCGGCCGTGAGGCCGAGGCCGAGGCCGTGTATGGGCGCTTTCGCCGCGACGCCCCTGAGCAGTGGCCATGCTCGGCCGAGGTCTGCGCCGGCGACATAAGCGACCAGAGTGCGGTGCTGCAGGCGCCCGATGGTACCAGCCTGAGCAGCGGCTTCCTCACGGCGGAGTTCGCGACTACGCCCAAGCTGCCGCCGCCGCCGGTGCAAGGACGGCAGGTCCGGGATCTGATGTGGCGGGACCTTCGCTACACCAAGGTGCCGAAGCTGTTGCGCTGGCAGGATCGCTGCTACATGGCAGCCGGAATCGAGGTGCGGGTGCCGTTTCTGGACCACCGCCTGATCGAGAAGATGGCGCGGGTCCCGCTGCGTGACCTGTTCGCCGGCGGCCGCACAAAGGCGCCGTTGCGAGCGATTGCCGCCAGGCTCATGCCATCCGCATTCTTCACCCAGCCCAAGCTCTACGTGGCCACGCCTCAGCGCGAGTGGCTCAAACACGATCTGGCGCCTCAGGTTGAGGATCTGCTCAACGAGGACGCGCTGCTGGTGCGGCTGGGGATTCTCGATCTGGGCGCGCTCAAATCCCGGTACCGGCAGTACCAGGCGGCGCGAGAACTCGGCAATTCCCTGTTCGTGTGGAAGTTCGTGGCCATGGAGGCTTTCTTCCGGGCCATGTTTCCCGGCGCCGCCGCGGCGTCAGTCTAGCGAGAGGGCTCCACCGTAACGATGTCTCTCAGACGCATGGCACGTCCCGCGATCTCCTTGTTGCAAGGCTTGTACGCGAAAGGCCGCTGGCGCAGGCTGATTGTGGAGGTGCTGGAGGAGTTCGACGCGAGCGTGGTCGTACACCGGGGCGAGCCGCCGGTCCGCATGCATGTGGCTAGTCGCATGGAGCACCAGCGGGCGGAAGGCTTCCTGTCCAAGGAGCCCGATACCATTGCTTGGCTGGACGGCCTCCGCAAGGGTGATCTGCTGGTGGATGTGGGCGCGAACGTTGGGGTCTACAGCCTCTATGCCGCCGCGGTGCGTAGCGCCCGGGTGCTGGCCCTGGAGCCGGAGGCGCAGAACTTCGCGGCTCTCAACCGCAACCTGTTCCTGAACCAGCTCGGCGATCGGGTGCGAGCCTACTCGATTGCCGCATCCGACACCTCCGGCTTCACCGAACTCAATCTGAGCGGCTTCGGGACCGGTCGTTCGCAGCACAGCGCTCATCAGGCCCTGGGCGAGGATGCCAGGCCCTTTCGTCCGGTGTTCGTTCAGGGAACCACGTCGATGCGCCTGGAGGATCTCATGGCGGCGACCGGCGGCGACGTCCCGCGCCTTGTGAAAATCGACGTGGACGGCAACGAGGGGCGGGTGGTA
>CAYWTP010000073.1:0-14153 GCA_964461215.1 uncultured Ectothiorhodospiraceae bacterium | reverse complement strand
TGACCAGGGTGGCGTCCCCTTCGGTCAGCTCCGAGACGGCCTCCACTACGGCCTGTGGCTTGATGTACTGGGCGGTCTCGTAAGGCTTGGGCATCTGCTTCCTCCACTCCCGAACCTGCTCCATCCATTTGCGGTGTTCGCCCGAGCGCCCCGAACGCAGGGCATACTCGAGGAATTCCCGCAGCTCGGCTACGACGGCCAGATCCGAGCGGATGGCCTTGTCGATCTCGGAAGGATCGATGTCCACGTGAGCGATGCGCTTGCCCGCGGCGAAGCCCTTGACCGCGACCCGGTCGTCGAAGCGCCCACCGAGGGTCAGGATGAAGTCGGCGTCGCGCAGCGCATAGTTGGCGGGAATGGTGCCATGCATCCCGGGCATGCCCAGGTTCTGCTCCAGGCCGAAGGGAATGGTGCCCAGGCCGTTGAAGGTCGTGGTCACCGGCACGTCGAAGCGCTCGACGAAGCGGCGCAGGTCCGCGGAGGCTCCCGCGCTGACGATGCCGCCGCCGGCTTTGACCACCGGGCGCTGGGCGCCGATCAGCCCCTCCAGGATGCGGTCCGCCCTGGTGGTATCGAACTCGGGCCGGACTTGGTGGCGCCGCCGCGGCGGATTGGGCTCGGCGGTGGAGGTGAGCTGGACGTCCTTGCAGATGTCCACGACCACTGGGCCGGGTCTGCCGCTGGTGGCCAGCGAAAGGGCCTCGCGCAGCACCCACTCCAGGTCCCGCACATCCTTGACCAGGTAGTTGTGCTTGGAGATCGGCCGGGTGATGCCCACCGTGTCCACCTCCTGGAAGGCGTCCGAGCCGATGGCGCCGCTGGGCACCTGGCCGGTGATGAAGAGCGTGGGTATGGAGTCCTTGTAGGCGTCGGCAATGGGCGTGGTCAGGTTGGTGGTGCCCGGACCCGAGGTGGTCAGCGCGACACCGACCCGTCCGCTGACCCGGGCGTAGCCTTCCGCGGCGTGCCCGGCGCCGCCTTCCTGGCGGAACAGGATGAACTTCGGGACCCGCTCGCCGCGCTTCATGCGCTTGTTGAGCTCGACGTGCAGGGGAATCACGGCGCCGCCGGTGTGGCCGAAGATGTAGTCGACGCCGGCGTCGTTCAGGACATCGAAGACGATTGCGGCCCCGGTCTTGGGAGTGGTGGTCATGGGTGAGGTCTGCCGGCTAGAGCTTGGGTGAAGGCGGGCTTCCAACGAGGCCATAAGATAGCACGAGGATTGGGGACTGGCAGCCTCACGCCTAATGGCCCTGCCGTTCCAGCAGTGCCACCACGTCGCGGAACTGCTCGCGGTTGTGCTCGTTCAGGCTCATCAGGGTGCGGTGGGCCGCGAGCATGGTTCGGGCCATGTCGTTGCGCTCGGGCTCGGCGACCGGCACGGCCTCGGTCTGCTCCGCCACCGGGGTGCCGTCCCGCACGATCTCAAACACCTCGTCGAAGCCGATGCAGGTGAGCAGCTCGTTGATGTCGTCCCGAGCCGACACCAGCGTTACCGGCGGCCCTCCCTGGGCCCGCATGCGGTTGGTAATGCGGGCCAGCAGGCCCAGGTTGGTGCTGTCGATGCTGCGGGTCTCGGTGAGGTCCACCACGAACCCTTCCGGCCGGGCGGTGCCGAACAGCCCGTCTACGAAGCGCTCCACCGAGGGGCTGAGGGTGTAGCGGATGTCGCCGACGAAGCGAAGTACATGAACTGCCCCCTGGCGGGCATAGAGCACGTTGCCGTCACGCATGATTGCGAGCCCTCTTCATCAGCACGTAGGTCACGTCGTCTGCCGGTGGCCGCCCGCCGTCCGGATCCAGGCCGGCGGTGATCTCATCCAGGGTGGACCCGGCGCTGCGTACCCGTGCGAGCAATGCCGCCTGTTTGGCCGTTAGCGACTCCCCGGGCAGCAGCTCCAGCACGCCGTCCGATGCCAGCAGCAGCAGGCTGGCCGGCGGTAGCACGACCTCCTGGCACTCGTACCGGGAGTCCTCAAACAGGCCGATGGGGCGGCCGCGCAAGGGCAGCAGCCGGGGCTCCCGGCCGTCGTGCAGAATGGGGTGCGGGAAATGTCCCCCGCTGCTGCAGGCCATGACGTGGCGTTCGAGATCAACGACGCCATAGAATATGGTCAGGTACTTGTTCAAGCCCAGGGCATACAGCTCGCGATTGAGACGCTGCAAAGTCAGCTCCGGTCGCAGGATGGTGTCGGCACCGCTTCCGTAGTGCAGCTCACGGCATTGGCTCACCAGGGTCTTGAGCATGACCGTAACCAGGGCAGAGGCCACTCCGTGGCCGGAGACGTCGGCGATGTACAGCCCGAGGTGGTGCTCACCTATAGGGAAGTAGTCGGCGAAGTCCCCGCTCAGGTAGGCCGAGGGGTACAGGCGGCGGCCCAGGGTGTACTCGCCGCAGCGCAGGCCGTCTTCGGGCAGGAGCTCGAACTGCAGCCGCCTTGCCGCCTCTTCGTCGGCCTGAAGCTGGCCCAGGGCGGCGGTGAGTTCGCCGTTGACGACCTCCAGAGACTCCCGGTACCGGCGATTCTCCCGGATCAGCTCGGCACGCTCCAGAGCCCGGCGCACCGTATGCTCCAGGTCGTCCATGTCCTCGATGGGCTTGACGACGTAGTCCCATGCCCCACGCTTGAGGGCCTGAACCGCGTCGTCGACCCCGTTTGCTCCGGAGACGATGATGATAGGGGTCTCCGGGGATTCCCCGGCGATGGTCGAGAGTACATCCAGGCCGTCCAGACCGGGCAGGCGCAGGTCGCACAGCACGACGTCCGGGTGTTCCTGGCGGAAGCATTCGATGCCGTCCGGTCCGTCGCCGGCTTCGAGCATCTGGAACCCGCTGTCCTCCAGGAAGGCCACGATCCCGTCGCGGATCGCCGGCTCGTCCTCAATGGTAAGCACGCGGGGACTCATGACGGCCCGGACTCCTCGGCGCCCAGGGCGCGCACGGTGCTCGCGAGCAGCGCCATGTCGAGCACCGGTTTCTTGAAGAGCTGGATGTCCTGGATCCCCAGGGCCCGCAGCTCATCGGGCAGGGCGAAGCTCACCGAGCCGGTGTGGATGATGAAGCGCAGCTTCGGATCCAGAGCGTGGAGGGCTCGAATGGCATCGCTGCCGTCCATGCCCGGAAGGCGCAGATCCATGATGCAGACGTCGAAGACCCGGCCCGCGCCAACCAGATCGATAGCCTGTTCGGCCGAGCCGGCGCTGTGCACGGTCATACCCTCGTCCTCCAGGAATGCCCGCAGATTCTCGGCCACCAGCACCTCGTCATCGACCACCAGAACCTCGGTCGTCATGCTATCGCTCTGCCCTGTAGCGGCAACCGGATCACGAAGCAGGTGCCCTGACCCGAGCCGGGATCCAGGCCCATGCTGCCTGCGTGCTGCTCGGTCACGATGAAATAGGACACGGACAGGCCCAGGCCGGTGCCCCGGCCTGCGGGCTTGGTGGTGTAGAAGGGCTCAAAGAGGCGCTGGCGCGTCTTCTCGTCCATCCCCGGGCCGTTGTCCTCGATCTCCACCCGGGCGAATTCGCCCTCGCGCAGGGTGCGCAGGATCAAGCGGTGGGGCAGCCCGCCTCCGGTGGCCATAGCCTCGGCCGCATTCTTGACGATGTTGAGAAACACCTGCTCCACGGCCATCGGATCGCAGTGCACCGGCGGCAGCTCCGGATCGTACTGGCGCTCTATGGTGATTTGGCGGAAGTCATACTTGCGCCTCAGATCATAGTCGCTACCCACCAGGCGCACGACCGTCTCCAGCAGATCCTGGAGCCGCGCCCGTGTGAAGCGGGCGTCGCTGCGGCGGCTGAAGGACAGCATGTCGGTGACTATGCGGGTGGCTCTGGTGGCCGATTCCTGGATGCCCTCCAGAAAGCGAAGGATATTCCGCCGCTCCAGATATCGCTGAACGCGCTCCAGATCCAGCTCCAGCTCGGCGGCGGCCTGGCGGTTTGCCGGCAGCTCGGGGGACAGGCGGCGGAACATGTTCTGGCAGCCCTGGAGCACCGCGCTCAGGGGGTTGTTGATCTCGTGGGCCATGCCGGCCGCCAGCCCTCCCACGGACATCATCTTCTCGGTCTGCGCCATCATCTGCTCAAGACGAACCCGGTTGGTCACGTCGTCCATGCGGATGACGGCGCCGGCGGTGCCGTTCTCCCGCAGCGGGTAGATCACCACGTCGGCGTAGTGAACCTCGCCGTCGCGCTCCTCGACCAGACGCTGGGGCCGCAGCGGTGGCTCGCCCTCGATGGCCTCGCGCAGCCGTGCCTCCTGGCCGCGCAGCCGCGGTAGCAGCTCAACGTAGTGGCGTCCGTGGGCGGCGGCGGCGGAGGTGCCGGTGGCTTGCTCCGCGCCCTTGTTCCACTCCGTGATCCGGCCCTGTGTGTCCACCCCCACCAGCACCGAGGGCATGGAATCGATGATGTTCCTCATGTACGAGCGCATGCGCTGCATTTCGCGCGCCGCCCGGCGCTGCTCCGACACGTCGCGAAAGCTCACCACCGTACCCACGCCAACACCCGGATCGTTCACCGCCACCCTCGTGCACTCCACCGGGAAGGTGCTGCCGTCGCGCCGGCGGAACCGGGATTCACTCTCCGTGGCGAAGGGCTCCGGGTGGTGGGCGTCGGGCGGCGGGCAGGTACCGCGGTGACTCTGATCCCAGATGGACTCGATAGGCTGGCCGATGATCTCGGCCGCGGTCCAGGCGAGCATGGCACATGCGGCCGGGTTTGCGAAGGACACCTGGCCCGCGTCATCCAGGCCCAGAATTCCGTCGCCCACCGAGTTAAGAATCAGTGACTGCTGGTGCTCCAGCCGCGCGACTTGCTCCCGGGCGTGGTCCAGGGCCGTCAGGTCGTGGACGATGCCGGTGAAGAGGCGGTGCTCGCCGCGCCGCACCTCGGCCACCGAGAGGTACATGGGGAAGGTGGAGCCATCCTTGCGCAGTCCCCGCACTTCCCGCCCGCTGCCGATGATGCGGGCCTGTCCCGTGTCGAGGTAGCTGCGCACATACCGGTCGTGCTCGCCCCGGAACGGCTCGGGCATGAGCATGGAAACGTTGCGGCCGCGGACCTCTTCCTGGCCGTAGCCGAACAGCCGTTGCGCAGCCGCATTCATGATCTGCACGCTGCCCGCCTGGTCGATGGCAATGATGCCGTCCACGGCGTTGTCCACCATTGCGTGCAGCAGCGCGGGGTCGATGCTCGGTGCTTCGCGGTGGGCAATGGACATGCCGGAATCCCCTGTTGGTGCGGCGCCGATGGGCAGGGCGACAGTGAAACTAGTGTCCTGCCCCCGTCGGCTCGCGGCAACCCCAACTTTAGTCGGGAGATAGGCCGGGCTCATACGTAGGATCTTTAGGCCGTGCCGTCCATGTGAGGCCCGCAGGACACGCCGTGAACACGTCCGTGTGGGCTCGGTCGCAGCATCCCTGCTGCTCACGGTCCTGCAAACCTCACATGGACACCGCGTACTTGGCTTAAGAACTAACCTATGAGGCCGGGCTAGCTGCGCCAGCGCAGGACCTTTTCCTTGACGGGGTTGACGAAGGGCCGGCCTTCGCGCCGGGCGGCGGCGTACTCCTTCTTGAGGCGGTAATACCACTTGGCCTGCACGTCGGCGTCGTTGATCAGCATGAGCTTGGGGCCGAAGGCCAGGCCCTCCTGCTGCTGGGCGACCACCCGCCGGTCCTGGTCCAGGAAGCTGCGGGCGAACGGCTGCAGCAGCGGCTTGAGCAGGGACAGCCACGGCATGGTCCAGTAGATGACGTGATTGATCTCGGTCTGGGTGTCCGTGATAGGGGTGACCGCAGTGATTCCGCCGAAGGCGTGGCGGCCGGTGCGCACGTGCTCGATGCGTATTCCGGGAAGCTGAAAGCGGATCTCGGTCTCCGGTTTGCCCCCGAGGATCCGGTAGGCCCTGGAGTTGGACGAGGGCGAGTGACGGACCATGGTGAAGCCCAGATAGGACGGCGCGAAGCGTTTGGCCTTCTCGTGCATGGATCGCCGGCTGCGCCACCACCAGGAGCGGTGCACGTAGGGGCCGTGGGCCGGGTCCATGAGGCCCACCACCGCGTGGTCCACGTCACTGGGAAAGATCATGGTCTGGGCCATGCGGTAGCCTGCGTCGCCCGCATCCGGGACCCGGGGGATCTCGGGAAGATCCTCCGTCCGGTCGCCGAAGTACACCCAGATGTTGCCCTGCACTTCCCGGCACGGGAAGCCGCGCACGCCGATCTTGCCGACATCGAGGCGTTGATCCTCACACAGGGACGGAATGGCCGTGCAGCGGCCGGCGGGGTCGAAGCGCCAGCCGTGGTAGGTACACTCCACCTGATGGCCGTCGAAGTGCCCGTGGCTCAGGGGAATGCCCCGGTGGGGACACACGTCATACAGAGCGAAGGGCTGTCCGTCGGACCCGCGGCCCAGCAATACGGGCTGGCTGAGCAGGGTCTTGTGCAGCATCCGCCCGCGCTTGAGCCGCCGCCCGGGCAAGGCGAAATACCAAAGGTCTTGCAGAAACATCCTCTTCCTCAGCTCGGATTGCGATGGTCCACGCGGACGCCGGTCTTGCTCCAGTCGTGGCCGGCATGGGGCGCGGGGACCGTCGGCCGCAGTGGTGAGGCGGGACACGCCGCCGTCCAATGAACCGCGGCGCCGCCGAACGGACAGTTCACGCAAGGACTGCCCGGAACCCGCCGGCCACACAGGACGGCGCGGCAGAGCGGGGCGGCCATCGAGCCCATCTCAGGTGCCGCTCGTCAGCCCGCGGTGCGGGCCGGCCGCCCGGCCGTCCACCCGCAGCAGGATACTCCCGCCAGCGATGAACAGCACCAGCAGGGAGAGTATGGACAGCCGGGTATCACCGGTGGCCACCGCCACCCAGCCCATCAGGGTGGGGCCCAGGACGGCCGCGAACTTGCCGATGAGGTTGTAGAAGCCGAAGAACTCCGCCGCCTCATCGGCGGGGATGAGCCGCGCATACAAGGCGCGACTCAATGCCTGCACGCCACCCTGCACCAGGCCGATGGAGACTGCCAGCGCGTAGAACTCCCACACTTGGTCCATCCGGTATCCGCCCACGGTGATTCCCACATAGGCCAGGATCCCGATCAGGATGCCGTGCTTAGGCCCCAGCCTGTTGCCGATCCAACCGAAGAAGATGGCCGCGGGAAAGCCCACGAACTGGGTGATCAGCAGGGCGATGATCAGACCCTCGGAGGGGAAGCCCAGAGCCATGCCGTAGTCCACGGCCATCCGGATGATGGTGTCCACGGCGTCGATATACAGCCAGTAGGCAATCAAGAAGGTCGCCACCATCCTGAACCGCCGTACCTTGTGGAAGGTGGCCGCGACCTGCTGCAGCCCGCCCCGCACCGCGCTGCCCAGGCCGCGCCCGGTGGTGGCACCGCGTTCCCGGACCACCCGCGCGATGGGCACCGTGAACAGGGCCCACCACAAGGCCGTGATCACGAACGAGGCCCGCACGGCCTGGGCTGCGTCATCCAGGCCGAAGGTGCCCGGCCACAGGGTAAGCACCACGCAGAAGGCGAACAGCAGGCCCCCGCCCAGATAGCCCAGGGCATAGCCCAGGGAGGACACGACCTCGAAGCGGGCCGGCTCGGACACGTCCACCAGCAGGGCGTCGTAGAAGATGTTGGCCCCGGCGAAGCCGATCCCGCCCACAACGTATAGCACCACCGCGGCCTGCCACTGGCCGTGGCCGACCAGGTACAGGGCCCCGGTGGCCAAGATGCCCACGGCCGAGAAGCCGACCAGAAACCGCTTCTTCAGCGCCCCCTGATCAGCGATGGCGCCCAGCAGCGGCGCCACGGCCAGCACCACCAGGCTGGCCACTGAGTTGGCCAGGCCCAGGCGGAAGGTGCTCTCGGTCGCGTCCACCCCGGCGCTCCAGTACTGCTTGAAGAACACCGGAAAGAATCCGGCGAGGACCACGGTGGCAAAGGCCGAGTTGCCCCAGTCGTAGAAGGCCCAGGCGAGGACGGAGCGGCGGGACATGGGATGATTGGCTGTCGGTGATTCGTAGCTCGTGAGGCGTAAGGCGTGAGGAAAGCGGTGGGGCCAGAATATCCTTATGCTTCAACCCTCCAGCCTCATCGCATCGTTACCACCTCTTCGGCGCTGGTGGGGTGAATGGCGACGGTGTCGTCGAAGTCCCGCTTGGTGGCGCCCATGCGGATGGCGACGGCGAAGCCCTGGAGCATCTCGTCGGCCCCGTTGCCGAGAATGTGGCAGCCGACGATCCGTTCCTGTGCCCCCACCGTTACCAGCTTCATGGCAGTCTTGGGCTTGGACCGGGTAAAGGCGTGATACATGGGGGTGAAGCGGGTCTGATAGACCTTCACCGCATCACCGTGGAGGTCCCGTGCCGCGTCCTCCGTCAGTCCCACCGTCCCGATGGGCGGATGGCTGAACACCACCGTGGGAATGATCCCGTAGTCCAGCTTGCGGGTGCTCTGCCCGCCGAACAGGCGATCGCCCAGGCGCCGGGCGGCGGCGATCGCCACCGGTGTGAGCGGTGTCCGTCCGGTGGCGTCCCCCACCGCATAGATCCCGGGCACGTTGGTGTTCTGGTACTCGTCGGTGAGAATGTAGCCGCGCTCGTCGGTGGCCACCCCTGCCGCACTCAGGTTCAGGCCGGCCGTGTTGGGATGCCGTCCCACGGCCCAGATCAAGCAGTCGAAGCCGGTGAGCACCTCGCCGGTGGTGGTCGTCAGGACCAGGCAGCCTTCTTCGTGGCGGGTCAGGGACGCCAGGGCGGTGTTGGCGTGGATGCTCAGGCCGTCGTTGATCATCTCCTCCATCAGGGTCTCGCGCAACATGGCGTCGAACCCGGGCAGGAAGTCTTCGTGAGCCCGCAGGAAGACGGTGACTTCAGATCCCAGGGAGTTGAGCACTCCGGCCAGCTCGACGCCGATGTAGCCGCCGCCGACGATGCCCACGCGGCGGGGACACTCGTCCAGGTCGAAGAACCCGTCCGAGGTGATGCCCAGCTCAGCCCCCGGTACGTCCACCACGATGGGCTTGCTCCCCGGGGCGATTACGATGTGGTCGGCGGTGTAATGCTCGCCCGCCACCTCCAGGGTACGGGGGTCCACGAAACGCGCGAAGCCCCGCACAAGGTCGATGTTGGAGTCCGAGAGATAGGTGTGGTACCAGTCGTTGATGCCGCCGATGTGGTTGTCGCGTTTGGTGATCAGCCGCCGCCAGTCCAGGCCGCCCACCTGCACCGAAAATCCGTAGTCCACGGCGTCGCGCAGCACATGGGCGATGTGTGCGGTGTTCCACATGATCTTCTTGGGCACGCAGCCCAGGTTCACGCAGGTGCCGCCCAGGTCGCCGGCCTCTACCACCGCGCACCGGGCACCGTAACGAGCCGCGCGTTCGGCCGCAGACAGGCCGCCGCTGCCGCCGCCGATGCTGATCAAGTCGTAGTGGATACTCACGTCCTTCTCCGGCCAGTGCAGGGCGCTACTGTATCCGATTCGCCCGGCTCCTGTCCTGCGGGCACGGGCATCAGTGATCGGTTAAGGATTCAGGCCGGGCTCTGACCGGGACGAGCCTTAATGGAACACCAATGTGGGTGCGGGTTGCGAAAGGGTGGCAAAGCCGGTAGCGTACCGGCGCCCGGGACTTGACGCCTCGACCAGCCTCGTAATCCGATGCTCCAGCGCTACCGACTGCTGCACCTGTTGGCCGACGGGCGATTCCATTCCGGAGAGGAGCTGGGAGCGGCACTGGGCGTGGGCCGCGGCGCGGTGTGGAAGGTGGTGCATACCCTGGAGGATCTGGAGCTGGATGTGTTTGCCGTGCCCGGCAGGGGCTACCGCCTGGCGCGGCCGATCGGTCTGCTGGATCGCGGCGCAATCCTGGAGGCCATGGATCCGGAAGCGCGGGCCCTGGTCGGCGGCTTGGACATCCACCCCACGGTCGACTCTACCAACCGCTTGCTCATGGAGCGGCGGGCCGCGGGACTGGCCAGCGGCTTCGTCTGCCTGGCCGAGCACCAGTCGGCAGGGCGCGGCCGGCGGGGGCGTGCCTGGGTATCGCCCTTCGGCGCCAACCTCTACCTGTCGGTGCTGTGGCGCTTCGAGCTCGGACCGGAGGCGCTGGCGGCTCTGAGCCTGGTGGTGGGAGTATGCATTGCCGAGACGCTGCGCCGCGAAGGTGTCACGGGCGTCGGTCTGAAGTGGCCCAACGACGTTTACTGGGAGGGTCGCAAGCTGGCCGGCATTCTGCTGGAGATGTCCGGGGAGTCCTCAGGGTACTGTGACGTGGTGGTGGGTGTCGGGATCAACGTGAACATGCCGCGGGCCGCCGGCGGCGCCATCGACCAGCCATGGGTGGACCTGGGGACCATCGGCGGCCGGCCCCTGGACCGCAACCGGCTGGCGGCCGGCGTGCTGGATCGGCTGCTGCCGGGACTGACAACCTTCGCCATGGAAGGCTTCGAGCCCTTCCGCGTGCTGTGGAACGAGCTGGACATCGTGTCCGGCAGGCCAGTCGCCGTCCTTACACCCCACGGCACCGTGTGCGGTACGGCCACCGGCGTGGATGCCGGCGGCGCCCTGCTGTTGGAGAGCGACGGCCGGGTCCAGCGCTACATCTCCGGCGAGGTGAGCCTGAGGCCCGAGCCATGATCCTGGTGGTGGATCTGGGCAATAGCCGGCTGAAGTGGGCGTGGGCGGAAGGTGAGGCCCTCGCCGGGCACGGGCGCTGCGCCTACGAGGCCGACCATCTGGGAGAGGTTCTGGACCGGGAGTGGGGCAGCGCGGCGGCTCCGGGGCGCGTGGTCGTGGCCAACGTAGGTGGCAAAGAGGCCGCGCAGGCCCTCGATGAATGGCTGTCGGGAAGCTGGAATCTCAAGCCCGAGCTTCTCACCGGCTCCGCGCAGGCCTGCGGCGTGCGCAGCGCGTACACCGATCCTGGGTGTCTGGGTGCGGACCGCTGGGCCGCGCTGATTGCTGCCCGCGCCCTGTACCGGCGGCCCGCGTGTGTTGTGGACTGCGGGACGGCGGTGACGGTGGACGCCCTGTCGGGCGAAGGCGAGCACCTGGGCGGCTTGATCTTTCCCGGTCTGTCCATGATGCGCCGCTGTCTGGTGACCAATACCCGGGGCATCGGCGAGATGGGCGAGGGGATGCATGGCGAGGCCTCGTTGCTTACCCGCAACACCCGGGACGGTGTCACCGCCGGCACGCTGTACGCGCTGGTCGCGGCTCTGGACCGCATTGCGGAGGACGTGACCGGCGAGCTCGGGACCCGCGCGGTGCGCATTGTCACCGGAGGCGATGCCGCAACGCTGTTGCCGCTGCTGGCCGGGTCGTGGGAGGATTGCCCGGACTTGGTCCTGGCTGGACTGGCCGTGTACGCCAACGCCCCATGAAGTGGATCATCTACCTACTGGTATTGCTCAACGTCGTCTTCTTCACCTGGAGCTACCGGGCGGCGGGACCGACTGCGGCCCCGGCCGCCGGCCTTGCAGGCCCAACCCCGGCGGCTGACCTGCCGCTGGTGGAAGAACAGAGGCGCTACCGCCTGGAAGAGCCCGTTCCGCCGATCGGACCCGCCCCCGAGCCCACCGTCCAGTCCGCCACCCCGGCTGCGGCGGTTCCTGCCGGAGAGCAGAGGCGGAACGGCGCGGGCCCCGCTGCCCCGGAAGCCGTTTCCGCGGGCGAAGACAAGCCGCCCGCCCGTCCGGCACCGCCGTCCGTTGCGGCGGCGGCCCCCACCGTCGAGCCGGCTGCTGCCGGAGAGCAGACCGCCCGCAGCGCCACCACCCCTGCCCCCGAGGCAACGGTTGCGGCAGAGAGCACTCCATCGCAGTCCTCCGAGACCGCAGTGGCTTCCACCGCGGGATCCCCGCCCGCCGCGCAGGCGCCCGCGCCCCCTCCGGCCGAGGCGCCCTCGCCGCCAGCAGTGCCCCGGGTTTGCTACACCGTCGGCCCACTGGTCGAAGATCGGGACCTGGCTCCCCTCGAGGCCTGGCTCAAGGAGCGCAAAGCCGCCGCTACCTCCCGTGAGAGCGTAGCGCAGGAGCCCAGGAGCTACTGGGTGTACTTGCCGCCGTTTTCCTCCGTAGAGGCGGCCCGGGAGGTTCTGAAGAAGCTTCAGAAGGACGGGATCACCGACTTCATCCGGGTGATGAACGGACCCATGGCCAACGCCATCTCCCTGGGCCTGTACAGCCGCTCAGACTCCGCAGACAAGCGCATGGCCTACCTCCACGGCAAGGGCTATCAGCCCGTCGTCGACCTGCGCTACGGTGAGGTGCGCAGCCACTGGCTGGACGTGACCGTCGCCGGCGACAAGGATCTGCCGGCAAAGGCTTTCGCCAAGGCATTTCCCGATGCCCACCTTGCCCGCGCCCACTGTCCCTGAAGTCGGGGGGAAATTGTGGTACGGGTCCGGTTTGCCTAAGATGTTCCCTGTTACATCGACCTGTTCGCCGACATAGCACAATTGGCAGTGCAACGGATTTGTAATCCGTAGGTTGGGGGTTCAAGTCCCTCTGTCGGCACCAAAGGCAAGGGGTCCGGCTTGTGGCCGGATCCCTTATTTGTTCCTGCGCAACCGAGCTGGGACGAGGACCGTGCACGCGCACACCTTGGATCGCCGAAAGCGACAGGACGCTTTGCGCACCGGTGTTCGGTCGGGGCGTGCGCGGTGCGGGCGATTGTCAACGCCGGCCCACGGCGGCACCGCTCGCGGCCTCGTGCCCCGGTAAGGCCCCTCTACTCTGCTGAAGTGCGAAATTACAAGAGTTCCTGGCCACGGAACCCACGGAAGGTTAACCGGCGGGACTGCGCGAAGCTTTGTCCGCCGTGCGTTCCCGGCGGCGCCTGCGTGATTGCAAGACCCGACAATACCACGGGTCAGCCCCCCGCACCGCGCGTAGGAGCCAGCTTGCTGGCGAATCACGCACTGTCAACCGGGTCGCCGCGCGCGTGCGCGACATCAGCTTTGCCGGCGTGTATTTCGACAATACGGCAGGAGCTGGCGCTGCGCTAGCGATTGTCATGAATTGCGAATACAGTCCGATGTTTCCTAAATCCGTCGTGCAACAACTTATCGGATCTCTCATGAAAATAAACAGATTTAGGCTTGCCCTGATTTTGCTAGCCGTGTCCGCCGCGTTAATCGCGCGGCCTATCGTCGCAGCTGAAACAACGGCTGCCCCCGCCAACAAGCCGGCAGCGCATAGTGCGGTCGAGACCCTCGCGCAGAAAAAGGGTTGGACGGTCCAGCGCACCTTCCAAACGGCTGCACCGGCGCTTATCGGCTATGTGCTGAAGAACGCCACGGGCAGCGTTACCATCCTCTACGGCGTCGGCGACGTAGTGGTATCGGGAACCCTGCTGGACGCGAATGGCAACAACCTGTCCGAGAAGTACCGGCAGGATTACCTGCCCAAGCCGCATTACGCCAAGGTCGCCGCGGAACTGGATGACGACAAGTGGCTGGTCATTGAAGGACGTCCGGGCGCGCCGGTGCTTTATGCCTTTGCCGATCCCAACTGCATCTTCTGCCACAAGCTGTGGGAGGAGACCCGGGGCTGGGTCTCCGCGGGTAAGCTGCAGATCCGGTGGGTCATGGTGGCCTTTTTGAAGAACTCGAGCGTTGGCCGCGCCGCGGCTATCCTGGCGGCCAAGGACAGGGTCAAGGCCAACGACCAGGACCAGCAGAAGTTTGATCCACATACCGAGGAGGGGGCCATTCCGGAACTGAGCCCAATACCCGGCCCGATACAAGAGGCTCTGAAGAAGCACGACGCGATGATGGCGAGACTGCAGTTTCGCGGCACGCCAGGCCTGATCTTCAGGGACAAGGATTCGCACTGGCAGGGGCTGGCGGGCATGCCGCCGAAAGAGAAGCTGGCCAGGGAGATGGGACTGCCGTTGTGACGGACGCTTGAATCCCGTCCCCCGCGGCGGGCCTCGGGCGGAATCGGTTCGGGTACAATCGTGCCAAATGGGTGACCCCGAACCGCGCAACAGCACTGACCGTGACATCCTCCGGGTTCAGCGCCGCAAGTCGGGGTGCCAACGGGGTCAGGGCGCCAACGGGGTCAGAGCTTGACGTTATACCTTTCCAGGAGGCTTGCGAGAGCGACATCCCGCTTCTGAGCCTCGATG
>CAYWTP010000072.1:11272-14287 GCA_964461215.1 uncultured Ectothiorhodospiraceae bacterium | reverse complement strand
TCCCATTTGGAGTTGGTCTAGTCTAGTTGTCTCGGGAGGCCAGAACAACGTAGCCGAATGGGGGAGGCGGCGCCATCGGGTCTTGGCGTGCCCCGGCAAGGGCGCATTATCCAGCGGGTGAGAATCCCGCTAGGCTAACCGCCAGCCACGGGTGGGCATGGTCATGTGAGATAACGGGGCCAGGCATTTCCTTCTTCATATGCCGGGGTGGAGTGCACGGCATGGCAAGACCGCTTTGCCTCGAATGCCAATGCGCCGGCGCGCTGAACCATGGCATGTCACGGGGCGACCGGCACGAGGACATCTCTACTCACGAATCAGCAAGGTCGTGCGGCCGGCCAAGCCGCCGCAAAGGCACAAGGAAAGAACTGACCATTAAGGCCTCGTAGGAGCGTTGCCGGCTGCCCTTGAGCGCAGATCCGAGTGTGATCTGTATCGCAACGTCTGAATGGAGTCGCTTTCAGCCACTGGCCGCCCAACCGTGCCATCGGTAATCTTTACACCCATGGACGAGGATTCAACAAGGTGGTGCCAAAGGATGTCGTTGTTGGTAGTCCCATCCATCGCCGGAAGATGCAGCATCGGCCTGGGCCGCCCGCCGGTTCGTGGCGGTTAAGGGTCAGATGGGCAGCTTTGGCGTCGGAAAAGCTTACACTGGTCCTGAGCACTGGGGTGAGCGTCTTCTGTATGTATTTGAAAAGGTAAGGAACGCTAATTTAGGTACAAAACGTGCTTCGCTGATCAGAGTGACAATCTAAAGAGTTGAGAAGCCCGGGACCTGGGCGGACTGACCTAACTAAGCCGTGGAGGTTATATGAAGGCGTATCTGCCCCTTGTAGCCCTGGTTTCTCTGCTGCTCAGTGGCACATGCCATGCCACGGCACTGCCGACCATTAGCTTCAGTCCACCCTTTCAAGCGGTCACTCAGGGCCAGACGTTCTCGCTAGATGTTGTCGGGAACGGCTTTCCGGCCACAGAGGGCGGGGGAGTTGACATCTCTTTCGATGCGTCGATTGTGCATGTGCTCGGGGTGACACTAGATCCGGTTTGGACGTTTACCCTAGCCAACTCCGTTGGCACGATTGATAATGTGGCCGGTACAGTGTCGAACATCTCGGTGGGCGCACTGCCTGGTGTGCCAACCGGAAGCTTCACCGTAGCGACGGTGGAGTTTCAGGCCATGGGCTTGGGCAGCACGATGCTGAGCATGACGGAGCCTTCCAATAATCCTTGGGGCTCCGGGGGCTCTGCGATTGGGGTTTCGTTTGACCCAGGGACGGTATCCGTGGTGCCGATTCCTGCGGCATTGTGGATGTTTGGATCGGGCCTCATCGGCCTGGCAGGAATTGGACGCCGGCCCCAATAGGCTTTCTGCCTAATACAAGGGTCACTGCCGCCGCCGGGTATAACGGGTCCTCGCGTCCCTATCCAGTTTGCGTGGGCCGGCCGTTCTTGTCGGCGATCGAGCCTACAGGGGCGGCCCGGTGAGCGCCCATGTCAGGATGACGTGGGCCGGTCGAACAAGCGGAACACGGATTGTGTCGCGCCGTGGTGGGTATTCGCGGTGTGTCCGGGAAAGACTCTCCGGACCGGCAGCCCCGAAGGTGACAAAGTAAAACTAGAGGGACCCTCTGGGACCGGGCGGCTTGAGGTAGAACTTTCCCAGGATGCCCAGATCCAGAGAATTCACCCATCCATCTCCATTGAGGTCCGCGTCCCGGTTATTGGTCAAATACACCTTGCCCAGTAGGCCCAGATCCAGTGAGTTGACGATCCCATCGTTATTGAGGTCCGGATCTCAAATATTCCCATAGCCGTCCCCGTCGGTATCCCGCTGGTCGGAGTTGGGCACCAGGGTACAGTTGTCGATGTAGTCCGGTACCGTGTCGCCATCGGTGTCGGTGGCGACCAGGGTCAGCACCTGATCGGCCTGGATCAGGCCGTAGCCTGAGAAGAAGTCCACGCCCGCGGTGTCCATGTCGATGGTGCTGGCCTGCAAACCAGTGTAGATGTCATCGGGCGTCAGATCCGGATCGGCCTGCTTCATAAGCGCTGCAACCGCCGCGGCGTGTGGAGCGGCCGCCGAGGTGCCGAAGAAGTTCGGATAGCCGTCGTGGTCTACGTCGGAGCCGAAGAACGTGGTGTCGCCGCCGTCGGGGGCGACGATCTCGGGCTTCTGGCGCAGGTCATAGGTCGAGTTTCCCGAAGCGTCTAGCAGAATGGGCACGCCGCCCACAGAGGAGTAGGACTCCCGCACCGGCGGGCTGACGCCGAAGGCGGGAGTCTTGCTGTAGCGGGCGGCGCCGACCGCCATGGCGCCTGCGGCATTGGCGTGACCGTAGATCGTGGCGCTCTGGGTGGGGAAGTCATTGATGGTCATGTTCCCGTAATACACATACTTGACCCGGTCGGGAGCTGGGCCGGAGGACAGCTCCAGGCCGATCTGAAAGCTGGTGCTGGGGCCGGGGTTGCGGTAGGTGAAGATCTCGATCGGATCACCGCCGACGTTGTAGGCGATACCGCCGGCCAGTAGCTTCCCACTCTGCGAGTAGAGAAGCATGTCCACGTCGCTGGCCGACCCGGGGGGACCACTGACCGAGGCGAACGGCTCGTCCCACTGTAAGACGAACGTGACCGTGGACCCGACGGGTATGGTGACCTTCTGTAACACATCGACGCCGGAACCGGGATCGAAATCGTGGCTCGTGCTGCCCGGATAATGACCCGGCAGGCCGGAATCACGAAAGGGGGCTTCATAGGAGGAGCGTGCCTGGTTGCCGGCGGCGGAGAAGTAGGCGACCCCCATCGCCTTTACGGTATCCACCGCCTGGGCGATGGGGCCGTCCTGGAACATCGGCTCCGAGAAGTAGATCACGTCGTCAGTGATAATCTGCGCACCAGCGGACTTCGCCAGGTCCTCGATCCCCGCGGCAAAGTCGGCGATACCGGCAAAGGCGGTGTGGAAGGCGAGGGACGCGCCGGGCGCGACGTCGTGGATGATCTGCATCATGGCGC
>CAYWTP010000072.1:0-11262 GCA_964461215.1 uncultured Ectothiorhodospiraceae bacterium | reverse complement strand
CCGAGCTGCAGCCCGGCTCGTCTTCAAGGACCGCTATGCCTGGTGGTAGGTCGTCGCTGGCCACGTCGAGGGATGCCTGATGCCTGCAGTCGTAGCTGTCGGACAGCGTACCCACCGTCACGCCCGTGCCGTCCACGCCGAAGTCCGCCCGCGCGGCGTCGGCCGCCATGGCCACATCGCCTTGGCTGGTGGCCGAGCCGGTGACGGTCATGGCGTACGCGGGCCGCGCCAGCAACAGGTCGGGCAGCGCTGCGGCCTTGGGCAGCGCCGAGATGGGCAGTAAGCCGGAGATGTAACGGCCGAAGACGACGGGGTTCTTCATGCCCAGTGCCACCAGCCGTTCCTTCAGCGCGGCGGCGTCCCTCTGCGCCGTAGCGTCGATCACCACCGAATCGTCACGGGTTCTGATGAGGGGATCGCTGGGCTTGAAGCGGTGCCCGAGCCTTTTGAGGCCGCCGGCGGCGCGGTAGTCGTGGTGCTCGTAGTACAGCACCGGAAGGTCCAGTCCCAGCTTCCTCATCGGCCCCTGCTTGCGCCTGAAGTGCGAACCCGCGAAGGCGCGCACGGCCCTGCGCATGACGGGGTTCTTGATAAATCCACCTGTGCCGATGCCACTGAGATCGGTGGCCGCTACGGGATGCGCCAGGCCCAGCATCAGCGCCAGGCACGGCAATAGGACAAGGGGTGGACTTGGCTTGCGCATCTTCCGATTTCCAGGGACCTCTCCAACAAGTTTAGTAGAGGTGCCGGAGCCGTTTTGCTCGGCCGCAACGATTTCTGGGAACATACCCGGTGCGCCGCATTTAGGATCGGCTGGGGGCACGCAATCCTAACAATGGGCGGGGTCTATCGTAGGCGTCCTGAGGGGGCGGGTACGTCCCGGTGTCAAAGCGTCCGAGCGTCGCGGCTTTGGCGCTCACACGCGCGCCGTCAGCGTTTCCTGGAAACTAGTGGCGCTCCCTAGGGGACTCGAACCCCTGTCTACGCCGTGAGAGGGCGGTATCCTAGGCCACTAGACGAAGGGAGCAGACGAACCCGCAGGCGTTCTGCCTGGCGGGCCGGGAGTGGTATTATACGCGCCCGCGTCCGCCGCTCAAGCGCGAATGCAGGACGCATCCACCCACTTTCGGACCGGACGAAGGGCAGTCAAGATTTCCTCACCCACGACCATTGCCAGGGCTGCGCACAGCATCTCGCGGGCGGATATCAGCAAGAATGCCCTCAAGGTGCTCTACCGTCTGAAACAAGCCGGCTTTGCCGGGTATCTCGTAGGCGGGGGAGTGCGCGACCTGCTGCTCGGACGTGAGCCCAAGGACTTCGATGTGGTCACGGACGCCCGGCCGGAGCAAGTCAAGGAGCTGTTCCGCAACTGCCGTCTGATCGGGCGGCGGTTCCGCCTGGCCCACGTTCATTTCGGCCCCGAGATCGTGGAGGTGGCCACCTTCCGCGCCCATCACGATGACGGCGCGGAGGGCGAGGGCGAGATGCGTGACGGACGCATCGTGCGCGATAACGTCTACGGTACCTTCGAGCAGGATGCCGCACGGCGCGATTTCACCGTCAACGGGCTGTACTACAACATCCAGGATTTCTCTGTGGTGGACTTCAGCACCGGCATGGCCGATCTCGGGGCCGGGCTGCTGCGCCCCATCGGCGATCCCGAGACCCGCCTGCGCGAGGATCCGGTGCGGATGCTGCGGGCGGTGCGCTTTGCCGCCAAGCTGGGCTTTCGCATCGAGGCTGCAACCGAGGAGCGGATCCTTCATCTTGCGCCGCTGCTGCGCGAGATCCCCCCGGCCCGGCTATTCGACGAGATCCTCAAGATGTTTCATGGTGGCAACGCCTTGCAGACCTATGAGCTGCTGCGCCATTACGGGCTTTTCGGGCAGCTCTTCCCCGGCATCGAGGACTGCTTGAGCGAGGAAGAAGACGGCTTTCCGCGTGTGCTCGTCGCACGGGCCCTGGAGAACACCGATCAGCGGGTCGCCGAAGGCAAGCCCGTAACCCCGGCCTTCTTGCTTGCCGCGTTGCTGTGGGAGCCGATGCGCCGGCGCATGCAGAAATACCTGGATGTCGGCGAGCCGGAGCCGAGGGCCATGCAGGAGGCGGCCGAGGACGTGATCCGGGAGCAGTCCGAGGTGGTGTCCTTCCCGCGGCGGTTCTCCACGGTGAGCCGCGAGATCTGGGCTCTGCAGCCCCGCCTCGTCCAGACCGGCGGCAAGCGCCCGTTCCGGCTATTGGAGCATCCCCGCTTCAGAGCCGGGTATGATTTTCTGGTCCTGCGCGCCGCCGCCGGCGAGCCGGTTCAGGAGCTGGCTCAGTGGTGGACGGATTTCCAGGAGGCCGATGAGGTGCAGCGCCGACTGCTGCTCCTGCCGGACGGGGGCAGACCACGGCGGCGGCGGCGCCCGCGGTCGCGGCGAGCGCCGGCGGTGTGAAGCGTGTGCGCGCTCACCGTGCAGTCCGTGCGCGCCTACGTGGGATTGGGCAGCAATCTGGGCGACCCGCCGCGCCAAATCCGGAGCGCCTTGGACGCGCTTGAGGGGATCCCCCATACGCACCTCGTGGCGCATTCTTCCTTATACCTCACTCCGCCCATGGGTCCCCGAGATCAGCCCGACTACGTCAACGCCGTGGCGGCCGTGGACTGTGGCCTGGGCCCGCACGCGCTGCTTGAGGCACTCCAGGCCATCGAGTCCCGCCATGGACGCGTCAGGGGACTGGAGCGCTGGGGGCCCCGGACTCTGGATCTGGACCTGCTGCTCTTCGGCATCTTGCGCCACAGCGACGAGTGGTTGACCCTGCCCCATCCCGGGATCACGCAGCGTGCCTTCGTCCTCTGTCCCCTGCATGAGATCGCCCCCGAGCTGGTCGTGCCTGGTGCCGGGCGCGTGTCGGACTTGGTTGTGCGGGTTTCGGGGCAAGGGCTTCGGCGCCTGGAGAGCGCCCCGTGAGCGGCGCCCCCCTGCATTACGTGGTGGTGGAAGGGCCGATCGGCGTGGGCAAGACCACCTTGGCCCAGCGCCTTGCGCGCAGCCTGGGAGGGCAGGCGCTGCTGGAAGGGGCGGACGAGAACCCGTTTCTCGCGCGCTTCTATGAGAACCCGCGGGCCTACGCCCTGGGCACCCAGCTCTTCTTTCTCTTGCAGCGCGCCCGCCAGATGCAGGTGCTGCGTCAGGCGGATCTCTTCACGCCGGTGCAGGTGGCTGACTTCATGATTGAAAAAGATCGGCTGTTCGCTCAGATTACGCTCGACGGCGACGAGATGCGGCTGTACGAGCAGATCTACGCTCACCTGAGCATGGACAGCCCCACTCCGAACCTGATTATCTATCTCCAGGCGCCGCTGGAGGTGCTGCTGGAGCGCATCGCCCGCAGGGGGCTGGCTCACGAGCAGCGGATGGACGAGGCCTACCTGCGCCGACTGTCTGACGCGTACCTGCGCTTCTTCTACAATTACGCCGCCGCGCCCCTGCTGATCGTGAACGCCGCCGAGCTGGACTTCACGGCAGGGCATCGCGACTATGAGCTGCTGCTGTCCGAGATGCGCAGGATTCGGACCGGCCGGCACTATTTCAACCCGGCGCCTGGGTGACGCCGGCCAAGTCTTCCCAGCAAGGTCTTGCGTCATGACTACCGAGCCTCCCGACAGCTCTACTCCCGTCACCGTGACGGTGCTGCGGCGGCTGAAGCAGGCCGGGGAGAAGTTCGCCTGCTTGACCGCCTACGACGCCACTTTTGCCGCGGTGCTGGACTCGGCAGGGGTGGAGGTCCTGCTGGTGGGTGACACCCTGGGCATGGTGGTGCAGGGGCGGGAGACCACGCTGCCCGTGACCATGGACGATATGGTCTACCACGCCCGGGCCGTGGGGCGCGGCCGGCGGCGGGCGCTGCTGATGGTGGACATGCCCTTCATGAGCTATGCGACAACCGGCCAGGCCCTAACCAACGCCGCCCGCCTCATGCGCGAAGGTCTGGCGCAGATGGTCAAGCTCGAGGGAGGCCGGCTGCAGGCCGAGACGGTACGCCAGCTGGCCGAGCGTGGGATCCCGGTGTGCGCGCATCTGGGGCTCACGCCCCAGTCGGTGCACAAGCTCGGCGGCTACAGGGTCCAGGGCCGGGAAGAGGCGGCGGCCCACGCCATCGTGGAGGATGCCCGGGCCCTGGAGCAGGCCGGCGCCGACGTACTGCTGCTGGAATGCGTGCCGTCGTCCCTGAGTGAGCGCATCGTCTCGACGGTGGCGGTTCCGGTCATCGGCATCGGGGCGGGGCCTGCCTGCGATGGCCAGGTGCTGGTGCTCTACGACATGCTGGGCATCACCCCCGGCCCGTTGCCGCGCTTCGTCCGGGATTTCATGTCCGGGACTCAGAGCGTGCACGGGGCCGTGGCGGCCTACGTGCAAGCAGTCAAGCAGGGCACGTTCCCCGGCCCGGAGCATGGCTACCAGTAAGTAACATGCACGTCGCCTCCACGGTCACTCAGGTAAGAGCCGCGGTCGGTGAGCGCCGCCGTGCCGGGGGCCGTATCGGCTTCGTCCCGACCATGGGTAACCTGCACGCGGGCCACCTGGCTCTGGTGGAGCGCGCGCACACAGCCGCCGATCTGGTCGCCGTCAGCATATTCGTGAATCCACTGCAGTTCGCAGCAGGAGAGGATTTTGGGGCCTATCCGCGGACGCTGGCGGCGGATCGCGCCAAGCTCGTCGAGGCCGGTGCCCACCTGCTCTTCACGCCGGACGTACGAACCCTGTATCCCGAGGGCTTCACCGCTACCACCCGCATCGAGGTGCCGGGCCTGAGCGATATCCTGTGTGGAGTCCACCGTCCCGGGCATTTCGCGGGCGTGGCCACGGTGGTGGCTATGCTTCTGAACATCGTGCAGCCCGACGTAGCGCTGTTCGGCAAGAAGGATCTTCAGCAGCTCATGGTGATCCGCCGCATGGTCCGGGACCTGCACCTGCCGGTCGAGATCCTGGGCGCGGAGACGGTGCGGGAGCGCGACGGTCTGGCCATGAGCTCGCGCAACGGCTACCTGGACGCCACCCAGCGTGATGCCGCACCTGCGCTGTACCGGACCTTGTGTGCGCTTCGTGAGCGCATTCAGGGTGGGGGCCGGGATTATTCAGCCCTGGAACGGCAGGCGGGGCAGGAGCTGGAGTCGGCCGGCTTCGGCGTGGACTACGTGGCCGTGCGACGTGCCGCGGACCTGGCTGTGCCGGGTCCCGCGGACGCCAATCTGGTGGTGCTGGCCGCCGCGCGCCTGGGCTCCGCTCGGCTCATCGACAACGTGAGCTTCACCGTCACGCGTTGAATGCTCGAAGGGGATGTCGGATAATTTAACGCCTTCCTCTTCAGACCCGCGAGAGCCATGTACTGCACTCTCCTCAAAGCCAAGCTCCACAGCGCCCGCGTGACCCACGCGGAGCTGGAATACGAGGGTTCGTGCGCCATCGACGGCAATCTGCTGCGCGCGGCCGGGATCCATGAGTACGAGCAGATCCAGATCTACAATATCAGCAACGGCGAGAGGCTCACCACGTACGCCATCCGGGCCGCAGACGGCTCGGGCGTGATCTCAATCAACGGTGCCGCCGCCCACAAGGCCCGCCCCGGCGACCGGGTCATCATCTGTGCTTATGCTGGCCTGGATCAGGAAGAGGCCGCTCGCTTCCAGCCCACCCTGGTCTACCTCGACGAGAAGAACTGCATCACCCGCACGGGCAATGCCATCCCGGTGCAGGCGGCGTAATTCTACAGCCTGCAGCCGGCGGGCAAAGCCCGCCTAACCGGTATTCCTCTGGCCCCCGGCGATGGCGTTGATCGAGCGCAGCAAAGGGTCCAGCCAGCGTTCGCGTTCCTGCTCCGGCGCGCTCTGGTCGCGATAACGCTTGAGCAGCGTGACCTGGACGTGGTTCAGCGGGTCCAGGTACGGGTTGCGGCGGGTCAGGGACATGGCCAGGGAGTGGTTGTCGTCGAGTAGCTGGGTCGCGCCCACCACCTCCAGCACATGCTTCACCGTGCGGTAGTATTCGTCCCGGATGTCCGCGTAGATGCGCTGGGCGCAATGCGCATCGTGGCACAGGGTGGCGTAGTCCCGGGCAATGTCCATGTCGGCCTTGAACAAGGACATCTGCGTGTTGCTCAGCATGGAGCGGAAGAATGGCCACTCGGCGTACATGGTGCGCAGGGTCTGGAGGCCCTGCGGCGACTGATTGCACCAGGTTTCCAGCGCCGTGCCGATGCCGTACCAGGCCGGCAGCGTGTGCCTGGACTGGGCCCAGCCGAACACCCAGGGGATGGCGCGCACCGAGTACTTGGAGCGATTGGCCTGCTGGCGGTGTGACGGCCGTGAGCCGATGTTCATCAGGCCGATGGCGTCCACCGGGGTGACCTCGTAGAAGTAGTCCAGGAACCTCTCGGTGTGCTCGGTCAGCCGGCGGTAGGCCTGCTCGCCGACCGCAGCCAGATCCCGGGCCGCACCCACGTGATCCTGGGATTCCGTCACCGCGGGCCGGACCAGAAAGCGGCTCGCCTTGAGCAGCCCCGTGATCCCCATGGACAGCTCGTACACGGCGGTCTCCGGGTTGCCGTATTTGTACGACAGAACCTCGCCCTGCTCGGTGAACTTGATGGTCCCGTGCACCGTCCCCGGCGGCTGGGCGATGATGGATTCGTGGGTGGGCCCCCCCCCGCGGCCCACGGTGCCGCCGCGTCCGTGGAACAGCCGGCAGCCGACTCCCCGGTCCCGGGTCAGATGGGTGATACGCTTCTGGGCCTGATAGAGGCTGAAGGCGGAGGCCAGAATCCCACCGTCCTTGCAGGAGTCCGAGTACCCGAGCATTACCTCCTGTACGTTGCCGGAGGCGGTCAGCACCGCCCGGTAGGCGGGGTTGTCCAGCAACGCCGCCATGACCGGCTCTATGTGTTCCAGGTCGTCGATGGTCTCGAACAGCGGCGCCACGCGGATGTGGCTGTGCCAGACGCCGTCGCTCACTCCCACCAGGGATTCCAGCCAGGCCAGATAGACCACCTCCATGACGTGGCTGGCCTGGTGCGTCATGGAGATGACATAAGCGCCGAAAGCCTTCTCGCTCACGGCTCCCCGGGTGTGCTCCATGACCCGGAACACCTCCAGGGTCTCCCGGGCGGCCTCGCTGAGTTGCTCGGTGAGGATTGCGGGCGGCGGCCCGCCGGCCACCGACTCCGCCAGAAGGCGCAGGCGGGACGCCTCGTCCAGGCCCGGGTAATCCACGCCCAGAGTGGCGACGATCTCGCCCACGGCCTCGGTGTGGCGGGAGGATTCTTGGCGGACGTCAAGCTGTACCAGGTAGAAGCCGAAGGTTTCAGCCAGGCGGATGAGGTCCTTGAGCTCACCTTCGGCCACGTTCGCGTCTCCGTGGCGCGCCAGGGACTCGCGCAGCAGACGAAGATCCCGGAGGAAAGCCGGCTCGGAGTACGGCAGAGCGGAAACCGGTCCTTGCGGCGGAGCGCCGATGATCGCGTTCAGGTGCCGGAGGTTGGCCTTGAGCTTCTGGCGCATGATGTAGAGCTTGCGCCGGTACGGCTCCTGCGCATAGCGCTCGTGAGTGTCGCAATTAATCTCACGGCATTCCCGCACGTCGCGCTCCAGCGCCTCCAGGAACTCGGGCGGGGGCTGGCACAGGCGGTTTGAGAAGCTGTACTGGCGGCTGAGCTCGCGTACCCGGCCCAGGTACTCGATTTGCACCGACCGCGATTGCAGGCACACGGCGGCGAGTGTGGTCTGGGGCCGGACGTTGGGATTGCCGTCCCGGTCGCCTCCTATCCACGAGCCGAAGCGCAGCAGGCTCGGCACCTGGACGCCGCCGGTGCCGTAGGTGTTGCTGATGGCCTTCTCCATGTACCGGTACAGCACCGGCACCGCCTTGAAGAGGCTTTCGCGGAAGTAGTACAGCCCGTTGCGGACCTCGTCGACGACCTGGGGCCGGCGCGAGCGCACCTCATCGGTCTTCCACAGGATCTGGATCTGGGCCTCCAGCCGACGCTGCAGCTCGTTGTGCTCGTACTCGTCCATGTGCCGTGTGTCCAGCTCCCGGGTCGTCAGGAAGATCCGGCGCAGGGCTTCCAGAATCGTGCGGCGTTTGGCTTCCGTGGGATGGGCCGTGAAGACCGGAATGAACTCGCTCTGCGCCAGCAGGCTCTGCAGCTCGGCGGTGCTCATTCCCTCGTCCCGAAACGCCTTGAAGGTATCGTGGAAGGTGCCCATCCAGAAGGCTTCGCCGCCCTTCATGGCCTGGCGCCGCCGCTGGTGGTGCTGAAACTCCTCCTCGGCAATGTTGACCAGGCTGAAGTAGGCGCTGAAGGCGCGGACGACCTGGCTGAGCGTGTCCGGATCCAGCTTGCTGATGAGCTGCTCCAGCCGGCGCCTGCGGGTTGCGTTCTCGCGTTGCCGCAGGCTCAGATAGCCTTTGCGCAGCGCCTCCACTGCGGCATATACGCGTTCCCCCGCCTGGGCCAGCAGGACGTTGCCCAGCAGACCACCGAGCAGCTTCACCCTGGCGCGGAGCTGCTTGTCGTGGGATTGGATATAGGCCATGGCTACGACAACGGGCTCATCGCTGCACGGGAGCAAAGGCCCATGGTGGTGCGCTCGCGATCGGCAGACTCCTGAGCCCCGCCCTCGCGCAGCTTCCCGTGCCGCGCCTGCCAGGCCTCAGTCGAGCACCGATGACGGCCGCCGCAGCTCAGGGTTGCTTGGGCCAGTTCCGAAGGATCCCGCGGCTTTCCAGCTCGGCGATGAGGACGCCGGCGCAGTCGGGGGGAGACATCTGATCCGAGCGCAGCACGACCTCCGGATTCTCCGGCGGCTCGTAGGGGTCGTCGATGCCGGTGAAGAACTTGATTTCCCCGGCTCGTGCCCGCTGGTACAGGCCCTTGGGATCGCGGGACTCGCACACGTCGATGGGCGAGTCCGTGAAGATCTCCATGAAGGGCAGTCCGGCCTCGTCGTGCAGATCGCGGACCTTGTTGCGGTCGATGCGGTAGGGCGAGATGAAGCTGGTCATCGTGATCACGCCGGCGTCCGCAAACAGCTTCGCGACCTCTCCGATCCGGCGGATATTCTCTGCTCGGTCCGCCGCACTGAAGCCCAGATTCTTGTTCAGCCCGTGGCGCACGTTGTCGCCGTCCAGCACGTAGGCCAGATAGCCGTTCTCGATCAGCATGTGCTCCAGGGTGAAGGCGATGGTGCTCTTGCCGGATGCGCTCAGGCCCGTGAACCAAAGGGTGACGCCCTGCTGGCTCAGGCGCTGCTGCCGCGCGTCACGTCCCACGTGACCGTGATGCCAGGTGACGTTAGTCGCCTTCACCGCGTCCGCGCTGTCCCACCCGCTCTCGTTCATTGTTGTCTCACCCCCGTATGCTCTGTGCTTTCGTGGTTGTTTCGCGGATTTCCAGACTTCCGCGGGAGTGGTGCCGAGGGCGAGAATCGAACTCGCACGAGGTTTCCCCCACCAGATTTTGAGTCTGGCGCGTCTACCAGTTCCGCCACCTCGGCGTCGGCGCCACTGACCCGGGCCGGAATCCGCCGTCCCCGGTCCGCAGCCCAACGGCGCACAGCAAACCGGCGCAGTATAAAGAATCCCCCGGGGACGAGCAAAGGCGGTGGGGGTGTTGCCTCTGGTACCATGTGGCGTCATGCGCCGCAGCGAGTTCTGTTACCGTCTGCCTCCGGAGCTGATTGCCCAGGAGCCCGCCGGCATCCGTACCGGAAGTCGCCTGCTGGTGCTTGACGGGGCAAGCGGAGCGGTGGAGGACCGCCGCTTTGGAGACCTGCCCGCGTTGCTCAGGCGCGGCGATCGGCTGGTGCTGAACGACACCCGGGTCATTCCCGCCCGGCTCCTGGGCCGCAAGGACTCCGGGGGCACGGTCGAGATCCTGGTCGAGCGCATACTCGATGCCCGCCGGGTGCTGGCCCACGTTCGGGCCAGCAAGGCCCTGAAACCCGGAAGGAGCGTGCTGGTCGGGCAGGGGCTGCGGCTGGTGGTGGTGGGGCGGCGCGACGAGCTGTACGAGCTGGTGTTCGAGGACCCGCGGCCGGTAGCGGACCTGCTGGAGGCCGCGGGCCAGGTGCCGCTGCCCCCATACATTACGCGGGCTCCGCGGCCCGAGGATGTCGAGCGCTACCAGACCGTGTACGCCAGACACCGCGGCGCGGTGGCGGCGCCCACGGCGGGGCTGCACTTCGATGAGGCGATGCTGGAACGGCTCCGGCACATGGGGGTGGGGCTATCCTACGTCACCTTGCACGTTGGTTCGGGCACCTTTCAGCCGGTGCGCGCCGAAGAGGTGGAAGCCCACCGGATGCATGCGGAATACCTGGAGGTATCGCAACGGACGGTGGAGGAGGTAGCCCAGGCACGTGCCGGTGGGGGCAGGGTGGTGGCGGTGGGTACGACGGTAGTCCGCGCGCTGGAGAGCGCCGCACGCGAAGGAGCCCTGGCCCCGTTTCGCGGACAGACCGACATCTTCATCTATCCCGGCTACCGCTTCCGCAGCGTGGACGCACTGGTGACCAATTTTCATCTGCCCGAGTCCACCCTGCTGATGCTGGTATGCGCCTTCGCCGGCAAGGACCCGGTGCTGGCCGCCTACCGTCACGCCGTCGCCCAACGCTACCGCTTCTTCAGCTACGGTGATGCGATGTTCGTTACCAGGCGGTAGGCTGTGGACCGTAGGCTGTTAGCGTTGCTGCAACATTACACTGCGCGCTGAGCGAGCGACCAGCTGGCTGCCAGCTCCCAGCCCAAACCCCAAATGCGAAAGCTCGAAGCCCGAAGTCCACAGCCCAAGATGCTCTTCGACCTGATCACCACCGACGGCCTTGCCCGTCGCGGGCGGCTCGCTCTGAACAACGGCATGGTGGAGACGCCGGCCTTCATGCCCGTGGGCACCTACGGCACGGTCAAGGCCATGACGCCGGAAGAGCTGCGCGAAGCCGGTGCGGAGATCATCCTGGGCAATACCTTTCACCTGATGCTGCGCCCGGGAACCGAGATCATAGCAGCCCATGGCGGGCTGCATGGGTTCATGCACTGGGACGGCCCGGTGCTCACGGATTCCGGGGGGTTTCAGGTGTGGAGCCTGGCCGGTATGCGCAGGCTCACGGAGGAGGGGGTGGTCTTCCGCTCCCCGGTTGACGGTGCCCAGGTGTTTCTGGGGCCGGAGGAATCCATGGCGGTGCAGCGGGCCTTGGGTTCGGACATCGTCATGGTGTTCGACGAG
>CAYWTP010000071.1:0-14358 GCA_964461215.1 uncultured Ectothiorhodospiraceae bacterium | reverse complement strand
GGCCTGCTGATCGGCACGGCCGCCATCGCCGGCTTTCCGCCCTTCGGGGTGTTCACCAGCTAGTTCCTGCTGCTGTCGGCCACCATACAGAGCTGGCCCTGGCTCACGGTGGCCCTGCTTACCGGGCTGGGCGTCGCCTTCGCCGGCCTGTTCCGGCACCTGCATCCCATGGTCTACGGGCCGGCGCCGGAGGGGCAGGGGCCGGTGCAGGCCAACATGCTGCCGGTGGCGGTGCACCTGGGGCTGGTGCTGTGGCTGGGACTGGCCATTCCGGCCTTTCTGGCCGGGTGGCTGGATCAGGCCACCCTGCTGATCAGCGGGAGCCGCCTGCTGTGAGCCCCTTCGATTGGGTCTCCGAGCTGCTGGCGCGCTTGCAGGACGAGCACGTGATGGTGCTGCGCGGCTCGGCCACGGAGCTGGCGCCCGCGCACGTGTTGGAGATCGATCCGGAGGACTGGGGCCGTGCCGCCCGCCAAGCCGCGGCCTTCGGCTGCCGCTGGGCCGGCGCGTGGGCCGAGCACCTGGACGACGAGTTCCTGATCAGTGCCTGCGTCGAGAAGGGGGCGGACTATCTGATCCTGCGCACCCGGGTGCCGGTGGCTACGCCGCTGCTGCCCTCCCACGCGCCTCACTACCCCGGGGCCGACCGCATGGAGCGCCACGCCCAGGATCTTTTCGGCGTAGTCTTCAGCGACCACCCGGATCCCCGGCGCTGGGTCCGGCACCTGGCCTGGCCCGACCGGCACTTCCCCCTGCGCAAGCAGTTTCCCGCGGCCGGTGAGCCGGCCGGACAGACTCCACCCGACGCCGACTATCGCTTCCTCCAGGTCCAGGGTGCCGGGGTTCATGAGATCCCCGTGGGGCCGGTGCACGCCGGAATCATCGAGCCCGGCCACTTCCGCTTCCAGGCCGTGGGCGAGGACGTCCTGCGGCTGGAGGCGCGCCTGGGCTACGTGCACAAGGGCGTCGAGAAGATCGCCGAAGGCCGCGACGTGCATGGCCTGGTACGCCTGGCGGCAAGGGTCTCGG
Organism: uncultured Ectothiorhodospiraceae bacterium; assembly: GCA_964461215.1. Taxonomy (GTDB): domain Bacteria; phylum Pseudomonadota; class Gammaproteobacteria; order JAABTG01; family JAABTG01; genus CAYWTP01. Next base: position 13,329 of record CAYWTP010000071.1, on the reverse strand, counting down.
GCGACTCCTGCGTGGCTCATGCCTGGGCCGCCTGCATGGCCCTGGAGCGGGCGGCCGGAGCCCAGGTGCCGGCCCGGGGCTTGGCGCTGCGGGCTATCATGGCCGAGCGCGAGCGCGTGGCCAATCATCTGGGGGACGTGGGCGCGATCTGCAACGACGTGGGCTTCGGCTTCGTTCACGTGCAGCTCGGGCGCCTGCGCGAGCTGTGGCAGCGTGACAGCGCGCGGGTGTTCGGGCATCGGCTGATGATGGACCGGGTGGTTCCCGGCGGTGTGGAGGTCGACCCCGGTCCCCGGGAAGTGCAGCCTCTGCGCCGGGCTCTGCCCCGCCTGCGCGCCGAGCTGGTTCGCCTACAGGATATTCTGGAGGATCACCCCTCCCTGGAGGACCGCCTGGTGGACACCGGCCGCCTGGCCCCGGAGACGGCGCGCAGCCTGGGCGCCCTGGGCTACGTGGGCCGGGCCAGCGGCCAGGGCTTTGATCTGCGCCGCGACCGGCCGTATCCGCCCTACGACACCCTGGAGGTCCGGGTTCCTGTGTATCAGGAGGGCGATGTGGCGGCACGGGTCCGGGTGCGGCTGCGCGAGACGCTGGTGTCCCTGGAGCTACTGGATCGCTTCATGGCCGGACTGCCGGCCGGGCCGGTGCACGCGCCCTGGCACGCGCCGCGCGGGGAGCGCGAGGGCTTCGGCGCCGTGGAAGGCTGGCGCGGCGAGATCCTGTGCTACCTCCGGCTCGATGCACAGGGCCGGATCGCACGCTACTTCCCGCGGGATCCGAGCTGGCTTAGCTGGCCGGCCCTGGAGCACTTGATTGCCGGTAACATCGTCCCGGACTTTCCCGTGTGCAACAAGTCGGTCAACGGCTCCTACTCGGGGCAGGACCTGTGAGCCGGGCATGTTGAGGATTCTGGACATCATCCGCCGCACCGGCGTGGTCACCGAGCCGGAGCCCGAGGCCGCCCCGCAGGTGTGGGGCGAGCGCCTGCGTACCGAGATTGGGCGGCGCTTCAACGGCAGCCTGGCGGTGCGCCAGGTGGACGCGGGCTCCTGCAACGGCTGTGAGCTGGAGATCCACGCCTTGAGCAATGCCGTCTATGCCATCGAGCGTTTCGGCGTACACTTTGTGGCCTCGCCCCGGCATGCCGATCTGCTGCTGGTCACCGGTCCGGTGTCCCGCCACATGCAGGCGGCCCTGGTGCGCACCTGGGAGGCGACTCCCAACCCGAAGCTGGTGGTGGCGGTGGGGGACTGCGCCTGCAACGGGGGAGAGTTCGGCGTTTCCTACGCAAGCTGCGGCGCCGTGAGCAACGTGATACCGGTGGACGCTGCCATAGCCGGCTGTCCGCCGGCGCCGCAAGCCCTGCTGCGAGGCCTGCTGGCGGCCGTGTGCAAGCGCTAGCCCGCGCGCGGACAATGTGCCTGGCCGTACGGGCCGGCGTAAAGAGATAGCGGACACTTCATCTCTGTCGAGATTCAACATGAAGCTGACGACGGTATTGCGTGGTGGACCGGCCTGGCTCAACCGGGCCTTCCCGTTCCGTTTGTGGTGGCCCATGGTCACCCCCGGGACTCTGCGGGCCGATTTCCTTGCCGGTCTCACCGGTGCCGTCGTGGCCTTGCCACAGGGCGTTGCATTCGCCACTATCGCCGGCATGCCTCCGGAGTACGGCCTCTACGCGGGGATGATCCCCGCCGTCGTGGCGGCGCTGTGGGGATCTTCCTGGCACCTGGTATCGGGGCCCACCACGGCCGCCTCCATCGTCCTGTTCTCGGCCCTGAGCGTACATGCCGAACCCGGCAGCGCCGAGTACGTGCGCCTGGCCCTGACCCTTACGCTCATGGTGGGGGCGATCGAGCTGGTCATGGGCATCGCCCGGCTGGGCACCCTGGTCAACTTCATCTCCCATTCGGTGGTGATCGGTTTCACCGCCGGCGCCGCGCTGCTGATCGCTGCCAGCCAGCTCAAGCACTTCTTCGGCGTGGAGATCCCCCGCGGCGGGCGTTTCCACGAGACCGTATGGTCCCTGCTCTCGCAGTGGACGGACATCAATCTGTTCGTGACCGCGGTGGGGGTCGTGACCCTGGTTTCGGGCCTGGCCATGCGCCGGTATTTTCCGAGGCTGCCGTACATGATCGTCGCCATGCTGGTGGGCAGCCTGGTGTCGGTGGCCCTGAATGCCGTGTTCGGAGCCCAGGCCACCCAGATCCGCGTGGTGGGTGCTCTGCCGTCCAGCCTGCCACCGCTGTCGGCGCCGGATTTCTCCCCGGCGACCCTGCGCATGCTGGCGCCGGCGGCACTGGCCACCACGTTGTTCGCACTGACCGAGGCGGTGTCCATCGCCCGCTCGCTGGCGGTGCGCGCCGGCCAGCACCTGGAGGGGAACCAGGAGTTCATCGGCCAGGGCTTGTCCAACATCGCCGGCAGCTTCTTCTCGGGCTACGTGGCTACCGGCTCGTTCAACCGCAGCGGACTGAACTTCCAGGCCGGCGCAAGAACGCCGCTGGCGGCAGTGTTTGCCGGCTCCTTGCTGATGCTGGTGGTGGTTCTGGTCGCGCCGCTCGCGGTGTATCTGCCCAACGCGGCCATGGCCGGGATCCTGTTCCTGGTGGCCTGGCGGCTCATCGACTTCCATCACATCGCCCAGATCATCCGCACCAGCCGCTCCGAGACCGCAGTGCTGGCCACCACGTTCTTCTCGACTCTGCTGCTGGAGCTGGAGTTCGCCATTCTGCTCGGCGTGATGCTGTCCCTGGTGATGTATCTCAGCCGCACCTCGCGTCCGCTGATCCTGGCGCGGGTGCCGGATCCCAGGGTGCCGGAGCGTAACTTCACCACCGATCCGACTCTGCCCGAGTGCCCTCAGCTCAAGATTGCACGTATCGACGGCTCCTTGTTCTTCGGCGCCGTGAGCCACGTACAGGAGATCCTGCGCGGCTACGAGCTGGAGGACCCGGAGCAGAGGCACCTGCTGCTGGTGGCATCGGGCATCAACTTTATCGACGTAGCCGGCGCCGAGTATCTGGCGGACATGGCTCGGCGGCGCCGCGGGGGCGGCGGGGAGCTGTACTTGTATCGGGTCAAGCCCGGGCTGCGTGAGCCGTTACAGCGCGGTGGCTATATCACGCATATCGGCGAGGAGAACATCTTCGACTCCAAGGCCGAGGCCATTGCGGCGATCGTCCCCAGGCTGGACCCGGACATCTGCCGGCGCTGCACCCGGCGGATTTTCAAGGAGTGCCGGGACCGTCCAGGGCCGGAAGCCACCGCGCCGGAGTAGGGCCCATCCGTGCAGCTCACGGTGGTACAGCGCGTTCTGGGCCTGCTGCTCATGGCCTTCAGCGTCACGATGGTACCGCCCATCTTGGTGTCGCTGCTGTACCGGGACCACGAGCTGCTGCACTTCATACCCACGCTGGCCCTGACCTTTTCCCTCGGTCTGCTGGGCTGGTTCCCGGTGCGCAACCAAGCCAAGGACCTGCGCACGCGCGACGGCTTCATCATCGTGGGCATGTTCTGGTCCGTGTTCGGAACCCTGAGTGCCCTGCCATTCATCTTCGGGCTGCCGCATCTGTCCTTCACCGATGCGGTGTTCGAGTCGGTCTCGGCCATCACCACCACCGGGGCCACGGTGATTACGGGCCTTGACCACCTGCCCCCGTCCATCCTGTATTACCGGCAGCAGCTTCAGTGGCTGGGAGGCATGGGTATCATCGTGTTGGCGGTGGCGGTGCTACCGCTGCTGGGCGTGGGCGGCATGCAGCTCTACCGCGCCGAGACCCCGGGGCCGATGAAGGACGCCAAGCTCACCCCGCGCATCAGCCAGACGGCCCGTACCCTGTGGCACCTGTATGTGGGCCTGACCGTGGCCTGTGCCCTGTCCTACTGGCTGGCGGGCATGAATGTGTTCGACGCCGTCGGCCACAGCTTCGCCACGGTCTCCACCGGCGGCTTCTCCACCCACGACGCCAGCATGGGCTATTTTCACAATCCGTTGCTGGAGATGCTGGCCTCGGTGTTCATGGTGCTGGCGGCCATCAACTTCGCGCTGCACTTCAACGCCTGGCGCACGCTGAGCCTGATGCACTATGTGCGCGACGTAGAGGTGAAGGCATTCCTGTGGATCATCCTGGCGCTCGTGGTGGTAGTGGCCGCGGTCCTGATCGGCAGCCACCACTACCAGGGGTTCGCCGAGCCGGTGCGCAGCGCCATCTTCCAGGTGGTCTCCATCATCACCAGCACCGGGTTCACGACCGCGGACTTCTCGTCCTGGCCGTTGTTTCTGCCCGCCCTGCTGATCTTCAGCAGCTTCATCGGTGGCTGCGCCGGGTCCACGGCCGGTGGCATCAAGGTGATCCGCATCGTGGTACTGTTCCACAATGGGGTGCGGGAGGTGCGCCAGCTCATTCATCCCCGCGCCTCCCTGCCTATGCGGATCGGCCGGCGGGTCCTGCCCGAGCGGGTGTCGGCGGCCATCTGGGGCTTCTTCTCGGTCTACGTGACCATGTTCGCCCTGATGCTGCTGGCGTTGATGGGCACGGGCCTGGACCAGATCACCGCCTTCTCGGCGGTGGCCGCCTGCATCAACAACCTGGGTCCGGGCCTGGGCAGGGTGAGCGTACATTTCGGCACCATCAGCGACGTGGCTAAATGGGTCCTCACCTTCGCCATGCTGGCCGGGCGTCTGGAGATCTTCACCCTGCTGGTGCTGGTTACCCCGGAGTTCTGGCGGGATTGACGGTCGCAGGGCTTCAGCCCGACATCAGGATTTCACCACGGGGAGCACGGGGGGAGCACAGGGCGGGGAAAGCGGTGCCACAAGGAGTTGCGTGTTACGCTACGGCGGCGGCCGGCGGAGTGCGGAACGCCGTAGCCGAACGGGCTCAGCTCTGCCCGGTAGCCACGAACGTTCCCTGGCCTTCAGCCTTCGGCCCGGCGTTTACTGCCTGAAACCTCAGCAGGCTCAGTGAGTGAGCGCATGAGCTGCGGATACCTGTTGGGTGCGTGTGCCGGGATGGATACTTGGCTGTAATAGTGGCGCGGTATATTCGTGGCAGCGCTTGGTGGTTGAGGGCTATGGAACGAGGATTGAATCGTGAAATGCATGTACTGTCAGGGCCGGATGGCGCGCGGGAGCGCACCATTTCTTATTGATCGCAAGGACGTGCACATCAGCCTCGCCAGAGTCCCCGCATGGGTCTGCACACAGTGCGGAGAAGCCTATTTCGATGACACCGAGGTGAACGCGATCCAGGCGATCATAAGAGCCGCGGACGTCCAGGCAAGAAGGACCGGATCCTACTCAGGGCTTGGCTTCGGCTTGGACTTCTGCGGTGCAGCGGTCTCTTTGGTGGACGGGGGCCCGGACACCTGGGTCGAGGTCCGATGAGCCAGATCGACAATGTAGCGCCCGCCGGCCTCGTTCTCGATCTCGATCTCGTCGTGCCCGGGTACCAGGTGCATCCACCGGAAGTATAGCCCGATGTTGTCGACGCCCTCGGTGCTGTAGTCCGGAACCTCGTACACCTTGAGTCGCCAAAGCTTCTCGCCGGTATCGGGGTTGATCGCGGCCAGGTAGCCGCCATTCTGGTCACCCTGGCTCGTATCGACCCGATCCTCTACGTAGCGTACGCCCTTGTGCTCTATGGGCTCGATTTCGGGAGCCGACGGACGGCTTGCCTGGGGCGGGTTGCTCATGGTCTGGTTCTCCGTGGTCAGGACGGGCGCGAGCTGGCTGTGACAGGCACCGGCGGCCGCGATCGCGGCGAGTGCCGCGAGTCCACGACAGCACCATCTAGCTGCGCGGTCACTCATATGATCTTGAGGGCCGCGTTGCGTTCGCCTTCGGTGAGGACGCCGGCGCAGTCGGCGGAGAAGAACGCCCAACTGTCCGCGTTGCGAACCGCCTGGCTCCCGGGGAAGCCGGCGTGCGGTCCGATGCCGTACCAAGCATAGCGTGCCCTTCCGTTCACGACGTCCTCCGTGCCGCAGACCAGATGGGTGAGCTCGTGCACGATCACCCGTGTCCAGTTCTTAGGTCCCTTCACGACGTCGCCGGCGTGACCGAAGAATGACTTCTCAATGTAGACCACATCCAGCCCCTCACCTTTGGCGGCGAAGGTGAAGGCCTCGGAGTTTAAGAACCTGACATCGTCCTGAGTCGTCGCGCTGCGCAGAGGTACCCAATCGGTGAGTACGAAGGCGCCCTTGTTGAGCATCGCGATGATGTCCTTGAATCCGCGCGAGAGCTTGGCGATGTAGCCGTTCACGTCTTCGATCGATGCGCCCGGGTCCGCGAACCAACGCTTGACGAGGTTCAGCGCGGCCACGCTCTTGCTGGAGCCCTTGTCGCCGGCCTTGGCGGCCTCGGCCAGCGTCATACTGGTCTTGTGGCACCACGCCAGCGCGTCCCGGGTCGAGTGCGCCAGGTGCTTTTTCTGCTCCCCGGAGAAGATCTCGGACTGCGCGCGCAGCAGGATTCTGGCTGCGATCTGGGTCCCGGCCCTCGCGAAGAGGTCATCCGATGGCCAGTCCGTGAACTCGGTGGGCAGCGACACCACCCACACCTTCTTGCTTCCCCACCGGTTCAGCAGGTACACGTGGCGCAGCAGCTTGAGTGCTGCTGCACGCATCTTCGGGTTGTCCTCGATGCGGCCGCCGGCGTTGTCGGTCCAGGCCCCCACCGCGCGGAGTATGCCGTGGTCCTCGGTGACCGTCTTGTGGCCGATGATGGCCTTCTCGCCGTGCGTAACCTTCTTGCGCAGCTGCGAGAGAGCGCTCGCCTCGCCAGCGTCGAAGCCATCGTCGCCCATCAGCTTGTGCAGCTTCTTGATGAGCGGCCGCCAGTCTTCATCGAAGGCACCGGCGTTGGCGAACCAGCCACGCGCGTAGTCGTACTCGGCCTTGAACTTCTTGCTCCAGTCGGGCATGACGCTGTACCTCGGCGTGGTGGAGGGACCGCAAAGGACGTGAGGCCGAATTGTAGGCGGGTTCGGAAGACCGACTCAAGTACTGGCGCTATGCCGTCATCCCGGCTTCGGGCAGCGCGGACACGGAGCCCGGCTCGCCGGCTCAAGTCCCGCTGGCGGCACGTCGATACCAGGGGAATCTGAGCTTCTCAGCCGGCTCGCCGCGCGGAACGGGCAGGCCGGCACGGCATCACCGCGCCAAACAGAGCCGCTGGGCACCATGCTGGAATCCATCGTAATCGGGGGCGATCGGGCACAGTCGCCGTCTCCACCCCCGAACACCGCCTGGTTCGAGACGGGCCTGTGGGTGTCCGGCCCTAGCCTCAGCCCGCGCCTGGTGTCAGCCGCGCACGCCAAAGGGTTGGACCGGTCTCTGGCCTTCCGGGTCGCCCGCCGCCCTGGGGATCTGGAGAGCCACCTGCGCAGAATACGGGTTAACACCTCCCGCGGCGATCCGGAGGCCACCTGGGGCGCCGTCGTTGACCTCTTCATCGCCCTCGGACCATGCGGTCTGGCGCTGCGCCGGCGCGTGCTTGAGCAGACGACGGCCATCCTGGGACCGGAGCGCACGCGGCGGCTTGGGCAACGCCTGGTATCCGGAATCCAGGCTTCCGAGGTGGCGTTCGCCACCGCCCACTCCCGGCTGTGCCGGCCATTGCGGCCCGCCGTGCGCATCGTGGACCAGGCGCCCATGCCCGTCATTCCCCCGCGGGACCCGCTTGAGGAATCACGGGCGCTGCTGGACTCCGGGCAGGTGCCGGAGGCTCAAGCGCTGCTCGAGGAGGCGTTGGTGCGGGAGCCCCGGCGATTGGACCTGAGCCTGGAATTGCTGGAGATCTACCGCAGGCTCCCGGACGCGGGGCCGTTGCTGAGTCTGCGCGAACGGCTGACCGAACTGCCTCCCGAAGCCGCCGCTGCCTGGGATGAGGCGGCCGGCCGCCAAGCCGCATCGCATCCGGCGGAGGGCCGATGACCGAATCGGCTCAGGACGGGCTGCGCATCGACCTCATGGGTGCCACCGACCGGATCCGCGAGACCTTTGAGATGGTCTTCCGGGGCCCGGGGCGTGGCTGCTGCGGTATCGCCAACTCGACGGTGGCGAACGCCGTGTTGGTGGATCTCGATGGCGTGGACGCTGCCCTGCACTGGCGGGAATACCGCCGGCGCTTTCCCGATCGTCCCGCCATCCTGGTCTCAGTTCGTCCAGTGGAGACGCTGGATGGAGAACAGTACGTCGCCAAGCCCATTCGGATTGACGACCTTCTCGCCGCCCTGACACGGGTCCGTGAGCGGCTCAACGGCAAGGACCCCACCGGAGCGGTTGCCGCCGAGATAACCAAGGAAACGACCGTGCGCTTGAGCACCCGTCCCGTGCGACCGGTGACGCGACCGGCGGACGAGCCCGCGCGACTCCGTGATCGATCCGCACGGGCGACGCCGGAGCCTGCTGCCGGGCCGCAGCCCAAGCCACCTGCGGAGGATTACTCCGACGTTTGCGGCACCGGTCCGGATATCGATCCTTCGGACCCGGTGCAGATCAGAGCCGTTCAGCTTCCCGTTGCCGACCGCCTGCTCGGCGTGGTCCAGAACTCCTGGGCCACGGCGAAGGCCGCAGCGCAGCCTATGCTCATAGCGCTTCCGGAAGGCGAGATCCTGCTAGACCCGGCAGCCGGGCGGGTGACTTCGAGCTTAGACGAGCAGGCCCTCAAGGCCGTCTCCCGTCGGCTGCTGCGGCCGGGGGAGGCCCGGGTGTCATCGGCGAGCCACGACGATGGTATGACCGGCGCGCATGAGCACGGCCACGAAGCCTTTCTGTGGAAGCTCGCCCTCTGGACCTATCGCGGTCGCCTGCCCGAGGCGACGCGGCTCCAGGAGCGAGTCTACCTAAAGCACTGGCCCAATCTTACGCGGCTGCTGGAGGTTCCCGATGCCATGCGCATCTGCGCTCTATGGAGCGCTCAGGCGATGCCGCTGGTAGAGACGGCTGCAGCCTTGCATATGCCTCAGCGGCAGGTCTTCGCCTTGTATGCCGCTGCTCACGTTCTGGGGCTGGCGGGCCAGGCGAAGCGGGCGGCAGACCATCTGTTCCAGACCCACGCGGCACCGCCCAGCCGCGACCGCCCGCTGGTGGCACGCGTGCTGGCACGCCTGCGCGGGCTGGTGAGTCGGGAGGACTGAGAAGCCGTGGGCGGCACCGCGTCCTGCCTCCTGCCCGGTACTCAGCTCGGAGAGCTGCGCATCGAGCGGACGCTCGGCGCGGGAGCCTTCGGCGTCACCTATCAGGCGCAGGACACCTACCTCGGGATTGCCGTGGCGCTGAAGGAGTATTTTCCATCGGAGTACGCGCGCCGGCTCCCGGGAGGAAACGTGGAGCCCTGGACCGAGCCGGGGTCCGAGATGTATGCCTGGGGGCTGGATCGGTTCATCGGCGAGGCCCAGGTCCTCGCTCAGTTCAAGCATCCCAACATCGTGCGGGTCTCCCGTTACTTCGAGGCCAACGGTACTGCCTACATCGTCATGGACTACGAGGAGGGCCAGAGCCTGAGCAGCTATCTGCCGGATCTCCCCGTTCCTCCCCCGGAGGCGACCTTGAGGGAGATCTTCCTGCCGGTCCTGGAGGGTCTGAGGGAGGTGCACAACAAGCGCTACCTTCATGGCGACATCAAGCCCGGTAACATCTACATCCGTCGCAACGGCACTCCCATCCTGCTCGATTTCGGCTCCGCGAAGCTCGATCTCGCCGGTCCCAGAGACGAAGGCACCAGCTTGTTCACCCCCGGCTACGCGCCGCCGGAGCAATACGACAGCGCCCAGACTCAGGGGCCACACTCGGACATCTACTCCGTGGGGGCCACCTTGTACCGCTGCCTCGCCGGGAAGACCCCGGCCAGCGCCATGGCCAGGCTGCGGGCGCGGGAGGCCGGTGAGCAGGACCCCCTGCTAGCGGCCACCGTGCTGGCCGCGGGGCGCGTCAGCGCGCCGCTGCTGGAGACAGTGGATCGGATGCTGTGCCTGGATCCGTCACAGCGCCCGCCTGGGGTGGGCGATGTTCTCCGGGCTCTGCTGGATGCCGGCGACGGCGAGAGCACCACCGTGGTTCTGACCCGCCGGCGCCCGATGGTGCAGCACAAGATCGTCATTACCGGGCCCGTGGGTGCCGGCAAGACCACGGCCGTCGCAAGCTTGAGCGACGACCCCGTGGTCAGCACCGACGCGCGTGCCAGTGACATGGCCGGTGAGCGCAAGGCGACGACGACGGTGGCGATGGACTACGGCGTGATGCAGCTCGATGCTGGGGAGCGCGTGCATCTGTATGGCACGCCGGGACAGGAGCGCTTCGACTTCATGTGGGAGATCCTGCAGCGTGGCGGGCTCGGCCTCGTCGTGCTGGTGGACAACACCCGGCGCGACCCCATGCGGGACCTGGACTTCTTCCTGCATGCCTTCCCGAGCTTCGTGGAACAGGGCCGGGTAGCGGTGGGCATTACCCGCACTGACCTCGCACCTTCGCCCGGCGTGGCGGATTACCACCGGCACCTGCGCGACCACGCCCCTGGCGTTGGACTGAACCTGCCGATCTTTCAGGTGGACGCCCGCTGTCGCCGGGACGTGGCGATGCTGGTTCAGGCGCTGCTTTACACCATTGATCCAGGCGTGGAGGACTACGATGTCTGAATACCGTCTGCGCGAGGGCGTGTACGTGTGTCCGACTCCCGCCGGGGCCTACTACGCGGTCTGCAGCCCCGAGCAGGACACCACCCGGCGGCTGCTGTTCGCGCTCATGGCCGGCGACCACACGCCGGCCGTCAACCTGCCGTCGCTGGCCGAGTGGACGGGGCTCGCCGACCCCCAGGATGCCATGGACCTGCTGCATCATGCCGAGCAGGTCGGCTGGATACAGGGCGAGCCTGCTCCGCGCCGCGCGCCCGCCGGCAGTATGGAAGCTGCGGTTCCCGGCTTGCTCGGCCAGCTTTCCGAGGACGGCAAGGCGGTGCTGGCCGACGAGCAGGGATTCTATCTCGCCCGCGCCGGCTTCCCCCATGAAGCGGCCGAAGAGCTCTCCGCACTGAGCGCCGACCTGGCCTCGTTACACCGCCGGCACACGGGCCTCATCCACGGCAACTTGCGCTTGCCGGGGGCCGCATGGTCCGTGGTCGACGCCGCCGGCAACAGCCAGCTCGGGATCTGGCCGCTGTTCGTGGGCGGGCACCGCTTTGCACTCGTGCTGGCGGGTGTCCCGTGCTTCCACCTGCTGGCGTTCGCCGACCTCGTCTGGGCCTTAAGCAAGCGCTATGTCGGTCGCTAAGCCGAGCAATGGTGAACAGCGTGCCGCCACTGTCAGGGCTGTCGGCATGACAGAACAGTACAGCAGCCCAGGAGTCATCCCATGCGCCAGGAAATGATCCTCTCGATTCTCAGTGACCTCAATGGAACCTCGGCCGACATTGACGCTTCCGCGGTGATCTCCACCGACGGCCTGATGGTGGCCAGCGTGTTGCCCGCCGGCATGGACGAAGATCGGGTAGGGGCCATGAACGCCGCCATGCTCACCCTCGGCGACCGCAGCGCGGCGGAGCTAGGGCGCGGTGATCTCGAGCAGGTCATGGTGAAAGGCTCCAAGGGCTACATTCTCATGACCTATGCCGGTCAGGATGCCGTGCTCTCCGTGCTGGCCAAGCCGAGCGCGAAGCTCGGCCTTATCTTCCTTGACGCCAAGCGGGCCGCCCAGGGCATTGCCAAGGTCCTGTAGGGACGGAGGACGCGCCATGGCCAAGCTGCGAATGATGGTCTGCCCCCACGATACCGCCAAGAGTCCGGAGAAGTGGTACCTCTTCGCCCAGCACCTGTCTCAGCGCCTCGGCGCGGAGGTGGGCTTCGACCAGGCCATGGACTTCGCCGACTTCCACCGCAGGCTCAGCGACACCGACCTGGCGTATGCCAACCCCAAGGACACCGTCCGGCTGGCAGCCGAGTCGGGCTACCAGCCCGTTGCCCGCCCGGAGGGGCGCTACGATGAGGTGGTGTTCTTCGCCCATCCGGATGTCGAAGCACCCGGCTTCGCCAGCCTCTCGGGCGAGCGGGTTGCAACGGTGGAGAGCATGCTTCCCACAAACATCGCGCTGCATATCCTGGCGCGGGAGAACATCCAGCCTGCCGAGCTACTGAACCGGGATTCCTGGCTGTCCGTGATCAATGCGGTGCGAAAGCAGGAGACGCGTTTCGGCTTTCTTTACAAGGACACTTACGACGATCTCACGGGGCTGGCCAAGGGAATGATCAACGCCTTTGCCGTGTCCGAGGAGCGTCTCGCCTTTCACAGCATCGTCGTGGCGCCTGGCGCTACGGAGCACCGTAAGGCTCTTGGGCAGGCGCTGCTCGCCATGGGTGCAGAGGCCAAGGGCCGGGAGATACTGGACAAGCTGGGATTTCCCGCCTGGCTCGCGGTGAGTCCCGACGAGTTCCAGGGCTTGCAGCGGCTGGTGGCGCAGGCCTAGCCCGGCCCGGCGGCGCACTCGGTCGCGGCGGCCGGGAACGCCTTGGTACCTCGTCGAAGGTCTCGTTGAGAAGGCCGGTGTTCGCAACACGTCCGTGACTCTCAAGTTTCCGGGCAGAATGTCGAGATACGTACTTGAAGGCACACCTACACCGGGAGGATACCATGGCAGCCCGAAATTGCTGGGAATTCAAGAAATGTGGTCGTGAGCCAGGTGGGGCAAATGTGAGCTCGCTGGGCATTTGTCCGGCGGCCGTCGAGAAGCGAACAGATCGTTTGAACCACGGAAAGAACGGCGGACGTTCTTGCTGGGCCCTTACGGGAACGCTGTGCGGGGGAGCAGTGCAAGGCACCTTCGCGATGAAGCTTTCCAACTGTTTGCAATGTGAGTTCTACAAGTCAGTAGCGGTGGAAGAAGGAGGGGGCTTCGTGACCTCTTCGCAGATACTGAAAGCGGTCGTCTGAGCGCAGCCGCTCGCAGGGGAAAGGCAGAGGTCAAGACGTGGCTGCACTCAAGAGCAGCGCGGCGCCGGTGGCGTGCCGTGGGGCTCTGAGGGTGGCGAGGTAGGGTTCTGGTTGACCGGCTGTCGACGTCGTCAGGCAAAGGGCGTTGATGCTAACGTGGCGTTGGGTGTCGCGGGGGTGAGGCGCGCCCCGCGCTCCGGCCCGATTCTGGTCAACGTGCGCGGCTCGAGCCGTGGTGCGGTAACCTGCTTCAAGATCGCCAACACGCTGGGGGAGGACCCCTCGACCAGCGGTGTGGTGCCCGCCCAACACGACCGGCACAGCTCTTCGCGCCGGTCTATCCAGCAATCATAGGTTAGTTCTTAAGCCAAGTACGCGGTGTCCATGTGAGGTTTGCAGGAC
>CAYWTP010000070.1:0-14528 GCA_964461215.1 uncultured Ectothiorhodospiraceae bacterium | reverse complement strand
GCACGCCGCCGGAGTTCTCCGCCACGTTGCCGCCGATGGTGCAGGCGATCTGGGAAGAGGGGTCGGGTGCGTAATACAAGCCATGCGGCCGGGCGGCATCGGAGATGGCCAGATTCCTCACTCCAGGCTGTACTCTGGCGGTGCGGTTGAACGGGTCGATGTCCAGAATCGACTTGAACCGGGCGAGGCTGAGCAACACCCCCTCGGCCAGAGGAAGGGCGCCGCCGGACAGGCCGGTGCCGGCACCGCGGGCCACCACCGGCACCTGATGGGCATGACACAGCGCCATGATTCGCTGCACCTGCTCGACGGTGGAAGGCAACGCCACCGCCAGCGGCGTCTGGTGGTAGGCCGCGAGCCCGTCGCACTCGTAGGGCCTTAGGTCCTCTTCGTCGCAAAGCAGGTCCCCGCCCGGCAGTATCTTGGCCAGGGCGGCGAGCAGTTGCGCTCGATGCTGGCCGGAGACGGGGGTTGCGGGTGGCTGGGGCCGAGCGCTCATCGGGATTCTGTGCTGCGTCAGGCGGAGTCGGAGGCAGGATTGTAGCAGGGCTCCGGGGGTGCGATTACCCCGGCGCGAGGCGGGTTAAATGCCGCTCTGGTGTGGCATATCCCTTAGGGCTGCCGGTGCGGCAGCCCTTCTCGTGTCGGCTCAAAGAGTTGCCATGATAGTAATACTCGTTAGTAAATTATACATGTAACTTAATGAAATATTAGCCTTCTTATGTAGACGTTTGCGCTCGTCACGAAGCGGTGCCGAGGACCCCGGGACACGCCTGGGTGGTTGGCGTGAAAACTGCCTAGTACCTCTTTTCAGCTCGGGAGACGTCAAGTACTGGAGCCCGAGCACGCGGAAGGCGGCCAAGCGCTACAGCCAGTCATCGTATGGTGATCACCTTGAATGAGTCCGGATGGCCCGGGATGCTTGGCGCCCTCGGCGGCGCCTTGCTGCTGCATGCGGCCGCGGGCGTTGGGCTGCTGGGCCTGGGCTCTGAGCCTCCCAGCCCGGAGCTGCTTGCTGCCTTCCATCTGGTGTCACTGTCGAAGCCACCGGCCGAGGATCTGCCGGCACAGCCAGTGGCGATGGCAGAGACGGAGGCTGTCCCGATGCGGCCGGAGCCCGAGGCGCAGACTCATCCTGCACCAGCACCCCGGCCGCAACCACGGCGTTCGGTTGCAGTCCACGTGCCCGTGCACAGGCCGGTGCTCAAGTCGGCCGGGTCACGTGAGTCTTTCTCCGACCCTGCGTCCGAGCCGGAGCCACTTTCCGGCCGGCCAGCCGACGGACCTGCGCAAGGCGCCCCGGTGAAACCGGTCGAGCTGGACCAGACAGCTGTGGCGAGGGCCTACCGCGCCAATCCCAAGCCACGCTATCCGCTGCTGGCTCGCCGCCGCGGGTGGCAGGGGCGGGTGCTGCTTCGGGTGGAGGTTGGCGCACATGGCCGGGTCGATGCTCTGGCGGTGGAGCGGGGCAGCGGCTTCGACATCCTCGATCAGGCTGCGGTGCAGGCCGTGCAGGCGTGGCGTTTTACCCCTGCCCGGCGCAGCGGGCAGGGCGTGCCGGCGATCGCGCAGGTACTGATTCGATTTCAGCTCAAGAGTTAGCGAGAAGGCAATGGGGTTGGGTGAGACTATCTGGATGGCTTGGTGGGGCCGCACAGACTGGGTCGTGCGGGGTGTCTTTGTCCTGCTGGTAGGACTTTCCGTCCTGAGCTGGACGGTGATTCTGTACAAGACGCTTCAGCTCGAGCGCGTCCTGCGTGCCGAACGCCGCGCCCGGGCGCTGTTGTACTCCCCTGAAGTCGGTGCCGGCGTACTGGCCCGCCTGCCTGCCGACTCCGTCAGCCGCGCTGTAGCGCAGCAGCTACAGTCGCTGCCGGCCTCGGATATGGCCTTGTTCCTGGAGGGAGCGGCCCAGATTCAAACCGAGCACCGCACGGCACTGGAGAGCTACTTGACGCTGCTGGCAACCGTGGGCAACACGGCGCCCTTCATCGGGCTGCTGGGCACCGTCTGGGGCATCATGCACGCACTGCAGACCTTGGGGGCATCGGCCCTGACCATCGAGGCGGTGGCCGGCCCCGTGGGCGAGGCGCTTGCCGCCACGGCCGCCGGCCTGTTCACCGCCATTCCGGCGGTGGTGGGATACAACCTGCTGCTCAGGCGGCTGCGGCAGGTGGGCGCCGTCAGCATCGGCAACGGCGGGCGTATCGTGCTGCGCCTGGTGTCCGGCGCGGCGGCGGTGGACTGAGATGGCCGGCTCCGCGCCGAGCGATCACGAGCAGCCGCTGGCCGAGATCAACGTCACGCCGCTGGTGGACGTGATGCTGGTGCTACTCGTGATCTTCATGGTGCTGGCCCCGCTGTTTGCGCAGGCTCTGCGAGTGGATCTGCCCCGGGTCGCGGCGCCCGCCCTGACCCAACCCGTGGTGGCCGACCTGGTGCTGCACGCCGATGGACACCTCGAGCTGGACCGCCTGGCCGTTACGCCGGCTGATCTCGCGCTGCTGCTCACTCAACGGCTGGCATCGGAGCCTGAGCTGGTGGTCAGGCTGGGGGCGGATACGGCAGTTCCTTATGGCGAGGTCGCCGGCGTGCTCGGCACGCTGCGCAAGGTCGGCATCACCCGGCTGGCCTTTGCCACCCGCAGTCCCTGAGGGAAGGCCGGGAGCGACTGGATATGCCGGATGGCACATCCATCGGGGCATATGCCGCGAACCTACTTGCGCGACCCTTGTTAAGCGTCTGTTTTTCATAACCACGACTGTTGGTATGGCGGTTGCTGTTTGCCCCGGACCAATTCCAGGAGAATTCGATGAGAGCAGCCGCAATGATTTCCGTGACCCTGATGTCCGTGGCAGTGGCCGCAGACCCCGTCGAGGTGGTGGTCGAGGGTACCTCGCTGGAGGACCCGGCGGTGCGCCCTCTGCCTGTGGAGGATCCGGCAACCGGGATGTCGGGAGACACGGCCGAGCTGCTGAGAAGCATACCGGGCGTGTCGGGCAGCCGAATGGGCGGCCATGGCATGGATCCGGTGATCCGCGGACAGAGCCAGAATCGGATCAATGTGCTGCTCGATGGTGCCTACGTGCACGGTGGCTGCCCGAACCGCATGGATCCACCCACTGCCTACTCCCCCATGGAGACCTACGACAGCGTTACGGTCATCAAGGGTTCGCAGACCGTGCTCTACGGTGGCGGCGGAAGCGGCGGCACCATACTGCTCAGCCGCATCACGCCCAGATTCGCCGAGGGCGAGGCACCGCGGGTGCGCCTCGGCGCGGCGTACAAGAGCAATTCCAACACCCGCAGCGTGTCCGCCGATGTGGCCGCGGGTGCCCCGCAGGGTTTCGTGCGCGGTATCGTGGATTACGCGGATGCCGGCAATTATCGTGACGGCGACGGCGCTTCCGTGCGCTCGGCATATACCTCCCGGTCCGGCAACCTGATCCTGGGCTACACGCCGCAGGAACAGACCCGGGTCGAGCTGAGCCTGGAGGCAACCCGGGAGGAGGATACCTTGTTCGCCGGCTCCGGGATGGACTCGCCGAAGAGCGACAACGACACCGTGCGTCTGAAGATTGCCCGGGATCAGTCCGTGGGACCGTTCTCGGGTGTGCGCGGCGAGCTGTACCGTTCGGATGTGTCCCACGTGATGGACAACTTCTCCCTGCGCCCGTTGGTGGCGGGCGCCATGAAGATGCGCGTGCCCACTGACTCAACGACCCGGGGCGGACGGATCACGGGCGATCTGGCGACCGAGGGCGGGGCGGTTTGGACCCTGGGCCTGGATCACCAGGCCAACAACCGCAACGCCAACCGTTTCTCCGGCCCCACGCTGGCGACCTTGCAATCGGTGCTGTGGCCGGACGCCGATCTCAAGCAGACGGGGGTGTTCGCCGAGGTTATGTTACCTGCAGGGCGCAGCGATACGCTCAAAGCGGGGCTGCGCTATGACCGGGTCAGCGCGTCGGCCGGCCGAGCCGATGCGGCGGCGGCCTCCATCGCCGGCAACAGCACGCCAAACGATCTGTACCGCTACTACTACGGGCGGGCGGCCTCCGATCACTCTGAAGGCAATCTGGGGGGCTTCGTGCGCTATGAGCACACCGTCGGCGACGGGACGCTGTTCGCCGGTGCCAGCCGCAGCGTGCGCACGGCGGACGCCACCGAGCGCTTCATGGCCTCCAACAGCATGCCGGCCGCGATCCAGGCCATGCGCTGGGTGGGCAATCCCGATCTGTCCCCGGAGAAGCACCGGCAGATCGAGGTGGGCGTGTCCTGGGCCGTGGCGCGCTGGAGCACCTCCGCCACCGTCTACTACGACGACGTCAACGACTATATCCTCCGCGACCGGGCTCGAGGGCAGCCAGGGGTCCTGCGAAGCGATCTCGCTACCATTTATCGCAACGTGGATGCCCGGCTGTACGGCTTCGAGTGGGACGGGCGCATGAATCTGGGCGGGCACCTGCAAGCCGGTGCCGACCTTGCGTACGTCAACGCCACCGACACCACCGGGGGCAGCCGGCCGCTGGCCCAGACGCCGCCGCTGGAGGGCAGCCTCTCACTGGATTACTCCCCCACGCAATGGAGCCTGGGCGGACGCCTGCGCTTTGCCGCGCGCCAGAGCCGGGTGGACGACAACGTGCTCACCGGCAGCGGTCAGGACGCGGGCAAGAGCGGCGGCTTCGGCGTGCTTGACCTGTACGGTCATTATCGCCTGAGCCGGACGGCGGACCTGCTCTTCGGGGTGGACAATCTACTGGACCGGACCTACGCCTATCACGTCAACCGCGCCAACGCGGACCCGTTCAACCCGGGACCTTTGCAGGTCAACGAGCCGGGCCGTGAGCTCTGGCTCCGGGCAAGGGTCACCTTCTGACGCGAACAGCCACTGGGCGCTGCCGCGCCCAGTGGCTTCTATGGCCTCACGCCTGAATGGCGTACTTCTTGAGCCGGTACAGCAAGGTGTCGCGGGTAAGGCCCAGCAGGCGGGCGGCGCGGGTGCGATTGCCCGCCGTTCGCTCCAGTGCCTGACGGATGAGGTCCTGCTCCAGCTCGTCCAGGCGGATGCCACCGGCCGGAAGACGGAATCCAGCCCTTGCCCGGGCCGCGCCTTGTCCGCGCAGCTCTGCCGGGAGGTTCTCGGGGGCCGTGGTGCGGCCCGCGAACAGCACGACCATGCGCTCACAGAAGTTGCGCAGCTCCCGCACGTTGCCGGGCCAGGCGTAGCGGCGCACCAGCTCGGCCGTGGCGGTCGTATAAACGGGCACTGCCAAGCAATGGCGCTCGGCCAGCTCGGCAGTGAAGTGCTCCAGCAGCAGGTCGATGTCGCCGCTCCGGGCGCGCAGAGGCGGCATCTCAAGCGGGATCACGTTGAGCCGGTAGAACAGATCCTCGCGGAAGCTGCCACCGGCGACCTCCCGGGCCAAGTTCCGGTTGGTCGCGGCGATGATGCGGACGTTGGCCGTGCGCGGCTGCGCCGCACCCAACGCCTGGCTTTCCCCGGACTCCAGAAAGCGCAGCAGCTTGGCCTGGATCCCGGCTCCCAGCTCGCCGACTTCGTCCAGGAACAGCGTTCCGCCCTCGGCGGCCCCGACGTGCCCTTCGTGGTCACGCAGGGCCGTGGTAAAGGAGCCCTTGCGGTGACCGAACAGGGTCGACTCGGCCAGATCCTGGGACAGGCTGCCACAGTTAACGCAGACGAAGGGGCCGTTGTGACGCGGGCTTTCCTGGTGGATCGCCCGGGCCAGCAGCTCCTTGCCGGTGCCGCTCTCCCCGGTAATGAGCACCGTAACGTCGGTGCAGGCCACGAGGCCCGCGGCCCGCGTGACCTCCTGGAGCTGGGGCGAGCGGCCGTAGAGCAGGGATTCGAAGGAATTCATAGGTTGGCTGAAAGTGACACCACGAGTGAAAACGGTAGCGGCGCAGGTTTCGGTATCCCGAAACGCACTATTGGTGCCAACTGTACCAACGGACAGGTTGCAAGGGAACTCCACAGACGCGCAATCAAAAATGATGATGGCCTGAAGGCCACCCTCCGGGCGGCGACAGTGCCGCCAGCGTCAGCCCAAGCAGTCCCATGACGATCAAGCTGCCTCCAATGACTTTGGGTACGTTTACCAGACCCCGGACGCGGGTGGCGAGTCCGGTAAGCGTGCCCGCCCCGATCACTGCCGGCAGGGTGCCAAGCCCGAAGGTGAACATGAACAGGCTGGCGCCGGCAGCATGGCCCGTGGCCATTGCCAGCACCACCGCCGAGTAGACAGGTACGCAGGGCAGCCAGCCCCAGATCATGCCGAACAGGATCGCCTCGGCCAGCGAGTCCACGGGAAGCAATCGCTTGCCCAATGGCTCCAGACGCCGCCAGATCAAGGCGCCCAACTGCGTCAGCATCGCGAAGCGCGGCCACCAGCCGAGAAAGTGCAGGCCGGTGCCCACCACCAGGGTGTTGGCCAGCAGGCGCAGCGCCCACAGCCCCTGTCCGGGCGCGACGGCATCCACGACCTGTCCCGACAACCCTCCCGCCAGGGCGCCGGCCGCGGTGTAGCTGATCAGGCGTCCGCTGCTGTAGGCGGTGGTGTAGAGCAACAGCCGCCGGCGGTCGGTGCGTACAGCGGGAGGCAGGCTCATGGTGAGCATGCCGATGATCCCGCCGCACATCCCCAGACAGTGCAGGGTGCTGAGCAGACCTAAGGCGAGCGCGACAAGCAAGGGAACGTCGATGGGATTTCAGATCAGGCGGCTGCCGGGGAAATGATACCCTGTTGAGCCGCCGGGGCAATGGGAAGGGCGCGGTGGGGCGTTAGCGATGTGGAGTGAGGCTAGCGGGGAGGAATTTGCGTGATCCGGGTGAAGAAGGCTCGCGCAGCGAAGCAGGGGCGCGGAGCTGGGATATTGGCCACGGAACCCACGGAAGCGGGAAAGACTGCAATCAGGTATTTGAGGTCGCGCAGGTTCATGCGGGCTCAGTGACGAGCGAGCCGGGAGAAGCAGCTGGAGCTCAGCAACGGCACCACCCGGGTGTGGTGGCCGCCGTGGGAAGGCAGTCACCGCATCCGCATTAGTATTTCCGCATACACTACCGCGTGCGTATGGCTGACTGAACCGCTAGGCCTCGTTCTTGTCTGATAGCTTTGTTCGTGGCAGAGTCACCGCCATGCCGTCCCGTACTCACGTCTTCCTGCTGGCCTGCCTGCTTTGGGGCCTTGCCGGTTCCATCCGCGCTCAGGAGCCTCCACCCTACCCCAAGGGTCCGTTGAATGCCGATCAGATAGTGGAGCAGGTGTACGTGGCGGCCCACGGAGCCCTGGTCAGGAACGCCGTGAGTAAGCGCACCAAGAACGCCGTAGCCCTGGTGGTCAACCGCGCACCCTTGGCGCTGCGGGGCAATGACAGAGAGCCGGCTGTGCAGACGTTTGACACCTATGTCAACAACAGGCCGCGCGACCCTGCCATTGCCTCCATGCAGATGGCCATTCTCACCTCCGGTCAGGCCAAGGGTACGGGAGTCTTGCTGACGCGCTACAGCGACGAGTCGAAGGGCGCAATAATCGCCATGTGGCTGCCCGCGCTGCGCAAGATCCGGCACATCAACGAGCCGTCCTACGACGACGTGTGGTTCGGGACCAATCTGACCTATGGAGAGCTGGTGCTGCGCCGGCCGAAGGACGAGATCCATGAGCTGCTCGGAGATGGCACTCTGGAGGACTGTCTGCCCGCCATGGAGCTGGAGGCATGGGAGATGGATCGATACACGGCTGAGCTTCCGGGCCCCCAGTGCGGGCACAAAGGCAGGCCAATCTACCGCGTTAAGAGCACCACCCGATTCAAGAACTGGTGGTACGACTACCACATCACCGAGATCGACAAGAAGACGTTCTCGCCTTACCGCACCGTGTACTACAAGGACGGCAAGCGCATAAAGACCGTGGTGGTGGACTGGCAGTCACTGGACCAGCCGGATCCGCGTGCCGCCTATCCACGCTACATCTATGCCGTCACCCATACCGACGGCAAGGACAGCATGGTCTACGTACCCCGCAGCACGATAAGCCTGAACGTGGATCTGCCGGACGGCTTCTGGTCCGAGAAGACGCTGAGGAGCTATGGGCGTTGAGTAACCTCATACATATCTGATGCGGCGGGCCCATGGCCAATAAGAACTATGCAGAACGGTACGCCCGCTTCATGCTCAGGCACCGCTGGGCCGTCATCATCCTCTCCCTTGCCTTCACGTTGTTCGCTGCGGCCTACCTGAACCAGGTGAACCTGCGCAACGACCCCGATTCCCTGCTGCCCCTGTCCAACCGCTACATCGCGACCAACCTCTATAGCGAGCTCACCTACGGCATCGGAAACCTCATGGTGTGGGGCATGAAGGTGAAGCAGGGTGACATCTACCAGCCCTGGTTCATTCGGATGGTCGACGATTTCTACCACGACGTCACCAGCCTGCCCTACGCCAACGCCAGGAATTTCGTCGGCATCCCTTCCTCGAAAGTGCGCAATATGGGGCTGGCCCCAGACGGCAGCCTGGAGTTCGGACGCCTCATCCCGTCCAATGGCCTTTCCGATGATCCGGTCAAGCTCAAGAGCCAGGTGGACTCTCTGCGCCGAGGGCTGGAAAGGCATCTGGTGCTGGAGCCGCTGCTGACCTACTACCAGGATCCCCAAGGCAAGAAGTGCGAGTTTCTCAATGCCAAGGGTTTAATCACGAACGAATCCATAGCCAACGTCCATGAGCACTGTACCGCCAAGGGCACCTTCATCATCGGCGATTTCACGAATCAGCTCAAAGACCATGATCTGGCCTGGATAAAGACTGTAGACCAGCTGATGGACAAGTATGAGGCGCGCTACGGCGACCGGGTCGAGTTCACGATCTCGGGCGAGCCCTATTTTCTGGCAACGATGGTGCAAGAGCTGTGGGACAAGGCCTGGTTGTTCGGCGTGTCGCTGCTCATCGTGCTGGTGGTCCTCTACTATGAGTTCCGGCACTGGAGCTGCACGGTGCTGCCGCTGCTCGGGGTGACCATGACCATCGTGCTGACGCTGGGGCTGATGGGGTTGACCCAGTTCAGGCTGACTACGATGGAGGCCCTGACCCCGATGTTGCTGCTGGCCATCGGGATTGGTCATTCCATGCAGATCACGCGGCGCTTCATGCAGGAGTTGCACAAGAGCGGGGACACGCACACCGCGGCGGTAGAGTCGATTCGCCATACCATTGTTCCGGCAGCCTTGTCTATCGGCACCGATTTGCACGGCTTCTTCGCCATCTCCTTCGTGGACATCTCCTTTTACAAGGCCTACGCCTATTTCGGGATTTTCGGGCTGTCCACCCTGCTGGTGACGACCACTACGCTCATCCCGCTGCTGATGATCACGTTTCCTCCCAAGCTGCAGAACCACGAGGACGAACGCGGCTGGGAAGGCCGCCTGGCCAACGGTATGACCACGGTACTGACCGGTCGCTTGAAATGGGTCCCCGTGGCCGTGGTCGTCTGCGTGCTGTGGGCCTCCGCGCACTACGCGCAGCTAGGACGCGGCATCGAGGCGCTGATGGCCGGAAAGGCCGGGCGCAGCGATCCCGAAGTCGCGAGAATTCAGGATGAGTTCGACATCATGCCCGGGGCGGAGAAGGGCATTGACTACCCTCGCGCGGCTTTCAAGGCGCACTACCTTCTGGGCGATCTGATCGGCAGCGGCGGCGATGTGCGTCCGATCTCCGATCTAATGAAGTTGTCTCGGATGATGCCCGGGGTCATCACCGCGAACATGGTGATTCGCTCCAAGGCTGGCACTTTGCCGCGCTGCGGGATGGACGCCTGGAACAACAAAGGCGTGCGTGTGATAGGCCCTGACAAGTGCTATGACCTGCAGGGGATCTTCAACGAGGCCACGGTGCTAAGTGCGCTGTCCGATTTCGAGGACTGGCTACGCAGCTATCCGTACATAGGATTCACCGTGTCCTACGTACAGTTCGTCAAGACGGTGAACATGCTATTGAACACGCCGGCGGGTCAGGCGCCGATGAAGTACATGAACCTGTACGCCATTCCAACCGTTGCGCACATGAAGGCAAACTGGTTCGCCTACGAGCGGCCCGATGATCCTGGCTATGTACCGGATCCCAACGCCACGGTCCAGCTATACAACGGGATGCTGCTCAATAGCGCGGGGCCGGGCGAGATTGATTCCTTCGTCAACACCCGCAACTGGGACGAGGGCATTATTATTGGGTTCGTGAATACGATGGACCCGGTTAAGACTCACAAGACGGTTGTGGATATCCAGAACTACCTGGCTGCGCACCAGAACGACCCGGGAATGCGCAAGGTGAGAATCGGCATAGACGCCGGAGAGCGGGTGCCGGTGACGGACGGCAATGTCGTGCGCACGATAGTCACCGGCGACACGATACCTGGCAAGGCAGCCATCGGCGGCTTTCTGGGCGTTACCGAAGCGACACGCGACGTTGCCTTCAAGGAGTGGCTGGCCGCCCCGCTCGCCACCTCGATGACAGTATTTGCGATGACGGCCATCATGTTTCGCTCGTGGCTCATCGCCTTCATGTTGATAGGCCTGTGCTTTATGACGCTGCTCTCGCAATATGGCCTGGGTGGGTACATGACCTCCATCGGGCAGTGGTCGGCCAACCTGGCCTTTCATGTTCAGGTGGCGCTGAGCATCGCCATGGGCCTGGGGGTGGATTACGGCGTGTACATGGTTTCCCGCCTGCGCGAGGAGATGAACGCCAATGGGGGCAATTGGGCCGAGTCGCTTAGGACCACTTTGCGTTCCACGGGCTCGGCCGTCATTATCTCCGTCGTCGTGCTGCTGAGCAGCTTCATTCCACTGATGAACACCGAGCTGGCCAACCTGTGGTCGGTGAGCTTGTACATCGGCGAGGCGCTGGTGCTGGATGTGCTTACCGCGCTGATGTTCCTGCCGCTGTTGGTGTATTGGCTCAAACCCAGGTTCGTCTTCGGGCAAGCCGGCTGACGCGGTCCATCTGCGGACCCTCGGGGCACCCCGCTTTCCGGGTCCGGAATACCTCTTGCCTGGGCGCGATGCCGCGCCCAACGGCGCGCTTCCGGCCCGCACTGCATCTTGGGGATAACCCTGCCTTGCTCAGGGTTCTTACGAATTCCGTTCCGCCCCGAAGACCTGATAATCTAGAGTGCGGCCAACGGGGCGCCGAACAGCCCACAGAACGGGGCGTAAAGCCTTATCGGGAAGCAACGGTCAATGATTCGGATTCTGGTGGTGGATGACCATGATCTGGTGCGCACCGGACTGCGGCGCGTGCTCGAGGACACCGAGGACATGCAGGTGATTGGCGAGGCTCGCACGGGGGAGGAGTGCATCGCCGCCGTGCGGACGGTCAAACCGCACGTGGTCCTGATGGACGTCAGCATGCCTGGCATGGGTGGTCTGGAGGCCACCCGGAAGCTTGCCCGGCTACGTTCCGGTATTCGGGTGGTGGTGGTCAGTGTGCACTTGGACGGACTCTTTCCGAAGCGCCTGCTCGAAGCCGGCGCGGATGCTTATGTTACCAAGGGCGCCAGCATGGACGAGCTGCTGCTGGCCATCCGCACGGTGTATGGCGGGCGGCGCTACATCGGCCGGGATGTGGCCCAGAGCCTGGCGCTGAGCAACCTGGACGGCGGCCGTTCCGCCCTCGACCACCTTACCGACCGGGAGCTCCAGATCATGCTCATGGTCAGCCAGGGCCGAACCCCTCAGGAGATCTCGGATGCTTTGTTTCTCAGTCCCAAGACCGTGAGCACCTACCGTTGCCGGCTGCTGAAGAAGCTGGGAGTCAGCAGCGACGTGGAGCTGACGCATCTGGCGTTGCGACAGGGTATGATAGGACCCGTTTCCCCCTAGCTCTGACCACCGCAGCCGCTACAACGCACAGACCGGGCGAGTCCCGGCTCGAAGCCGGGTTGCGGCAGGCCTGGATGCTGCCGGCCTCGCACCCACCCCGAGCCGATGATCTCAGACACCGCTGCCTTCGATTCCCCCACCTTCATCAAGACCCTGACCTCAAAGCCTGGGGTCTACCGCATGCTGGACGCCGAGGGCCGGATCCTCTATGTCGGCAAGGCCAGGAATCTGCGCAAGCGGGTTTCCAGCTATTTCCGCCCGCCTGCCCAGCTTGCGCCCAAGACCCGCGCCATGATGTCGCAGGCCTGCTCCGTGGAGGTCACCGTGACCCATACGGAAGGCGAGGCGCTGCTCCTGGAAGACAATCTGGTCAAGGAGTATAAACCCCGTTACAACATCCTGCTGCGCGATGACAAGAGCTACCCCTACATCTACGTGACCACGCACCAGGACTTCCCACGGCTGAGCCTGTACCGCGGGGCGCGCCGCGGGGAGGGGCGCTATTTCGGGCCTTATCCCAGTGCCGGGGCCGTACGCGAGACCCTGAGCCTGCTCCAGAAGCTGTTCAAGGTACGTCAGTGCGAGGACGGCTTCTTCCGCAACCGCTCCCGGCCGTGCTTGCAACATCAGATCGCGCGCTGCACCGCGCCATGCGTGGGTCTGGTGAGCACGCAGGACTATGGGGACGACATCCGGCACGCGGTCATGTTTCTGGAGGGCAAGAGCGCGGAGGTGGTCGATGATCTGGTGGGGCGTATGCAGAAGGCCTCCAGCGCTCTGGAGTTTGAGCGGGCGGCCCGCTACCGCGACCAGATCGCCAGCTTGCAGCGGGTGCGCGAGCACCAGTACGTGGCCTCGGAAGGAGCCGAGCTGGACATCGTGGCCGCGACCTGCGCCAGCGGGGTTGGGTGCGTGCAGATGTTCTTCTTCCGCGACGGCAGGAGCCTGGGCAACAAGACCTGGTTTCCGCAGCACACGGCGGACGCGGACGAGCCGGAGATCCTGCGCGCCTTCCTGGCCCAGTTCTACCTGGGCGGCGCGGACGAGCGGCGGGTGCCTGGCGAGATTCTCACCAGCCATGCGCTGGAGGATCAGGACGCGCTGGCCGAGGTGCTGTCCGAGCGGGCCGGGCGCCGGGTCCTGATCAGCGACCGCGTGCGCGGCGAGCGTGCCCGCTGGGTGGCGATGGCGTTGGAGAATGCCCGTCTGGCGCTGGGGCAGCGGCTGGCCGCTACCGGCACCGCCCAGGCTCGGCTGGAGGCGCTGCAGGAGGCGCTGGGCCTGGACGAGCCGCCCGGCCGTATCGAATGCTTCGACATCAGCCATAGCAGCGGCGAATCCACCGTGGCTTCCTGTGTCGTGTTCGGCGCCGAAGGGCCCGTGAGCGCCGACTATCGGCGTTTCAACGTCGAAGGCATCGCGCCGGGCGACGACTATGCCGCCATGCACCAGGCCCTCCGGCGCCGCTATACGCGGGTGCGGCGGGAGGAGGGCAGGCTGCCCGACGTGTTGCTGATCGACGGTGGAAAGGGTCAGGTGCGCGAGGCCATGCGAGTGCTGGAAGAGCTGCAGGTGGACGGCGTGGCGGTGGTGGGTGTGGCGAAGGGATCCAGCCGCAAGCCCGGGCTGGAGAGCCTCTTGTTGCCGCACAAACGGGACCCTCTTATACTGCCGGCGGACTCACCAGCTCTGCACTTGATCCAGCAGGTGCGGGACGAGGCCCACCGCTTCGCCATCACGGGCCACCGCAAGCGGCGCGCCAGGACACGAAACACCTCGGTTCTAGAAGGCATAGCAGGCATAGGGCCAAAGCGGAGGCAGGTTCTGCTTTCGCAGTTCGGAGGCCTGCAGGGACTGGCGCGGGCGGGCGTTGAAGACTTGACCAGAGTCGGGGGGATCAGCCGGCATCTCGCCCAGAAGGTCTACGACGCTTTGCATCCGGATCCATGAACATTCCCAACGCCCTCACCCTGCTGCGGATTGCACTGATTCCTATCCTGGTCGTCGTCTTCTATCTGCCGTATCCCTGGGTGCCGGCGGCCACCGCCCTGATCTTCACCCTGGCCGCAGTCACCGACTGGCTGGACGGCTACCTGGCCCGCCGGCTCGGCCAGACCTCGGCCTTCGGTGCGTTCCTGGATCCGGTGGCCGACAAGCTGATGGTCGCCGTGGCCCTGGTGCTGCTGGTGCAGAAGGACCCACAGCCCTGGCTGGCGGTACCCGCGGCCATCATCATCGGGCGTGAGATCGCCATCTCCGCCCTGCGCGAGTGGATGGCAGAGCTGGGCAGCCGGGCCAAAGTGGCGGTGGCCTACATCGGCAAGATCAAGACCACGGCGCAGATGCTTGCCCTGATCCTCATGCTCTACCGCATGCCCGTCGCCGGGATCCCCGTCTACTCCCTGGGGGTGGCCTGCTTGTACGTGGCGGCCCTTCTGACCCTGTGGTCGATGACGGGGTACCTGCGCTCGGCCTGGCCGCTGCTGCGCGCCGACATCGGCTCGACCTCGGGCGACGACGCCTCTTGACACTCCCGGGTCCGCCGCTACAATACTTTTTCTCACTGGAAGTGAGCTTCCGGAGAAATGCGGGAATAGCTCAGTTGGTAGAGCACAACCTTGCCAAGGTTGGGGTCG
>CAYWTP010000069.1:0-14530 GCA_964461215.1 uncultured Ectothiorhodospiraceae bacterium | reverse complement strand
CAATCTCGCGATCGCAGTCCCGGAAGTCCTTGTGGAGCAGCCTGGCCAGGCTGCGCCCGATGGTGGTCTTGCCCGCACCCATGGGTCCCACCAGGAAGATGTTCCCGCCCTCGGTCATGCCGGCGGATGGTGCAACGCACCGGGGCGCACCGGGTCCGGAGCGGGAGTCCGGACCCCGGTGCGCCGGGGACGCAGAGGACGAAGATGAGCCGGTGAGTCAGCGTACAGCGAGGCTCTCTCTCAGGATTTTCGGCGTTACGAAGATCAACAGCTCGTTCTTGTCATTCTGGTGCTGCTCGCTCCGGAACATGAAGCCCACGACGGGCAGGTCGCCAAAGAACGGTACCCGCCCGATGTCCTTGCGCACGGTCTGGGTGTAGACACCGCCCAGAACCACGGTCTCGCCGTCATCCACCAGCACCTGGGTATTCACCGTCTTGGTGTCGATGCTCGGGATACCTCCGAAGATCGTGCCGACACTGTCGTTGTTGACCTGCAGGTCCATGATGATCCGATCATCCGGTGTGATCTGGGGAGTCACCTTGAGACTCAGCACCGCCTTCTTGAAGGATACGGACGTGGCACCGCTGGAGCTGGCCTCCTGGTAGGGGATCTCGGTGCCTTGCTCGATGGTGGCAGGCTTCTGGTTGGAGGTGATGACCCGGGGGTTGGAGATGACCTCGCCCCGGCCTTCCTGCTGCATGGCCTGCAGCTCGAGCTGGAGCAGGTGGCTGCCGATACGCCCGATGGCCAGGCCAAGGGCCGCGGTCGGCCCGCCGATGGGCAGGTCCACAATGTAGTTCTCGGCGCCACCCGTGTGAAAAGAGGTTGTGCCAGCCCCATACGTGACATCACCAGGCAGCTTGCCGCCCACCGACTTGATGGTGCCTGAGTTGGGGTTGTCCGGCGACACCGTCTGGCTGTAGCCGAATTTCACACCCAGATCCTTGCTGAAAGTGTCGTCGGCAATCACGATGCGCGACTCGATGAGCACCTGGCGCACGGGGATGTCCAGCTTGGAGACCATGCGCCGGATGGCGTCGAGGTTGTCCGCCGTGTCGCGCACCAGCAGCGTGTTGGTGCGCTCGTCGATGGTGACGCTGCCGCGCTCGGAGAGCAGGGAGTTGTGCTCGGCCTTGATCAGACCCTGAATGGCAGACGCCTTGGCGTAGTTCACCTGAATGTACTCGGTGCGCAGCGGCGCCAGCTCCTGGATCTGCTTCTGGGCTTCCAGCTCAAGCTTCTCGCGTGCGGCGATCTCTTCACTGGGCGCGACCATGATCACGTTGCCGTTCTTGCGCATGGCCAGTCCCTTGGACTTCAGGATGATGTCCAGGGCCTGATCCCAGGGCACGTTCTTCAGCCTCAGAGTCAGGTTTCCGCCCACGGTGTCGCTGGCCACCAAGTTCAGCCCGGTGAAATCCGCCAGAAGCTGCAGCACGGCCCTGACCTCGATGTTCTGGAAATTCAGTGACAGGCGCTCGCCGGTATACCCGACCTTCGCTTTCCTGGCCGTTTCGGCCTCTTCCGGCGTCAGCGGCTTGACCTCGATGGTGAACAGGTTGTCGGACTGATATGCGAGCTGGTCATAAGCGCCCTTGGGTGTGACCACCATGCGAACACCATCGCCCTGGGCGAAGGTCTCGACCGTGGTGACCGGGGTAGCGAAGTCCACCACGTCGAGCTTGCGCTCGAGCCGCTGGGGCAGGGAGCTGTTGAGGAAGTCCACGACAATCTTGCCGCCTTGCTCCTGGGTGTCGATGATGATGTTCGGGTCGGACAGGCTTACGATCACACGGCCCTCCCCGGCTTCGCCACGGCGGAAGTCGATGTTCTCGATCCGGTGATGGCCGGCACCCTTTTGCGCGGTCTGCTGGCTGGTCAGGAAGGCCCGGCTCTGGGCCGTACCGCCACCCTCGAGCGTGAGATAGATGTTGTGGCCCTCCACCTGCATGTCGTATGGCACCAGCTTGACCAAATTGAGAACCACCCGTGTGCGGCCGCCGGCTTCCACGGCAGTCACGCTGCGGGCCATTCCGATGCCGATGGTCTGGGTCTTGCGCGCCAGATTCAGGGTTACGCCGGGGAAGTCCAGAGCCACCCTGGCCGGTTCGTCGATCGCGAAGCTCAGCGGTTGCGAGGCCTTGCCCGAGAGCGAGAGCTTCACCTGTACCCGGTCCCCTGACAGCGAGGAAAAGCTGATGTCGTCCAGCGACAGAGCGTGGGCCCGCGGCAGCCAGGCACCCACGAGCAAGACAAGCAGGGCGGCCAGGCTCCACGCCTTGCGCCGGCGCGCTGGTGCACGGTCCGGACCTTCCACCCTTAGATGATTCGCCCGGGCACTATTCATCGTCATGGTAATTCCCCCAAAAGAGGCTTATTCGCTCAGTTCCAGTTTCGCGGGGCGTTCCTGCCAGCCCCCCTGGCCGTTAGGGATGATCTCGACGAGCTCGATGTGGTCCTCGGCAATCAACGTAATCTTGCCGTAGTTCTTGCCCATGTAGTTGCCCGCCTGAATACGATGTACCGCGCCATCGGGGGCGGTGATCAAACCCCAGATCTGGTCGTCCTTTTGCAGCGTACCCACCATGCGCAGCGTATCCAGCGGAAATTGCTCAAGCTCCTGCGGAGGATGCACGGGCGGCCGCAGCTCCCCAGCCTTGCCCTTATCGGATCCGGTGACCTGGGCCCGCTGCTCTTCGACGAATGGCTGGAAAGGGTCTCTCTTGGCGGCTGAAGCGTAGACATAAATCTCCGGGACCTTGATCTCGGGCAGGGGCTCGATCTTGTAGTGTTTCCGCGCCTTGACCTGGTCTACGTAAGCAACCAGATCATCCATGTTCCGGCTCACGCAGCCAGCCAGGGCGGCCAGGATAATGACTGCCGCACCTGCCGCCTGGCCCCGCCGAACCAGTCCCGCGCCGGTACGCAGTGTGGGCAAATCCCGGGAGATCACTTTGCTGCCCCCTCTTCTTCCAGATAGCGGTAGGTCTTGGCGGTCGCATCCATGACGAGTTGGTCCGGGTGCCTCTCGTCCTTCGGACGGATGCTGATGTCATGCTGAGTCACGATGCGGGGCAGGGAGGCGACGCCGCTGACGAACTCCCCGAATTCGTGATAAGTGCCAGTAACCTCGATCTTGATGGGCTTCTCTGCGTAGAAGTCCTTGCGTATCTCCCGCTCGGGCTCGAACAGATCGAACTCCAGCCCGCTGGCCAGCCCCGTCTGGGAGATGTCCACCAGCAGGCCTTCCATCTCTGCCTGGTTGGGAAGCTGTCGGAGCATGGCGCCGAAGGACTGCTTCATCTCTTCGAGCTGAGCCTTTAGCGGCTCCAGGTTGGCGGCCTTGAGCTGCTTCGCCTCGAACGTGGCCCGCTTGTCCTTCTCTTCGGTCCTGGCCCGCTCCAGCGACTCAAGCTGGGGCTTCGTGAAAAACCAGTAACCACTGCCGAGCAGCGCCGCGCAGATGATTACGATGGCCCCCGCCTTGGCCGGCGCCGGCCAGCCCCCGATATTGTTGAAATCGAGGCTATTGAGATCAGAAAGCTTCATTTCGCCGCCCCTTCCCCGTCCTCATCACCTTTGGCCTTGGGCTTGGTCTGAGTGACAACCAGCGTGAACCGGCTGAGCCGGACAGACCCCAGGTCGGAGCGCGTCACCGCCTGGATCCTCTTCAGATCCGGGCTCGTCAGCCACGGCGAGTTGTCCAGGTTGCGCATAAAGGAGGACACGCGGGCATTCGACTGGGCATAGCCTTCAAGCGTAATACTGCGTCCCTTCTGCACCAGAGACGTCAGGTAGACGCCGTCCGGTAGGGCCGTGACCAGCTCGTCGAAGAGGTGTACCACCTCGGGACGGCTGGTCTGGAGCTGCTCGACCACGTTCATCCGGGCCAACAGGTTCTCCTTCTCCTTCTCCAGGTCCTTGATCTCCTTTATCTTCTTATCGATCTTGGCGATCTCTTCATCAAGGAAGTGATTACGCCGCTTCTGATTCTCGATCATCTGTCCGATTTGGACCTGGACCAGGAAGATGATCCCAACCATGGCAAGGCCTGCCAGCCCCACCATGATGCCGAACTCCTTTTGCTTCTGCTTGCGAAGCTCTTCGCGCCACGGCAGTAGATTGATGCGCGGCATCAGTCGAAACTCCTTAGTGCCAGACCGGTCGCAATCATCAGGGACGGGGCATCATTGCTCAGCACCGGCGCCCGAACCCGCGATGATAAGGTCATATTGGCGAACGGGTTGGCGATGGTCACCGAGACGCCGGTACGCTCTGCAATCAGCTCGTCGGCCCCCTCAATGGAGGCGCATCCACCGGCCAGCACGATATGGTCCACCTGGCTGTACTGGCTGGACGAATAGAAGAACTGCAACGACCGGTTGACCTGTTGGGACATCGACTCCTTGAAGGGCTCCAGGACCTCCGGTCCATAGTTGTCTGGCAGTCCCCCTTGACGCTTTGCAAGACCGGCCTCCTCATAAGATAAGCCGTACCGGCGCTGGATCTCCTCGGTGAGCTGCTTGCCGCCGAACACCTGCTCCCGGGCGTAGATGATCTTCAGGTCATGGAGCACGCTGAGGGTGGTCATGGTGGCGCCGATATCGACCAGAGCGATGGTCTGCTCCATGCCCCGTTCAGGTATGTCCCTGGCCAGCAGTGCGAAGGCATTCTCCATGGCGAAAGCCTCCACATCCACAATCTTGACCTGAAGCCCACCAAGCTCTGCTGCCGCCACCCGCACGTCCACGTTCTCGCTGCGCGAGGCAGCCAGCAGGACATCGACCTTATCAGGATCCGCGTCAGATGGCCCTATGACCTCGAAGTCGAGGTTCACCTCTTCCAGGGGGTAGGGGATATACTGGTCCGCCTCCACCTGGATCTGCCCTTCCATCTCATCGCCGGAGAGATTGCCGGGCATGGTAATGAGCTTGGTAATGACAGCGGAGCCTGCTACGGCCACGCCTGCCTGTTTGGTCCGGGTACCCGAACGGCTTACCGCCCGCCGTATGGCTTCGCCCACTGATTGCTCGTCGGTTATAGTCTTCTCGACCACCGAGTTCGCCGGCAGCGGCTCCACGGCATAGCTCTCTACCCTGTACCGGTCCCCGCTTTTGCTCAGCTCAAGCAGCTTTACGGCAGTCGAGCTGATGTCCAGGCCGACGAGGGGGGTGCTTCTCTTACCGAATAAGCCCACCGTTTTTTCCTTTCAAACCCCATGCTTAGAGGAAATACATCCACTGCTACATTAAATACTAGGCCTAACTATAGATCAAGCAATAACCAGATACAAACAACCAATTCGCACTTTTCGCAACCCCTGATGCGGTTTCCCCGTAACCTTTTATAATAGATTTTCATTCGGCCCTATTACATCATTCCATGAGTATATCCGTGAAGGTTCTGCGCCTAGGGTTCTACCTGATCCTCGTTTCCGTGCTGCTGGCCGCCGTTGCGGCGGGTGCGACCTGGTGGTACCTGGCGCCCCGGCTTCCGTCCATCGAGAGCCTCAAGGACGTGAGGCTGCAGGTGCCGTTGCGGATCTTTCCACGACCGCCGGCTGATGGCCGAGTTCGGCGAGATGAGGCGCATTCCTCTGCACCTGGCCGAGGTCCCCAAGCGGATGCAGGAGGCCGTGCTGTCGGCCGAGGACGATCGCTTCTACCAGCACCCGGGGGTGGACTGGCAGGGAATTGCACGCGCCGGCTGGGAGCTGCTGCGTACCGGCGAGAAGAAGCAAGGCGGCAGCACCATCACCATGCAGGTGGCTCGCAACTTCTTCCTCAACAGCGAGAAGACCTATCTGCGAAAGCTCAACGAGATCATTCTCGCCTTTCGAATTGAGCACGGCCTGACCAAGGACGAGATCTTGGAGCTGTATCTGAACAAAATCTACCTTGGGCACCGCGCTTACGGTATCGGCGCCGCGGCCCAGGTCTACTACGGTAGGCCCATCGCCGAGCTAACCCTGCCCCAGATGGCCATGATTGCCGGACTGCCCAAGGCCCCCTCCCGGTTCAATCCCGTCACCGACCCGGAACGAGCTCTGAGCCGGCGCAACTACGTTCTGCGCCGCATGCGGGAGCTGGGCTACGTCACCCAGCAGGAATACCAGCAGGCCCTGGCGACACCGGTTACCGCCAGCCTGCAC
This sequence comes from uncultured Ectothiorhodospiraceae bacterium, assembly GCA_964461215.1. Lineage (GTDB taxonomy): Bacteria > Pseudomonadota > Gammaproteobacteria > JAABTG01 > JAABTG01 > CAYWTP01. The sequence continues at coordinate 8,376 of CAYWTP010000069.1, read as the reverse complement.
GGGCTGGCCGTCAAGGTGGAGGCTCCATACGTCGCCGAGATGGTACGCGCGTTCATGGTGGACCGCTATGGCTCCGAGGCCTACACCAACGGCTACAGCGTTTACGCCACCGTGGATTCCCGCTTGCAGGCGGCGGCCAGCGAGGCCCTGCGCAAGGACCTCATGGACTACGACCGGCGCCACGGCTATCGGGGCGCGGAGCGCCATTTCGACCTCAAGAACGACGACGTCCCTGCGCGCTGGGAAGAGTTCCTGGCGGACATCAACCCGGTCGCCGGGCTGCCACCGGCTCTGGTCACGGCCGTGGGTGAGGACTCGGTGACCGCCTACGCCCTTGGTGTCGGCAAGATCGACATCCCCTGGAAGGGCCTGTCATGGGCGCGCCCGTACATCAGCGAGAACCGGAGGGGACCGGCCCCGAAGAGCGCGGCCGACATCGTGGCGCCCGGCGATGTTATCCGCGTGGTCCGCGATCCAGAGGACGGATGGCACCTCGGCCAGGTTCCCGACGTAGAGGGAGCCCTCGTGGCTCTAGCGCCCGGCGACGGTGCCATAGAGGCGCTGGTCGGTGGGTTCGACTTCTACCGCAGCAAGTTCAATCGGGTGACCCAGGCCGAGCGTCAGCCCGGCTCCAGCTTCAAGCCATTTATCTATTCCGCGGCGTTGGCGTCGGGATTCACGCCCGCCACCATCGTCAATGACGCGCCGGTGGTGTTCGACGATCCGGGCCTGGAGTCGGCCTGGCGCCCGGAGAACTACAGCGGTAAGTTCTTCGGTCCTACCCGGCTACGTGTGGCTCTGATCCACTCGCGCAACCTGGTTTCCATCCGTGTGCTGCGAGCCGTGGGCGTGAGGAAGGCCATCGAGTACATCAAGCGCTTCGGCATCGACACCACCCATTTGCCCCGGGACCTGTCCCTGGCTTTGGGCAGCGGCACGGTGGCTCCCTTGAGCATGGCCCGCGGCTATGCCGTGTTCGCCAACGGCGGCTATCTGGTGGACCCCTACTTCGTGGATCGCATCGTGGGATCCGACGGGAACGTGGTGTACCAGGCCGATCCGGTGCAGGTCTGCCCCGCCTGCGGCGAGTCGCCGGGTCCTGCTCAGGCCATGCCGGTATCTGCACCGGCCGATGGCACCACTGCCCAAGCCACGAGCGATCAGTCCCTGCCGCCGATGAGGCCCGCGCCGCGGGTAATCACCGCGCAGAATGCCTGGCTGATGACCTCCATGCTGCGTGATGTCATTCGTCATGGAACGGGTCGCCGGGCGATGGTGCTGGGACGCAACGACTTGGCCGGCAAGACCGGAACCACCAACGACCAGCGCGATGCATGGTTTTCCGGGTTCAATCAGCGGATCGTGACGACCGCCTGGGTCGGCTTCGATCAGCTCCGCCCGCTGGGCACCGTGGAGACGGGCGCCCACGCCGCCCTTCCCATGTGGATAGACTTCATGCGGCAGGCGCTGGACGGCGTTCCCGAGGCGCCTCTGGAGCAGCCCAAGGGGCTGGTCACGGTGCGCATCGACCCCGAGACCGGGCACCTGGCCTCGGCGGACTTTCCCAATGCAATCTTTGAGACCTTTCGGGTCGAAGATGTGCCCCGCCAAGCCGCGGAGGTCAAAGCGCACGCGGACGCCGGCAGCCCGACAACCGTCGAGCGTGTGACGGAGCACTTGTTCTGATCCCATGAACAACCGCCAGGCTGCCCGCTCGCTCCAGCTTCGCCAGCGCATTGCTCAGGAGGCGGCCAGGCTGTTGGTGGAAAGTGGCGGCCGCAACTATCTTCAGGCCAAGCGCAAGGCGGCGCAGCAGCTCGGGGTTTCCGATGCCCGTTATCTGCCGAATAATCGCGAGGTCGAGCAGGCGCTGGCCGACTATCAACGGCTGTTTCACGCCGATTCGCAGCCCGTGCACCTGCGCGAGCTGCGGCGTACCGCGCTCGAGGCCATGCGGTTTCTCCACAGCTTTTCCCCCAAGCTGGTGGGTCCGGTGCTGGAGGGAACCGCGGATCGTTACTGCGAGGTCAATCTGCACGTGTTTGCCGATCTGGCAGAGGAGGTGGGCGGCTTTCTGCTGGAGCACGGTATTCCGTTCGAGCTGACGGACCGGCGCCTACGGGTGACGGCGGACGAACATGGGTGCTTGCCCGAGTACCGGTTCCTGGCCGGTGACGTGCCTGTGGCTCTTACGGCGTTCTCGGGACCTGCCGGCCGCCATGCCCCGTTGAGCCCCGTGGATGGGCGGCCCATGCGGCGGGCCTCCCTGGCCGAAGTCGAAGCGCTGCTGGCGAACGCGGGATCCTAGCCAGAAATGCGGGCTTGAGCCGCCCCGCCCAATCATGAGCCGCCCCATTCTGCGTATCGCCGTTCCTTCCCCCCTGCGCCGCACCTTCGACTACTGGGGGCCGGCCGATGCGGATCCCGCCCGAATCCAGCCTGGCGTTCGTGTTCGGGTACCCTTCGGCCGTGTCCAGCGCATCGGCGTCGTGCTGGAGAGAGTTCGGCAGAGCGCGGTGGCCGCCGATCGGCTTCGACCCGTGACCGCGGTGCTGGACGACGAGCCCCTGCTTCCGCCGCCCGCCCTGGGGCTGCTCGAATGGGCTGCGTCCTACTATCACCACCCGGTCGGCGAGGTCATCTTCGGAGCCTTGCCCGGCCCGCTGCGCCAGGGCCGGGCCGCCACGGCCCCGGGGCTGCGGCGATGGCTGCCCGCGCCTGCGGCGGCTACCGGCCCACTCCTCGATCGGGCGCCCCGCCAGGCAGCACTCCTGGATCTGCTCCGGCACCACCCGCAGGGGCTGGGGGCCGATGCATTGTCGGCTCACACCCCGGGCTGGGAGCGTCCAATGCGGGTTCTCGTCGACAAGGGCCTGGCCCAGGTCGTGGAGCGGCCTTGTCTGGACACCGAGCCCCAGGAGCCGACGGCGCCCCTGGCCCTCGGGCGCGGGCAGCGGGACGCCGTGGATACCGTATGCGCCGCCCAGGGGGGCTTCGAGACCTACCTGCTGGAAGGGGTCACGGGCAGCGGCAAGACCGAGGTGTACCTGCAAACCATCGCCCGGCTCACGGCGCAAGGACGCCAGGCCCTGGTGCTCATTCCCGAGATCGCCCTGACCCCGCAGATGGTGGCCCGCTTCCGGCGTCGCTTTAGGTTTCCGGTCGCGGTTCTTCACTCCGGACTCAGCGATGGGGAGCGGCTGTGCGCCTGGCTGATGGCCCGCAACGGTACCGCGCCGGTTGTGATCGGTACCCGCTCGGCGGTGTTCGTGCCGCTGAAGAAGCCCGGCGTGATTATCGTCGACGAAGAACACGATCTCTCGTACAAGCAGCAGGAGGGGTTTCGCTATTCGGCCAGGGATCTGGCTGTGGTGCGGGGGCAGCGCGAACGGGTGCCGGTGCTTCTGGGCTCGGCGACACCCTCGTTGGAGAGCCTTAACAACATGCAGCAGGGGCGATACCGCCACCTGGCATTGCCGGAGAGGGCGGCAGGCACCGCTCACCCTGTCCTTCGTGTCCTGGACGTCAAGGCTCGGCCGCTGCACAACGGCCTCTCCGATGCCCTGCTGGCTGCCGTCGCGGTGTGCCTGGGGCGGGACGAGCAAGTTTTGCTGTTTCTCAACCGGCGAGGGTTTGCGCCCTCGGTACTGTGCCACGACTGTGGCTGGGTGGCGGGCTGCGGGCGCTGCGATGCCCACATGACGCTGCACCGGCCCAGCGGGCGCCTGCGCTGCCATCACTGCGGGTCCGAGCGTGCCCTGCCCGAGCACTGTCCCGAATGCGGCGGCGGGGAGCTTCGGCCCCTGGGCAGCGGAACTCAGCGGCTGGAGCAGGCCCTGGCGGATATTTTCCCCAGCGCCCGTCTGGCCCGCATCGACCGTGACAGCACTCGCCGCAAAGGGGCTCTGGCGACTGCCCTGCGGGACGTGACGGCCGGCCGGACCAATCTGTTGGTCGGTACCCAGATGCTGGCCAAGGGTCACCATTTCCCCAATCTCACCCTGGTTGCCATAGTGGATGCCGACGGGGGGCTGTTCTCGGCCGACTTCCGGGCCAGCGAGCGGATGGCCCAGCTTGTCGTGCAGGTGGCCGGGCGCGCGGGCCGCGGCGAGCAGGCCGGCGAGGTATTGATCCAGACCCACCACCCCGAGCACCCCCTGCTGCGGGCCCTCATCGAGCACGGCTATGCCAGCTTTGCCCGCGCCGCGCTGGCGGAGCGCCAGGCCGCCGGTTTGCCGCCCTATCAGTTCATGGCACTCATGCGGGCGGAGGCGCCCCGGCGCGATGGCGCCATGGCATTCCTGGAGCAGGCCAGGACGGTGGCGCCGACCGCGGACCCGGGTGGTGTGGAGCTGCTGGGGCCCGTGCCCGCGCCCATGGAGCGGCGCGCGGGTAGATACCGAGCCCACCTCCTGCTCCAGTGTCCCAGTCGTCCCCACCTGCATAAGCTGTTGGATGCCTGGATCCCGGCCGTGGAGGTCCTCAAAGCCACCCGTAATGTACGCTGGTCCGTCGACGTGGATCCCCAGGAGATGGATTGAAAGGGGACCAGGGGATAGGGAGGCGGGAGCAGGGGGGTGGAGAGTCAGGGGTGGAGCCTGCGGTTTGGCTGCCCCCTTGTGAACCGCTGATTCCTGGCCACCAGTACAGTAGAATAATCTTATTTTGTAATTCCCCGGGGGTTCTGTCTTGAAACGTCATCTGCAGGACATGGTGGAAACCGCCCTGGCACGCCTCCAGGAGCAGGGGGAGCTGGCCTCCGAGCTTGCTCCTCACGTCCAGATCGACCGGGCGCGGGACTCTCAGCACGGAGACTTCGCCTGCAACGTGGCCCTGGCCCTGGCTAAGCAGGCGCGGCGCAAGCCGCGGGAGCTGGCCGAGCGCATCGCTGCCGAGCTGCAGGCCTCCGAGAGCCTTGAAAAGGTGGAAATCGCAGGCCCCGGCTTCATCAACTTCTTCCTGTCCCGAAGCGCCTATCTGGGAGTGGTCCGGGAGATCCTGGCGGCGGGGACGGCTTACGGACGCTCCAATCTCGGGCGGGGCCGGCGGGTCCAGGTCGAGTTTGTTTCCGCCAATCCGACCGGCCCCCTGCACGTGGGTCATGGCCGGGGGGCCGCCTACGGGGCAGCGGTTGCCGATCTGCTGGAGGCCGTGGGCTTCGTGGTACACCGGGAGTACTACGTCAACGATGCGGGCCGTCAGATGGACATTCTGGCCACCAGCGTCTGGCTGCGCTATCTGGAGCTATGCGGCGAAGAGCTGCCTTTTCCCGCCAACGGCTACAAGGGCGATTACGTCTGGGACATTGCCGCCAGCCTGCATCGGGAGCACAGTCTGGCCTACTATGTCCCGGCCGCGGAGGTGCTGGAGGCATTACCGCCGGACGAGTCCCAAGGCGGGGACAAGGAGGCGCATATCGACGCCGTGATCGCCCGGACGCGCGACGCCCTGGGCGATAACCGGTACCGCTTCGTGTTCGAGCTTGGGCTGAACACCATTCTCGAAGACATCCGCGATGATCTGGAGAAGTTCGGAGTGGTTTATGACCAGTGGTATTCGGAACGGTCCCTGGCCGAGGGCGGGGCGGTGAACCGAGCCATCGAGCGCCTGCGCAGTGCCGGGCACCTGTACGAGCGGGACGGCGCCCTGTGGTTCCGCTCCGCCGCCTTCGGTGACGAGAAGGACCGGGTAGTGGAGCGTGAGAACGGCCAGACCACCTACTTCGCCTCGGATATCGCCTACCACATGGACAAGCTTGAGCGGGGCTTCGAGCGGGTGATCGATATCTGGGGCGCCGACCACCACGGCTACGTGCCGCGGGTCAAGGCGGCTCTTCAGGCCCTGGGGGACGACCCTTCCCGCCTGGACGTGCTGCTGGTGCAGTTTGCCATCCTCTACCAGGGCGGGGAGCGCATGCAGATGTCTACCCGCTCCGGAGAGTTCGTGACCTTACGCCAGCTTCGCAAGGAGGTGGGCCGGGATGCCGCCCGCTTCTTCTATGTGATGCGCCGTTGCGAGCAGCACCTGGATTTCGATCTGGACCTGGCCAGGTCCCAGTCCGCCGACAATCCCGTGTACTACGTGCAGTACGCCCACGCCCGGGTGTGCAGCGTGTTGCGCCAGCTTGACGAGCGCAGCCTCAGACACGACCCGGACCGGGGGCTGGCCGGCCTGCACCGGCTCACCGAATCCCACGAGCAGTCGCTGCTGGCGACGCTTTCGCGCTATCCGGAGGTCCTGGAGGCGGCGGCCCTGGTGCACGAGCCCCATCAGGTGGTTCACTACCTGCGTGACTTGGCCAACGACTTTCACACCTACTACAACGCCCACCAGTTCCTGGTGGAGGACCCGACCTTGCGCGACGCGCGCCTGTGCCTTATCCGCGCCGCGCGGCAGGTCCTGGCCAATGGATTGACGCTGCTCGGGGTCTCGGCGCCCGAGGCGATGTAAGCCATGCCAGCGGACTACAAGAACCGGCCCCGGGAGCGGCCTCCGAGGAAATCGCCCGGCTGGGCCTGGCTCGCCGTGGGCCTGCTCATCGGCTTGTTCGTGGCCTTCCTGGTCTATCTGCGCGAGCATCAGCCGCCGGCACCCGTGGCCGTGCTTAGCCCGCCCGCCAAGCCGGTTAGCCAGCCGCGGGCGCCGGCGCCTAGAAAGTCCCCGCGGGAGAAGACGCCGCCGCCGAAGCCCCGCTTCGAGTTTTACACCATCCTGCCGGAGATGGAAGTTCCGGTGCCAGACTCGGCCCTGCCGTCGCGGGGCGCAAAGCCGGCAGCGGGGCCCGAGGAGCCCGGCACCTACCTACTACAGGTGGGCTCCTTTCGTGCCATCGAAGAAGCCGACCGCCTCAAGGCCCAACTCGCCCTTCTTGGCCTGGAAGCCCAGGTTCAGACGGTGGCCGTGGACGGCAAGGACACCTGGCACCGGGTGCGTCTCGGCCCCTTCACCAACCTCTCCAAGGTCAATCAGATCCGCGAGCGGCTGCGGGAGCACGATCTGGACGCCATCGTGCTGAAGATCAAGACCTGAGGCTGGATTGCGTCCAGCCTTTTGCGTCCGCGACAAGAAATCAACTGCCCGACGGCCGGTAGCCGCAGGCTGATTCCCCGTAAGTCGCGCCCAGTACCGGAGCCGAAGCTAACCCGCGCGCTTCGACACGCGCGTGTTGTACGCATACCGCCACCCGCGGGGTGAACGGACCATCGGCCCCGTCCCCAATAAAGATTATCAGCCTCAGTAGGCGTGCAACCGGCGCAGCGCCATTGGCCCAACCACCCCCTTCAGAGGGTAATCACCCGGATCAGATTGGTGCTTCCGGCCTGTTGGCCGTGGCCCGCTGTGGCGACGATCAGGTCGCCCGGTCCTACGTAGCCAAGCTCCTGGGCCATGCGGATGGCGAAGTCGATCTTGGCGTCATCCGAGCGGGCTTCCTCGTGCAGCAGGGGAATGACGCCCCAGTTCATGGACAGGCGCCGGGCCACCACCGGCGAGGCGGTGACGGCCAGGTTGGCGCAATCGGGCCGGTGCTTGGAGATGAGGCGCGAGGTGAAGCCCGTCTCGGTCAGACTGAAGATGGCGGCCGCTTTGAGGTTTTTCGCCATGCGGGCCGAGGCCTCGCTCACGGCCTCGGTAACCAGATTGGAGGGGTGGGGCAGGATCTTCTGCAGGTAGCCGTACTCATCCAGCGAGGCCTCGGCCCGCATGGCCAGGGTGGCCATGGTCATGACCGCCTGCACGGGATACTTGCCGGCGGCGGTCTCCCCGGAGAGCATGACCGCCGAGGTGCCGTCCAGGATGGCGTTGGCCACGTCACTGGCCTCGGCCCGGGTGGGCTTCGGGTTACGTTCCATGGAGGCTAGCATCTCGGTGGCGGTAATCACCGGCTTACCGTTGGTGACGGTGAGCCGTATGATTCGCTTCTGGGTGCTGGGAACTTCCGCCAGTGGCAGCTCGACACCCAAGTCACCCCGGGCCACCATGGTCCCGTCAGCGACAGCCACAATCGCCTCCAGGTTCTTCACCCCGGCCTTGTTCTCAATCTTGGCGATGATCGGGATGTCCACGTTCCGCTCGTGCAGGATCGCCTTCATCTTCTGGACATCTTCGGCGCTCTGGACGAAGGAGGCGGCGATGTAATCCACGTCGTTCTCCGCGGCGAAGTCCAGCTCCCGAACCACGTCGTCCCGGTTCTCGGGGCTCACAGCGCTGACCGAAAGTTGCGTGTTGGGCAGGTTGACGCCTTTGTTCTCCCGCAGGGTGCCGCCGTGCACCACCCGGCAGTGGATGACGTCGGCCTCCACGGACTGGACTTCCAGCTCGATGGCGCCATCGTCCAGCAGGATCGGTGTACCCCGGGAGACCTCGGCGGGCAGCTTG